>CAZQBJ010000023.1:0-17492 GCA_964591465.1 uncultured Brevundimonas sp.
CGGCGCCTTCCACCCGCTGATCGGGGACGAGGCCGTGCGCCTGATCGGGGTCGAGGCCGCCGGTCACGGGCTGGACACGCCGGCTCACGCCGCCAGCCTGCAGGGCGGCCGGCCCGGCGTGCTGCACGGCAACCGGACCTATCTGCTGCAGGACGCCGACGGGCAAATCCTGGAGGGGCACTCGATCTCGGCCGGACTCGACTATCCGGGCATCGGGCCGGAGCACGCCTGGCTGCACGAAAGCGGCCGGGCCGAGTATCGCGCCGCCACCGACGCCGAGGCGCTGGAGGCGTTCCAGCTGTGCTCGCGGCTGGAGGGCATCATCCCGGCGCTGGAGCCCAGCCATGCGCTGGCCCGGGTCGGCGATGTGGCGCGCGAGGTCGGGGCCGGCGGCGATGTGGTCGTGCTGCTGTCGGGCCGCGGCGACAAGGACATCCCGACCGTGGCGGGGCGCCTGGGGGTGGAGCTGTGAGCGCGCCTCGCGAGAGCTATGCCGACGGCTGGCGGCTGGGCGGGCCGTTCGCGCGCAACCGCGACCGGGCCGTCTTCATCACCTATCTGATGGCCGGAGATCCGGACCCGGAGACCTCGCTGGAGATCCTGCGGCAGGTGGCCGAGCACGCCGACATCATCGAGCTGGGCCTGCCGTTCTCCGATCCGATGGCCGAGGGGCCGTCGATCCAGAAGGCCGCCCAGCGCGCCCTCGGGGCCGGCATGACGACCGCCCGGGTGCTGGACCTGGTGCGCCGGTTCCGGGCCTTCGACACGGTCACGCCCATCGTGCTGATGGGCTACCTCAATCCGATCGAGAGCTACGGCTACGAGGCCTTCGCGCGCGATGCCGCGGCGGCCGGGGCGGACGGGCTGATCGTGGTCGACTGCCCGGCGGAGGAGGCCGGACCGCTGGCCGCGGCCCTGGCGGCCAACAAGCTGGACCTGATCCCGCTGGTGGCCCCCACGACCGACGACGCGCGTCTGCCGCAGGTGGTGGCCCAGGCGGCGGCCGATCCGCGCGGCCAGGGCTTTGTCTACTATGTGTCGGTGGCGGGAGTGACCGGGGTCAAGGCGGCCGAGGCCGATCGGGTCGGGCCGGCCGTGGCGCGCATCCGCAGGGCGACGGACTTGCCCGTGGCCGTCGGTTTCGGCATCAGGACCCCCGAACAGGCGGCGGCCATCGCGCGCATCGCCGACGCGGTGGTGATCGGCTCGGCCCTGGTCGGGGAGATCGAAAGCGCCGTGGCGCAGAACCGGCCGGCGGTTCCGGCGGTTGTCGAGGCGGCGGCGGCGCTGGGCGAGGCGATCCGCCGCGCGCGGCTCGCGCCGGCGGACGAGGAAGGCTAAGAACATGGCGATGGCCGAAAAGCCCGACGATAAAGGCCCCAAGGGCAACCCGCGCGCCGGCGAGCGCCGCGGCGGCGAGCGCGGCGGCTGGCTGGCCCGCTTCGCGCCCGGCGTGCGCAAGATCGTGGGCCGTCGCGACACGCCCGAAAACCTGTGGGTCAAATGCCCCGACACCGGCGAGATGATCTATCGGCCGGATCTGGAGGCCGCCCTGTGGGTGACGCCGGCCGGCCGGCACATGCGGATCGGGGCCGAGACCCGGCTGGGCATCACCTTCGATGACGGCGACTACGAGCTGCTGCCCAGCCCCGAGGTCCCCGAGGACCCGCTGAAATTCTCCGACGGCCGGCCCTATCGCGAACGGCTGGCGGCGGCGCGCAAGGCCACCGGCCGTCGGGACGCCATGTCGATCGGCTACGGCCGCATCGCCGGGACCCCGGCCGTGGCGCTGGTGCAGGACTTCGCCTTCATGGGCGGATCGCTGGGCATGGCCGCCGGCGAGGGCTTCATCGCCGCCGCCCGGGCGGCCATCGAGCGCGGCTGCCCGATGGTGTGCTTCACCGCCGCCGGCGGCGCGCGCATGCAGGAAGGGGCCCTGTCCCTGATGCAGATGGCGCGCACCACCCTGGCCATCCAGGAGCTGAAGGCGGCGCGGCTGCCGTATGTGGTGGTCCTGACCGATCCGACGACCGGCGGCGTGACGGCCAGCTACGCCATGCTGGGCGACGTGCACCTGGCCGAGCCGGGGGCGCTGATCGGCTTCGCTGGTCCGCGGGTCATCGAACAGACCATCCGCGAGAAGCTGCCGCCGGGCTTCCAGCGCGCGGAGTATCTGGTCGAGAAGGGCATGGTCGACCGGGTGGTGCACCGCAAGGAGCTGCCGCAGATCCTGGGCGCCATCCTGTCCATGCTGATGGGCGGCAAGCGCGAGGCGGCCTGACCGGCTGACGGGCGATGGACCCGATTTCCGCCCGCCTGTTGGCGCGGCACCCCCAGAAGATCGACCTGTCCCTGACGCGCATGCGCGCCCTTTGCGCCGCCCTGGGCGATCCCCAGCGGCGGCTGGGACCCGTGGTTCACGTGGCCGGGACCAACGGCAAGGGCTCGACCGTCGCCTTCCTGCGCGCCATGGCCGAGGCGGCCGGGCTGAGGGTGCATGTCTACGCCTCGCCGCATCTGGTCCGGTTCAACGAGCGGATCCGCATCGCCGGAAGCCTGATCTCCGATGCGGCCCTGACCGAGGCCCTGGA
This sequence comes from uncultured Brevundimonas sp., assembly GCA_964591465.1. GTDB lineage: Bacteria > Pseudomonadota > Alphaproteobacteria > Caulobacterales > Caulobacteraceae > Brevundimonas. The sequence goes on from CAZQBJ010000023.1 coordinate 2,592, forward strand.
CCGGGTCGAGGCGGCGGGGGTGGAGGCCACCGTTTTCGAGGCCACCACGGCGGCGGCCTTCGTGGCCATGGCCGACGTCGAGGCCGACCTGACCCTGCTGGAGGTCGGGCTGGGCGGACGGCTGGACGCGACCAACGTCGTCGACCGGCCGCTGCTGAGCGTGATCACGCCGGTGGCCCTGGACCACGCCGAGTTCCTCGGAACCGACCTGGCGGCCATCGCGGCCGAGAAGGCCGGTATTCTCAAGCCTGGCGTGCGCGCCATCGTCGCGCGGCAGGACGAAGCCGCGATGGCGGCGATCGAGGCCGAGGCCGCCCGCGTGGCCGCGCCGCTGACCGTCATGGGAGTGGATTTCGACGCCTGGGCGGAGCGGGCGGGCCTCGCCTGGCAGGACGCGGAGCGTTTTCTGGATCTGCCGGCCTCGGCCCTGTTCGGTCCGCACCAGGTGGACAACGCCGGCCTGGCCGTGGCCGCCGCGGCGGAGCTGGATCTGCCGGCCGCGGCCATCGCCGCGGGTCTGGCCGGGGCCCGCTGGCCGGCGCGGCTCCAGCGGCTGACCGCCGGGCCCTATGGCGAGTCCGCCGTAGGCGCCGGCGCCGAGCTCTGGCTGGACGGCGGGCACAATCCGCACGCCGCCGCGGCCCTGGCTGACGCCCTGCACCAGCTGAACCAGCGCGCCCCGCGTCGGCTGGCGCTGATCTGCGGCCTGATGGGCAACAAGGACGCCGACGGCTTCTTCAAAGCCCTGGCCCCGCTGGGCGCGCCGGTGCGCGCCGTGGCCTTCGAGGGCGCGGCAGCCGATCCGGTCGCGGTGGCCGGGGCGGCGCGCGCGGCCGGTCTGGCCGCCCAGCCGGCGTCGTCGGTTCAGGCGGCCCTGGCCGACGCCCTGGCGGAGGGCGCCGGGCGGATGGTCATCTGCGGATCGCTGTATCTGGCCGGCGAGGTGCTGGGCGCCAGCCGCGACACCTGGCCGGCGTAGGGGAAGGCTAGGCCGCCGTCGTCACCCCGGATTCGGCCAGCCACTCGAGGATTTTCTGCTTGGGCATGGCGCCGACCTTCATCGAGGTCATGTGCCCGTCCTTGAACAGCATCAGGGTCGGGATGCCCTTCACGCCCAGCTTCGACGGCGTCATCGGGGAGTCCTCGATATTGATCTTGGCCACCGCCACCTGGTCGGCCAGCTCCTCGGAGATCTGCTCCAGCGCCGGGCCGATCTGCTTGCAGGGGCCGCACCACTCCGCCCAGAAATCGACGAGCACGGGCTTGGACGCCTTCAGAACGTCGGTGTCGAAGCTGTCGTCGGTGACCTTGAGCGTGGCCATGTAAGTCTCCTTGGTTGGGCGCGAACCGTAGCGCGATTCCCGAAGCGGGGATGTAGGGGCCCGGCCGGGGCGGCGCAATTGTCTCAGGCGACGAGGGTCAGCCGGGCCAGCGCCTCGGCCATCAGCGCCGGCGGCACGGGGGTCAGCTTCGGCCCGTCGGTCCACACCAGCGCCGCCTCGACCGGGCGGTCCGGATAGAGCTCGGCCAGGACCGCGGCGTACACGGCCATCTGGGCGACATAGGCCGGATCGGCGTCCTCGGCCCGGTCCGGCGCCGGCCGGTTGGTCTTGTAATCGACCACCAGCACCCGCTCGGGCGTGATCACCAGCCGGTCCAGCCGGCCCGAGACCGGCACGCCGCCCACCACGCCGGTCACCGCGACCTCGGCCCGGCTGCCCGGGCCGAACACCGGCGCGAACCGGGCGTCGTCCAGCACGGCGAAGGCCGCGGCGGTCATCTCGGCCCGCTGGGCGTCGTCCAGGTCGCGCTCGCGAGCCAGCAGCCGGCGGGCGGCGTCGGGCCGGTCGGCCGGCGCGATCTCGGGCAGCCGCTCCAACAGCCGGTGGATCAGATCGCCGCGACGGAACCGGCCCAGCGGCGCGCCGGGCCCGGCGGAGGCCAGCGGCGAGGGGGCGGGGATGCGGGCCGCATCCTCCAGCCGCGAAGGCGCCGCGTACCGCGCCCCCGGGTCCGCCGGCGCCGGCGAGGCGGCCCAGTCGGGCGCCGCGACCGCCGGCTCGGCGGCGGCGCCGGCCGCGCCCAGCCTCACCGGCTCAGGGCCGAAGCGCCGCCGGCCGTCGGGCAGCGTCTGGACCTCCGGCAAGGCGTCGAAGGTCCGGCTCAGCACGTCCCACCAGCTGCCCTCGTCGAACCCTTCCTTTCGGTTGCCGCAGGCCCGGCCCAGGATGATCACCCGGTCGCGGGCGCGGGTCAGGGCGACGTACAGCAGCCGCAGGGTCTCCGCGTCGGTGCGCGCCTGACGCGCCGCACGGGCCGCCGCGGAGGCCGGGCAGTCCTCCCCGGTCGCGCCGGGGCACATCAGCCAGGCCTCGGACCCGTCCTCCAGGGCGACGGGCATCAGCGACGGGCCCTGCGCCTTCGCCTTGCCGGTGGTGTCCGGCAGGATCACGACCGGCGCCTCCAGCCCCTTGGCCCCGTGCACGGTCATCACCCGCACCTCGTTGCGCGCGCCTTCCAGCTCGCGCTTCACCTCGACATCCGCCGCTTCCAGCAGGGCGACGCAGGTCTCCAGATCGATGCCGCCGCGCTCCTCGGCCGCCAGCACCTGGTTCAGGGTCTCGTCGATGGCCTCCTCGGCCTCGCGGCCCAGACGGGTCAGAATGCGGGCCCGGCCCGACCGGCCGGTGTCGTCGACCCGGTTCAGCAGGCCCGAGAAGAAGTCGAAGGGATCCTGGCTGCGACTGTCGAGGGCGTGTTGCAGCAGGGCCCGGGCGCGCGCCCATTCCGCCCGTTCGCCGGCCCGATCGCGCAGTTCGCGCCACAGCCGCCGGCGCTTCGGATCGGCCCCGGCCAGGTCGAACAGGCTGTCCTCGTCCACGTCGCACAGCGGCCCGCGCAACACCTCGGCCAGGCTCAGCTCGTCGTCGGGGAACAGGGCGAAGCGGGCGAGGGCGATCAGGTCGTCGAACACGATGTGCGACGACAGCTTCAGCCGGTCGGCGCCGGCCACCGGCACGCCGGCGCTTTTCAGCGCCCGGATGATCTCCTCGAAGGTCGCGTCGCGACGGCGCACCAGCACCAGGAAGTCGCCGTAGGCGCAGGGCCGCAGTTCGCCCGAACGGCGGTCATAGACGGCGACCCCGTCGGTCACCTGCCGCTGGATCTCGGCCGCCAGATCGGCGGCCAGCTGCTTGCGGCCGCTGGTCGGCGGCTCCTGGTCCACCGGGTCCCAGGCGTCCGGCTCAGGCGGCTTGACGCCCTGGGACAGCGGCCAGATTTCCACGCTGCCGTGATGGGCCTCGCGGCGCGCCACGTGCGGCGGCACGGACCCGACCTGATCGCCGACCAGGGCGGCGGTGCGCGCCGGGTCGTGGAACACTGCGTCGACGAACTTCAGCACCTGGGGCGTCGAGCGGAACGAGGTGGTCAGGTCGACGCCGTCGAACCTCGCCCCGGCGGCGGTGACCTGGACGTCGTAGCGGTGGGCCTCCTGGCGCAGCCGCTCGGGGCGCGCGCCCTGGAACGAATAGATCGACTGCTTCTCGTCGCCGACGGCGAACACCGTGCGGGGCGCGTCCTGGCCGGTCCCCTTCCGCTCGGCGCCCTGACCGGAGAAGAAGTCCTCGGTCAGGGCCCGCAGGATGTCCCATTGCTGCGGCGCGGTGTCCTGAGCCTCGTCGACCAGGATGTGCGACAGGCCGCCGTCCAGCTTGTACAGCACCCACGCCGCCGAGCTGCGCCGGGTCAGCAGGTCGACTGTGCGGGCGACCAGATCGCCGAAGTCCAGCGCCCCCTGCGCCGCCTTGGCCTGCTCGTAGAGCCGCGCGTGCGCCTCGGCGAGGGTCAGCACGTGGACGGTGTCCTGGGCCAGCTTCGCCTTGCGCCAGGCGTCGCGGGCCGACAGCCAGGCCGCCTGCATCCGGTCCAGCCAGGCCCCCGCCGCGGCCGGCGCCCGGGCGGTCGCCATCGACTTGCGCGGCTCGCCGCTGCCCGTCGCGAACACCTCGGCCAGGCCCGGCAGGCTCCAGGTGGCGGCCCGCATCCGGCCGGCGCATTTCTGGTCGTTGACCGAACCGGTCGCCATGGCCTCGGCCATGGTCAGCCACTGGCGGCGGTCCAGTCCGCGGAGGAATTCCGCCTCGATCGATTCCGCGCTCTGCGTCGGATCGGCCTGCGCCACCACATGGGGCGACGGCGCCGCGCCGGACGCCACCCGGGCGGTGTAGTCGGTCAGCTTGTCCCGCTCGGCCTCGATCATGCCCAGCAGGGCCTGGAACGCCCCCCAGTCCAGCTCGACCGCGAAATGGGCGTAGGCCTGCCCCACCGGCCCTTCGGGATCGGCGAGGGCCCGGCGCGCCAGCTCCTCGCGCGCGGCGTGGGAGAGGGCCGCGGCCGCCTCGTTCTCCAGCACGGTGAAGCGCGGCGACACCCCCGCCTCCAGCGGGAAGCGCCGCAGCACCTGTTCGCAGAAGGCGTGGATCGTCTGGATCTTGAGGCCGCCGGGCGTTTCCAGCGCCCGGGCGAACAGCCGCCGGGCCCGCGACAGCTCGTCGTGCGGCGCGTCGCGCTCGTCGATCCCGGACAGGTCGGCCAGCGACCGCGAGAGGCTCGCGTCGCTCATCACCGCCCAGTCGCCCAGCCGGGCGAACAGGCGCGCCTGCATCTCGGCGGCGGCCGCCTTGGTGTAGGTGACGCACAGGATTTCGGCCGGCGGCACCTCGCGCAGCAGCAGGCGCGCGACCCGGTCGACGAGGGTCGAGGTCTTGCCCGAGCCGGCGTTGGCGGTGACGAAGACCGACAGCCCCGGATCGGCGGCGCGGATCTGGTAGGGGTCCGGCAGGACGCGCGCGCTCATTCGCTGTCTCCGTCCTCGGCCCCGACCACGTGCCACTCCCAGACCCGGGCCAGGTGGTCATAGTTGCCGCCGAAGGTCCCCATGAACTGCGGCGCGACCCAGCTGGGGTAGGCGGTGTCCGGGTCGTCGAAACGGGCCACGCGCCGCTGCAGGCCTTCCAGCGCCGCCAGGGACAGGGCCGCGGCCTCGGGGCCGGCGGCGTGGGTCGCCACCTGTCCGGGAACCTTGCGGCCGACGACGCGGACATAGGTCAGTTCTTCGGGCTCGACCGGCCCGCGGTCCGCCAGCCCGGCCTCGGCCAGGATGGCCCCGGTCAGGGTCAGCTGCGGCGCGAACCCGCTCTTCATCTGCTTGGCGGTCGGGATCTGGCCGGTCTTGAAATCGAGCACCGCCGCGCCGGTGGCGGACAGCTCGATGCGGTCGGCCTTGGCCGTCAGGGTGAATGGGCCGGCCGGGGCCGGGAAGCTGAGGCGCAGCTTTTCCTCGACGCGCAGCTCGACGCCCCGGGCCCGACGCCCGGCCTCGAACTCGGCCAGCCACCGCGCGCAGTTGCGCGCCAGCGGCGCCTCGCGGGCCATCAGGGCGTCCTCGAAGCCGTGGCCGGCCAGCTCCTCCAGCAGCAGGGCCTCGATCTGGTCGGCGCAGTCCTCGGGCAGGACGCCCGGCCAGGCCAGGGTCATGCGCTCGACCGCCTTGTGCACCGCATTGCCCCGGGCCAGCGCCTCGGCCGACTGGCCCGGCCGGTCCAGCTGGCGCAGGCCCAGCACATAGCGGGCGTAGACCGCATAGGGGTCGCGCACCCAGCGCTCGACGCCGGTCACGGGCAGCTCGCGCGGGCGTCGCGCCACCGGCGGCCTGGGCCGCGGCCGGGGCGCGTAGCGGGGGCGCGGATCGGCCGGCGCGTCCAGGGCCCGGGCCTGGGCCCTGTGCAGCGAGGGTCGCTCCAGCTCGACCCGGGTCTCCGGCGCATCGGCGCCCCGGGTCAGCATCTCCAGCCGCCACAGCCAGCGGGACTTCACCGCCGGCTGGCCGCCGCGGCGCTCAGAATGGACCAGCACCGCCTGATCGGCGCAGGCGGCCTGGACGAAGTCCTGGGCGGTCTGGCCCAGACGCCGCTCGGGCGGCGGCAGGCCCAGCGCCTTGCGCATCGGCCGCGACAGGAAGGGATCGGTCGGCGCCGCATTGGGCCAGACGCCTTCCTCAAGCCCGGCCAGGATCATCAGGTCGGCGCGGACCATGCGGGCCTCGATGGCCCCGAGGATGCGCAGGCGCGGATGGGTGGCCCCGCCGGTGCGGACCGTCTGCTCGTGCAGCAGGGCGTGAACCAGGCGGGCGAAATCCGCTGGCGATACCTCGCCCAGGGCGGCCCCGCCCTCGATCAGCGAGGCCATCAGGGCTGCGGCCGCCTCGCCGTCCGGGCCGGCCCAGGCCTGCGGCCCGGCCAGGGTCTCGACCAGGCGGGTCAGGGCGCGGGCCGCCGCGTCCAGCGGCGCGGCCGGGGCGAACCGCGCCGCCGCCTCGACCCACATTGTTTCCAGCCGGTCCAGCAGGACGCCCGCCGCCGAGACTTCCGCCAGAGTCCGCTCGGAGCGTTCCTGGCCGTCGTCGCGCGGTGCCGCCGCCCTTGCCAAGGCCTCGCGCGCCCGGGTCCAGCTGCGCCGCCGCGGCCCGCGCAGGGCGTGCAGCTCCAAGGCCGCGCGGGCGCGCGGGAAATCGGTTTCGCCCAGGTCGAGCCTCGCCAGCGGATGTTTCAGCAGCCCCAGCAGGGCGTGCGGATCCAGCGGCTCGACCATGAACCGGGCGGCCAGGTCGATCAGCCGTCCGGCCGCCATGCGCGACAGCGGCTGGCCGGCCGAGATGTCGGGGATCACGCCCCACCGCGCCAGCCGCGCCGCCACCCGGCGGCCGAGGCCCTGGTCCGGGGTGACCAGGGCGCACGTCCGGCCAGGGGTCTGCAGCGTCTCGCGCATCATCAGGGCGATGGTGGCGGCGGCGTCCTCCTCGGCGTGCACCGTCAGCACGGTCAGGCCCTTCAGCCCCTCGGCGATGGGGTCGGCGGCGCCGGCCGCCCCGGCGTCGGCGCGCAGCTGGCCGATCACCGTGCGCCAGTCGTCGGTCGCCTCGGCCGGCTGCAGGGCCTCGTTGAGCAAACGCTGGCGGGCCCGCCCGCGGGCCAGGGTCGCCGCCGGCAGTTCCGGCGTGAACCACGGCTCGACCGCCTCGCGGGCGATCCCGTGCCTGTCGAGCAGCCGCCACAGGGCGTTCTGCGGGTGCTGTTCGGCCGTCTTCAGGCCGGCCCAGACCTTCGGATCCAGCTCGCGGTCCAGACCCGGCAGGACGACGCAGCCGCGCGGGGCGGCGGCCACCGCCGCCAGCACGTCCGCCGCGGCCGGGGCCGAGCCGGTCGAGCCGGCGGCGATCACCGGCTGTTCGGGCGGGCGCTCGCGCCAGGCGTCGGCCAGCAGGCGCAGCAGCCGCGCCCGCCGCCAGGCCGGATCGACCAGACCCATGGCCGCCAGTCGCCGGGGCCAGGCCTCGGCCGCCAGGCCGAGAAACTCGGCGGAGGCTTGCCAGTGCTCGGCCAGTTCGCCGGTCACAAGGCCGCCGACCGCGCCGAGATCCCCGATCTCCTCCAGCTGGCACGAGTCGAGGAACCCGCCCAGGGCGTCGGCCAGCTCCAGCGCCCGCAGCGGCGACAGGCCCGGCGCGAACTCCTCGACGATCATCCGGGCCATCTCGAACCGGCGGGTCAGGGGGGCGATGGCCGGCGGCAGGTCGAGTCCCAGGGCGCCGGGCGCGAACGGCGGCTCGTCCTCCTCCAGATCGCCCAGCGGGCGCACCTGCGGCAGCAGCAACGGCCGCCCGCCCGCGCCCCGCGCCAGGGCGGCGGTGAAGGCCCGCGCGGCGCGCCGGTTCGGCAGCAGGATCACCGCGTCCGACAGGGTCTCCGGCGGCGCGTCGCCGATCCACGCCAGCACCCCGGCGGCCAGGTCGTCGAGGAACGGCCGGTGGGCCTCGATGGCGCGCCAGCGCGGCGCGGCGCCGGCGAAGGGGTCGTAACGGCCGTTCATCGTCCGCCCGCCAGCCGGACCTCCGCCGCCGCGCGCGCCTGCGGATCGCCGACGTGCATCCAGTCGCCGTCCAGCACGCAGCCGTACAGCCGCCCGCGCGCGGCCAGCCGTCGCCAGATCGGGCTGAGCGAGAAGGGGCCGTCCGGGCCGTCGTCGACGATCTGCGGCCGGGTGATGTGCACCCCCATGTAGGCGTACGGCGCTTCGGGCGCGTCCCCGCGGAAGGTCAGCCGGCCGTCCTCGCCGAGGAACACGTCCCCGGCGCCGTCGAAGCCGATCGCCCCATCGCGCCGCGCCAGCAACAGGGCCGCGTCCATCCGCTCGGGGTCCCACAGGCGGGCCAGGGCGCCCAGGGCGTCGCCGCGGTCGGTCCAGACGCTGTCGATATTGGCCACCCACACCGGAGCGTCCCCCAGCAGGGGCCGGGCCTTCTTCAGACCGCCGCCAGTCTCCAGCAGCCGATCCCGCTCGTCCGAAATGGCGATGGCCGGCCTCTTTCGTCCGGCCAGATGGGCCTCCAGCCGGTCGGCGAACCAGTGGACATTGACCACCGCCCGTTCGACCCCGGCGTCGGCCAGCCGGTCCAGCACATGGTCGATCAGCGCCCGCCCGCCGACCTCGACCAGCGCCTTGGGCCGGTCGTCGGTCAGGGGCCGCATGCGAGTGCCCAGGCCGGCGGCCAGCACCATGGCGGTGGTCGGTGAAGTCATGAACGGGCCTCAGAAGGAACGTGGCGGTCGAACCAGCCACGCAGCTCCGACAGTTCCGGACGTTTCAGGTTTTGTTCCAGATGCCGCCACACGCGCGGCATGAAGGCCCGATACCGCGCCTTGCCGTCGCGCACGATCAGGCGGGCGAAGATGCCCAGGATGCGCGCCTCGTTCAGGGCCGCCAGGGCCGCGTAGTCGCGCCCGAATGGCTCGGCCTCGACCCCGGTGATCTCGAAATACCGGTCCAGCCCGATCGCCTCGAGCTCAGGCGAGACGTCGCGGCGGGCGTCCTGCAACAGCGAGTGCAGGTCCCACGCCGGGTGCGCCAGCACCGCGTCCTGGAAGTCGATCATGCCGACCCGCGCCGGCCCTTCGCGGCCGGGCAGCCAGATCAGGTTCTCGGCGTGATAGTCGCGGTGGGCCAGCACCCGCGCGCCGGCTTCGCCGGCGGCGGCGACCGGCGCCCAGGCGGCGGTCCATTCGTCGCGCGCCGCCGGACCGAACTGCAGCGCCGGGTTCAGCTTCGGCAGCCAGTCGACGAACAGCTCGGCCCCGCCCATCAGGGCCGTCGCGTCGTACGTCAGCACCGGCCAGTCGCCCCCGGGGCCGCTGAGGGTCGCCGGCGGCGATCCGGCCGCGTGCAGGGCCGCCAAGGCCTCTACCGCCGCCAGATACAGCGGGGTCTCCGGCTCGCCGGCGGCGATCACCCGGGCGAACAGGTCGTCGCCGAAATCCTCGATCACCGCCAGGCCGGCGGGGGCGTCGACGGCCACGATCTGCGGCGCCGACAGGCCGACCGCGCGCAGGTGCTCGGCCACCGCGGCGAAGGCCTCGATGCGGCCGGCCGACAGCCGCGCCAGGGCGTTCCAGCCGGCCGCGCGGCGCTCGTCGGGGGTCCAGTCGGGCGCGCATGGCGGGCTTTCGGCGGCCGGCGGCTGGTCCATCAGCATCAGGGCGGCGCCGCCGGGGGTGATCAGCCGTTCATAGCGGCGGGTCGAGGCGTCGCCGGGCAGCGGATGACGTTCGGCCGCGGCCAGGCCGGCCCGTTTCAGCAGGGCCAGCCGCTGGGCCTCACGATCGGAAATCAAGCTCACGTCCCTTCCAGCTTCCATGCGCCGTCAGCTGCGCCTGCCGTCCCGCGCCGGCCTCAGACAGGACGACCTCCAGCCGGTCCGGGGGCAGATCGTCCCCCAGCCGCTCGGGCCATTCGACGATCGCGCAGCCGGTCTCCAGCGCGTCTTCCAGTCCGATCTCCCACGCCTCTTCGGGGCGTTCCAGACGGTAGAGGTCGAAATGGGCGACGGCCAGCGGCCCCTCGTAGAACTGGACCAGGGTGAAGGTGGGCGACGGCACGTCCTCGTCCGGCCGGGTCAGCGCCCGGACCAGTCCGCGCGCCAGGGTCGACTTGCCGGCGCCCAGCGGACCGTACAGCAGCACCGCGTCCCCGCGCCTCAGGCGGCGGGCGAGGGCCGCGCCGAGCCGCGCCGTGGCCTCGGCGTCCGGCAGGGGGATCGGGGGCAGGGTCGTCACGCGAACTCCGCGTCGGGCTGGGCCGGCAGCACCCGTTCGATGAAGGCCTTCAGGGCGTAGGTCGCCCGCGGCGCGTCCGGATCCAGCTGCTCGGGCGGAATCGGGTGGCCCACGGTCAGCTGGAAGGCCTTGCCGCGCTTGTTCAGCAGCTCATGGAACAGGGTGACGTCGCGCAGCTCCTGCGAGAACCGGTCGAACAGGTGAAACAGCTTCGAATAGGGGCCGGCGACGTGGACCGGCGCGATCGGGGCCCGGTGCCGGCGGGCCAGGGAGGTGGCGGTCGAGGCCCAGTCCGGATCGGTCAGCGAGCCGTCCTTCGAAACCCGCGCCAGCCGTCCGGCGGGGAACATGACCACGCACCGCTCGGCCTCGAACGCCGCGCGGGCCGCTTCCAGAGTCGCGCGGGTCTTTTCGCGGGTCCGCTTGGTCTCGACCCACTCGACCGGGATGATGGTCTCGGCCAGGCCCGGCGAGACGCGGATGGCGTCGGCGTTGGCGAAGAAGATCAGGTCCGGCCGCACCCGCTTGAGCGCGTCGTAGACCGCCACCCCGTCGGCGATCCCGGTCGGGTGGTTGCACACCACCACGCACCGCCCCGAGGTCGGGACCCGCTCCAGGCACAGGGCCGAGACCCTCAGGTCCAGCAGCTGCGAGGCGTACTCCAGCGCCTGCACCCCGCCCATCGGGCCGATGGCGTCGGCCATGGCCCGGGCCTTGCCGTAATCGAGCAGGCCGTACAGCAGCGGCCGCACCAGCGGCCAGGCGATCGAGCCGGTCAGGCGCGGGGCCCGCTCGGCGATCAGCACGTCGACGATGTGGGCCGATCGCGCCGCCGGACGGGCGTCCGCGCGCGTGACCTCGACCGGGGAATTGTCAGCCAGAACCATGCGATTCCGATGATCGTCCGGCGCAGCGGGCGGGGCAAGCCGCTTGGCGCCCGCCGGACCGCTGGTTAAGCAGCAGACCGGACGAGTTTTCAGGGGCTCCAGGAATGACCTTCGGTTTGCGCGCGACCTTGACCGCCCTCTGCCTGTCGACCGCCGTCGGCGCGGCCCTGGCCCAGACGCCGCCGGCCGAGCCGGCCGAGGCCGCCTCGCCGCTGCAGACGCCGCAACCGGAGACCCAGGCGCCCGACGCCCTGACCCCGCCGGACGCGGCCGCGCCCCCGCCGACCGAAGCGGCCGCCGCGCCGGCGGCCGAGCCGACGGCCGTGCAGCCGGCCACCCCGGGCCTGGCCCTGCGCGACCTGGCCATGATGGACCGGGTGTCCGACCCGCAGCTGTCGCCGGACGGCCGGCAGGTGCTCTACAGCGTCCGGGCCACCGACTGGGACGAGAACGGCGCGCGCAACGCCATCTGGCTGGCCGACGTCGACGGGCGCACTCCGCCGCGGGAGCTGGCCATCTCCGAGGGCAAGGCGGCGCACCCCCGCTGGGCCGCCGACGGCCGGGCGATCTATTTCCTGTCCTCGCGCGGCGGCTCCAGCCAGGTGTGGCGCACCGACACGGCGGGCATGGCCGCGACCCAGGTGACGGCCCTGCCGCTGGACGTCAGCGGCTTCGAGGTCGCGCCCGGCGGCGCCGCCCTGCTGCTGTCGGTCAGCGTGTTCATCGACTGCGACACGCTCGAGTGCACCCGCGACCGGATCAAGGCCGGCCGCGAGAACCCGGCCCAGGTGATCGGTTACGACCGCCTGCCGCTGCGGGTGTTCGATCGCTGGCACGACGGCCGCCGCAGCCACCTGTTCCTCCAGCCGCTGAACGGCTCGGGCCTGGCGGAGGGCGCGGTGCGCGACCTGACTCCGGGCTTCGACGCCGACGTGCGCGGCCAGCTGCAGTTCACCGCGGACGGACGCGCGCTGATCTTCGCCGCCCGCGCCGGCCACCAGTACGAGGCCTTCTCGACCAACAGCGACCTGTGGCGGGTCGAGCTGACCGGCGGCGCTCCGCGGAATCTGACGCCGGGCAATCCAGCCGCCGACTTTTCGCCGGCCCTGTCGCCCAACGGCCGCCAGCTGGCCTGGCTGGCCAATTCGCGCGATGGCCTGTCCGGCGACCGCTCGGCCATCATGCTGGGCGCCGCCGACGGTTCGGGCGCCCGCGAGGTCGCGCCGGACTGGGACCGGTCGCCGAACGATCTGAGCTGGAGCGAGGACGGCCGCACCCTTCTGGTCACCGCCCAGGACCTGGGCCAGACGCGGCTGTTCGCCGTCGATCCGCGCACCGGCGCGGTGCGCGACCTGAGCGGCGACGGGGCCGTCAGCGGCCATGACGAGGCGCGCGGCCGCCTTGTCTTCGCCCGCGAGGACTTCACCGGCCCGGCCCAGCTGTACGCCACCCGCGTCGCCGGCGGCGAGCCGGTGCGCCTGACCGACCACAACGCCGAGGTGCTGGCTCGAACCGATCTGCCCGAGCCGGAGTATTTCACCTTCCCCGGCTGGAACGACGAGCCGGTCCAGGGCTGGGTCTTCCGGCCGGCCGGCTATGTGCCCGGCCAGACCTATCCGACGGTCTATCTGATCCACGGCGGGCCCAAGTCGCCCTGGACCAACAGCTGGTCCTACCGGTGGAACCCGCAGGTCTACACCGGGGCCGGCTATGCGGTGGTGATGGTCAATTTCCACGGCTCGCCCGGCTTCGGCCAGGCCTTCGTGGACGCCATCAACGAGCACTGGGGCGACCGGCCGCTGGAGGACCTGCAGAAGGGCTGGGCCCATGCGGTCCGCGCCTACGACTTCATCGACGAGTCGCGCGCCTGCGCCCTGGGCGCCTCTTACGGCGGCTACATGGTCAACATGATCGCCGGCCGCTGGAACGAGCCGTGGAACTGCCTGGTCAACCACGCCGGGGTGTTCGACGTGCCGCAGCTGATGAACGCCATGGATATCGGCACCTTCATCTCCGAGTTCGGCGGCCCGACCTGGGAGCGCCTGGAGCTGTACCAGCAGCACAACCCGGCGACCTATGTCGGGGAATGGCGCAAGCCGATGCTGGTGCTGCACGGCAGCCGCGACTTCCGCGTGCCGATGGAGCAGGGCCTTGCCACCTTCTCGGCCCTGCAGCGCATGGGCGTCGAAAGCCGCTTCGTCCATGTGCCCGACGAGAATCACTGGGTGCTGCGCCCGCGCAACTGGGTGCAGTGGCAGCAGGAAATTCTGGACTGGACCGCCCGCTACACCGCCCCCTGACCCCGAGAGCCTCACGAGGAACGCCCCGATGCGTCACGCCTTCCGCAGCGCCCTGACCGCCGCCATCTGCGCCCTGCCTCTGCTGGCCGCGCCGATCGCCGCCGAAGCCCGGCCGTTCACCTATCACGACATGCTGTTGATGAACCGCGTGTCGGACCCGCAGGTCTCGCCGGACGGCCGCTGGGTCGTCTATGCGGTGCGCGCCACCGACATGGAGGCCAACCGCGGCCGCACCAGCCTGTGGCTCGCCGACCTCTCCGGCGACGCCGAGCCGCGCCGACTGGCGGTTTCGGACGAGGGCGCCAGCACGGGGCGCTGGGGCCCCGACGGCGCCCTGTATTTCCTGTCCTCTCGCTCGGGCTCCAGCCAGGTCTGGCGGACCGACGCCCAGGGCGTGACGGCGACCCAGGTCACGGACCTGCCGCTGGACGTGCAGACCTTCCGCCTCAGCCCCCAGGGCGACCGCATCGCGGTGTCGCTGGCGGTGATCCCCTCGTGCCCCGACCTGCAGTGCACGGTCGACGCCCTGGCTGAACGCGAGGCCCGGCCCTCCTCGGGTCAACTGTACGAGCAGCTGTTCGTGCGTCACTGGGACGTCTGGGCCGACGGCACGCGCAATCACGTGTTCGTCCAGTCGCTGGCCGGGGGCGTCGCCACGGGCGCGCCGGTGGCGGTGATGCAGGGCTTTGACGGCGACGCGCCGTCGCGGCCGTTCGGCGACGAGAGCGAGTATGTCTTCACCCCCGACGGCCAGGCGATCGTGTTCGCCGCCCGACTGGCCGGCCGCACCGAGCCGTGGAGCACCAATTTCGACCTGTGGCGCGCGCCGGTGACCGGCGGCCCGGCGGAGAACCTGACCCCGAACAACCCGGCCTGGGACACCGCCCCGACCTTCTCGCCCGACGGCCGCTCGATGGCCTATCTGGCCATGAGCCGCGCCGGCTTCGAGGCCGACCGCTACCGGATCATGGTCCGCGACATGGCCACCGGGGCCGAGCGCGAGGTGGCTCCGGACTGGGATCGCTCGCCCGGCTCGCTGCAGTGGTCGGACGACGGTCGCCGGCTGTATGCGGTGGCTCCGGACGTCGGCCAGACCCGGCTGTTCGAGATCGACGTCCAGAGCGGCGCGGTGATCCCGGTCACCGGGCCGGGCCATGTGGCCGCGTACGACCTGACGCCCTCGGGCTTCGTCATCGCCCGCGACGCGCTGGACTCGCCGGTCGAGCTGTACCGCAAGACGTTCCGCGGCCGCGAGATGCCGATCCCGATCACCCGGCACAACGACCTTTCGGACCTGGAGTTCGGCGAGGCCGAGCAATTCACCTTCGCCGGGTGGAACGGCGAGACGGTCCACGGCTATGTGATCAAGCCGGCCGACTACGAGGAGGGTCGCGAATATCCGGTCGCCTTCCTGATCCACGGCGGGCCCCAGGGCTCGTTCGGCAATAGTTGGTCCTACCGCTGGAATCCGCAGTCCTACGCGGGTCTGGGCTATGCGGTGGTGATGATCGATTTCCACGGTTCGGTCGGCTACGGCCAGGACTT
>CAZQBJ010000024.1:0-12051 GCA_964591465.1 uncultured Brevundimonas sp.
CTTCATGTCTTCCATGCCACCGGCCGGCTTGATCGAGATGCCGCCGGTGTCGAAGCAGACGCCCTTGCCGACAAAGGCGATCGGCTGGGCCGATTTGTCGGCCGCGCCGTTCCACCGCATCACCGCCAGCTGGCTTTCGCGCACGCTGCCCTGGCCGACGGCCAGCAGGGTGCGCATGCCCAGCTTCTCCATCTCCTTCTCGCCGAGGATCTCGACCTCGAGGCCGAGCGACTTCAGCGCCTTGCAGCGGCGGGCGAACTCTTCGGGGTACAGCACATTGGCCGGCTCCGAGACCAGGTCGCGGGCGAAGATCACCGCGTCGGCCACCGCCGACAAGGGCTCGAACGCGGCCTGGGCGGCCTTCACGTCGTCGGTGACCACGCGCACGCGGGTGATCGACGGCTTCTTCTCCGGCTTTTCCTTGGTCCGGTACTTGTCGAACCGGTAGGCGGCCAGGCGCGCGGCGAAGCCGGCCCGGGCGGCCCGCTGCGGCGTTTCGCCCGTCAGGTCGACCGTCAGGGTGTCCGCGCCGGACAGCTTGACCGCGTGATAGGCGTGGCCGACCGCGCTCTCGAGCGCCAGGTCGTCATAGGTCTTGGCGTCGCCCGCCCCGGTCAGCAGCACCTGGTCGGCGTCGACGCCCGCCGGGGCCATCACCGCCAGGCTGGAGACGGCCGCGCCGTTGAAGCGGCTGGCCTTCATCGCCCGGCTCAGGGCTCCGGAGGTCCGGGCGTCCAGCGCCGCGGCCGGACCAGCCAGCGGCTGACCCTCGTGCACCAGGACCGCGATGACCGGCGACTTGCCGGCTTCGGCGACGAACTCGATCTTCATGACTAGCAGGACTCCCGCGCCGGGGCTGCGAGTCCCGGTAACTTTAACGCAGACTAAGAGGACGCCCGCCGTGTTGTCGTGGGCGCGGTCGCCCGTGTAATACAGGCGTCACGCCCCGGCCTGCAACGGGGACTTCCCCGGCGCCCGATGCTGATCCACCGCTACCTCTTCAAGCAGATCGCGCTTTCGGTGCTCGCCGCCTGCGCCGCCTTGGCCGCCATCGGCCTGCTGAGCCAGAGCCTGAATCAGCTCGAGGTGATCGTCGAGCGCGGCCAGAGCGCCTGGGTGATGCTCAAGCTGACCGCCCTGGCCGTCCCCCGGTTGCTCAGCGTGATTCTGCCCGTTGGAGTGTTCATCGGCTGCCTCCTGGCCCTCAACCGGCTGCATCGCGAGCAGGAGCTGGTGATGTGCTTCGCCGGCGGCATGAGCCGCTGGCGGGTCGCGGCGCCGGCCATCCGCATCGGCGTGCTGGCCGTCCTGGCCAGCCTGGTCATCAACCTGTTCCTGCAGCCCGCCGCCCAGGGCGAGGCGCGCGAAACCGCCTATGAGGTCCGCACCGACCTGGCCGCCGTGCTGGTGCGCGAGGGCGAGTTCGTGCGCGCCCCCGGGGGCCTGACCGTCTACGTCCAGCAGGTCGATCAGAACGGCCTGATCCGCAACCTCTTCATCCACCGCGAAACCGACTCCGGCGCCACCACCTGGGACGCCGACACCGCGCGCTTCGACCGGATCGACGACCGGCCCGTGCTGGTGATGCGCAACGGCTCGACCCAGCAGTTCTCCTCCAGCGGGGTGCTGAACTTCCTGTCGTTCGACCAGTACACCTTTGACCTGCAGCCGTTCGTCACCGAGGGCGGCGGTCTGCGGCTGAAGGAGTCGGACCGCTGGCTGCATGAACTGGTGTTCCCGACCGAGGCGGTGATCGCCCAGTCCGGGCCCCGGCCGGCCCTGCTGGCCGAGGCCCACGCGCGCATCTCCTCGCCGCTGTACAACCTGACCGCCGTCGCCCTGGCCCTGGCCGCGGTGCTCGGCGGCCCGTTCAGCCGCACCGGCTACACCCGCCGTATCGCCACCGCCGCCGGCGTGTTCCTGGCCGTGCGGGTGATCGGCTACGGGGTGCTGGCCGGCAGCAGCTGGAACCCGTGGCTGAACATCATCCAGTACCTTCTGCCCGTGGGGGTGGCGGCGCTGGGCCTGCGGGCCGTGCTGCGCGGGCCGCGCGCCCTGCCCGCCCGCGCCCGGCGGATGTTCGGCCGCCTGCTGCCCGGAGCGTCGGCATGAGCCGCTTGTGGCCCCAGGCCCTGCGCCTCAAGCGCATCGAAGCCTATGTGCTGACCCAGACCCTGGGCGCGCTGGCCGTCGCCCTGGGGGTGATCGCGGCCGTGGTCATGCTGATGGATTTCGTGGAGATCTCCCGCACCGTCGGCGACGAGGCGGAGATCCCGGCTATCCGCCTTCTGGGCCTGATGCTGATGAAGTCGCCGGCGGTGATCGTCGAGCTGCTGCCCTTCGTCTTCCTGTTCGGTACCCTGGGCGCCTTCGTCGGGCTGAACCGTCGCGGCGAATTGGTCGCCATGCGCGCGGCCGGCATCTCGGCCTGGCGGTTCGTCCTGCCGGCCGCCGGCGCGGCCGTGGCCCTGGGCGTGTTCACCGTGCTGGTGGTCAGCCCGGCGGCCTCGTGGATGTCGGAGTCCTACCGCCAGCAGACCGACGCCTTCGCCGCCCTCGCCGCCACCGGCGATCCGGGCGAGGAGGTCGTTTGGCTGCGCGAGGGCGACGGCCAGCGCCAGCTGGTCATCCGCGCCGAGGGGCGCGACCGGCGCAGCGGCCGGCTGCACGACGTGTCGATCTTCGTCTACACCCTGACGCCCGACGGCGAGCGGACCTTCACCGAACGGATCGACGCCGAGACCGCCACCCTGAACGCCGGCCGCTGGCGCCTGACCAAGGCCCGCGGCGCGGTCACCGGCCAGCAGGCGACCGCCTATGCGACCCTCGACCTGCCCTCCAGCCTCGACGAGGACGAGGCGTTCGAACAGTTCCTCGCCCCCGAGGCGGCCCCGGTGTGGACCCTGCCGGGCCTGATCGACCGGATCGGCAACGCCGGCTTCTCGACCACCGACCACCGCCTGCGCCTGCAGTCGCTGCTGGCCACCCCGCTGATGTTCGCCGCCATGACCATCCTGGCCGCGGCCTTCTCCCTGCGCCTGTTGCGCCTGGGCGACCTGGCCCTGGTGGCGGTCTCGGGCGTGGGCCTTGGATTCCTGTTCTTCTTCATCAACCAGTTCACCACCGCCATGGGATCGGCCGAGGTGCTGCCGCCGGTTGTGGCCGCCTGGCTGCCGTCGTTCTTGACCGCGCTGTCGGCCTTGACCTTGCTCATATATACCGAAGACGGCTAACGGGCGTCGGGGTCTGCCCCAGGGAGGGATGAATGCATCGCGCCGCGCGCCGTCACCGACGCCGATCGCTCCGCCTGCGGCTGCTGGCCGGCGCGGCGGCGCTGATCTGCGCGCCGGCGGCCGCGGCCCAGGACGGTCCGGCTCCGGTCGGCGCCGACGGCCTGCCCCCCGAAAGCGTCTATTTCGAAGCCGACGCGATCACCGACGACCAGCCCTCCGGCGCCATCACCGCCCGCGGCGACGTGCTGGCCCGCTTCGAGGGCCGCAACCTCAGCGCCGGCGAGGTGATCTACAATTCGGACAGCGGCATCTTCCTGGCCCGCGGCGACGTCCAGCTGGTCAGCCCGGACGGCTCGGTCCAGTACGCTGATCATCTCGAGCTGGACGGCGACCTGCGCGCCGGCGTCGCGGTCAACCTGGCCACCGAGCTGGAGGACGGCGGCAAGCTGATGGCGGCGACCGCCGTGCGCCGCTCCGAGACGGTCAACGAGCTGAACTACGCCCTGTTCACCCCGTGCGACATCTGCACCGACGAGGGTGAGCCGAAGGAGCCCAGCTGGTCGATCCAGGCCGAGACGGTGGTCCAGGACCAGGACCAGCGACTGATCGTCTACCGCAACGCCCTGTTCAAGGTGGCCGGGGTGCCGATCCTGTACCTGCCGGTGTTCTGGCACCCGGACCAGACGGTCGAGCGGGCCTCCGGCTTCCTCGTGCCGGACGTGGAATTCTCGGACCTGCGCGGCGTGTCGTACGAGCAGCCCTATCTGTGGGTGCTCTCGCCGTCCGAGGATCTGGTGATCACCCCCCAGATCAACTCCGAGGTGAACCCGCTGCTGAACGTGACCTGGCGGCGGCGGTTCGACACCGGCTTTGTCCAGACCCGCACCGGCTACAGCTACGAGCGCAATTTCGGCGACGTGGATCTGGACGGCTCCGGCGCCGTCGACTCCTGGGAAAAGGATGTCCGCTTCGGCCCCTACGACCACCGGGCCTACATCCTGGCCAACGGCGAGTTCGACCCCGAGGGGCCGTGGCGCTGGGGCTTCACCGCCGAACGGGTGACCGACCAGACCCTGTTCGACCGCTACGACATCGAGGACGTCTACAACGAGCGCGGCCTGTACCCGGCCGATTACCGCCGGCTGATCTCCCAGGGCTGGCTCGAGCGCCAGACCGAGCGGTCGTACCTGTCGATCGCGGCCATGGCCTTCCAGAGCCTGCGCGTGCAGGGCCTGGCGCCGCTGACGCCCGACTACGCCGGGTTCGAGGACAACGGCATCCTGCCGCTGGTCGCCCCCCTGATCGAGGCCCGCTGGGAGCCGAACGGCCCGGTGCTGGGCGGTCGGCTGCGGCTGGAGGGTTCGGCCGTCCTGCTGGAGCGGGCCGATTACGTCGGGGCGCCGGTGCTGAACCCCGTCTGGATCGCGCCGGGCAATCCGCCGCCCGGAACCCCCGGCCTGCCTGGGGTGGACAGCCGTCGGGCCAGCGGCAAGCTGGACTGGCGCCGGTCCGAGACCACCAGCTGGGGCCTGCGCTGGGAGCCGTTCGTCACCGGCCGGTTCGACGCCTATTCGATCTCCGACCTGGGCCCCGGCGCCGAGGACGAGACGGTCACCCGCGCCCACGCCACGATCGGCGTCGACCTGCGCTACCCGCTCATTCGCCGGCTGGAGAACGGGGCGGACATCGTGCTGGAGCCGATGCTGCAGCTGGCCGCCTCGCCGGACGCCGACCTCGATCCGCGGGTGCCCAACGAGGACAGCCAGTTCATCGAGCTGGACGAGGAAACCCTGTTCCGCGACGACCGCTTCCCGGGCTGGGACCGCTACGAGGGCGGCGTGCGGCTGACCGCCGGCGGCCGCGCCTCGGTGCGTTGGGGCGAGGGGCGCGAAGCCAGCCTGTTCCTCGGCCGCAGCTTCCGCGACGAGGACGAGAACGCCTTCCGCGAGCCGAACGCGGCCAACCCGGCCCAGCTGTTCGATCCGACCGGCCTGGCCGACGCCCGCTCGGACTGGGTGGTCAGCGCCAGCGCCTCCCCCATGCGCGGCCTCAACGCCTGGGTCCGCGCCCAGATCGACGACAACGCCGACGTCCGCCGGGCCGAGGCCGCGATCGACGCTCGCTGGGGCCTGCGCAACGTGGCCGAGGTCCGCTATCTGGTCGACCGGGCGGACCCCAACGGCAATCTCGATCCGCTGCTGGGCCCGACCAGCCGCAACTACGAATTCGTCCAGGTGCGCGGCCAGTATTTCGTGACCGAGCACTGGGGCGTGGTCGGCAACGGCATCGGCGACCTGCAGCGGGACGTGTGGACCCGATCGGAAACCGGCATCGTCTACGAGGACGAATGCCTGCGCTTCGAACTGGTGTACCGTCAGGACAACACCCGGGTCGGCCCCGAAGGCCCGTCGGACGGCGTTTTCATACGCCTAAACCTCGCCATATTGGGCGGCTCTGGATATTCTCGCGATGATATGCGCTGAGCGCCCGTATGCGGCGTTCCCGAAAGGTAAGATCTGAGATGCGTTGGACGTGTTTCGCGGCGGGCTTTGCTCTCGCCGCCGCTATCGCCGGGACCGCGACGGCCCAGTCGACTTCACAGTCGACCCCCGCGGCCGGCGCGCTGGACCCCGCGGCGCAGGGCGCGCTCGCGCCCGCGCCGGCGCCGGCCGTCGAATTCCAGATCGCCGAGGGCGTCGCCGCCCTGGTCAATGACGAGCTGATCACCAGCTACCAGCTGCGTCAGCGGATGCTGCTGGTCATCGCCATGACCCAAGTCCAGCCGACGGCCGAGAACCTGCCGGCCATCCAGCGGCAGGCGCTGAACTCGCTGATCGACGAGCGCCTGCAGATGCAGGAGCTGGCCCGCTTCGAGCTGACCGTCGAGGACGCGGACGTGCAGCGCCAGGTCGCGGCCATGGCCCAGGACGTCGGCATCACCGCCGACCAGTACCTGGACCTGCTGCGCCAGGCCGGCATCGATCCGGACACCCTACTGCAGCAGATCCGCGCCGAAACCGGCTGGCGCCGGCTGGTTGGCGGCCGCTTCAACCAGCGGGCCCGCGTCGGCCGCACCCAGGTCGAACAGACCCTGCAGCGCATCGCCGAGGCGTCCAGCAAGCCGCAGTACCTGGTCGGCGAGATCTACATCGACGCCGCCCGCGTCGGCGGCATGCAGGCGGCCATGCAGGGCGCCAACCAGCTGGTCGAGCAAATGGTCCAGGGCGCGCCGTTCCAGGCCGTCGCCCGCCAGTTCTCCTCCGCCCCCTCGGCGGCCAACGGCGGCGACGCCGGCTGGCTGATCGCCGGCGAATCGCCGCCAGAGCTGGAGACCGCCTTCCAGAACATGAGCCCCGGCCAGCTGTCGCGCCCGATCCCGGTCGATGGCGGCGTGTGGATCGTCTACCTGCGCGACCGCCGCGATGGGTCGGGGACCACCCTGGTCCAGCTGAAGCAGATGATGATCGAGGCCTCGACCGACGCCGAGGCCGAGGCCGCCGCCACGACCCTGGCGTCCCTTCGCCCCACCCTGACCTGCGACAACCTCCAGCAGGTGGCAACCCAGCGTCCGGGCCTGCTGGCCAGCGACCTGGGCGAATCCGACGTCGAGGACCTGGCCCCGCAGTTCCAGCAGATCGCCCGCAATGCGGAGGTCGGCTCGGTCAGCGCCCCGGTGCGCACGCCGCTGGGCGTGCACGTGGTGGCGGTCTGCGGCCGGCGCGCCGGCGGGGCCCAGCTGCCCAGCTACGCCGAGATCGAGGATCGGCTGATGAGCCAGCAACTGTCCATGCTGGCCCGCCGCTACATCCGCGATCTGCGCGAGGACTCCACGATCGAGGTCCGGTGATCCCGGCGCCGCTCGCGCTGACCCTCGGGGACCCGGCCGGCGTCGGGCCCGAGATCGTCGCCCGGGCGTGGCGGGCCCGCAAGCCGGCCGCGCCCTGGTTCGTGGTCGGCGACGCCGCCCTGCTGGAGCCTTACGGGATCCCGGTCACTGTGATCGACTCCGCCGATCAGGCCGCCGCGGCCTTCGACGCCGCCCTGCCCGTCCTGCATCGGCCGGTCGCCGCCGCCGTGGCTCCCGGCGCGCCCGATCCGGCCAATGCGGGCGCCATCACCGGCTGGATCGAGACGGCCGTCCGCCTGGCCCTGGCCGGCCAGGCCTCGGGCGTGGTCACCGCCCCGATCGCCAAGGCCACCCTGTACGCCGGCGGCTTCCGCCATCCGGGCCACACCGAGTTCATCGCCGAGCTGACCGCCGAGGCCCCCATGCCCGGCGCCCGCGGTCCGGTGATGATGCTGCAGGCCAGGGACCTGCGCGCCTGCCTGGTCACCATCCACGTGGCCCTGGACCAGGTGGCCCAGCTGGTCACCGGCGAGCGCGTCTGCCGCACCGCCCGGGTGGCGCACGAGGCCCTGCGGCGCGATTACGGCATCGCCCGGCCGCGGCTGGCGCTGGCCGCGCTCAACCCCCACGCCGGCGAAGGCGGGGCCCTGGGCCTGCAGGAGATCGAGGTGCTGGCGCCGGCCGTGGCCCAGCTGCGCGCCGAGGGGATCGACATCACCGACCCGCGGCCGGCCGACACCCTGTTCCACGAAGAGGCCCGCAAGGGCTACGACGCGGCCATCTGCCTGTACCACGACCAGGCCCTGATCCCGGTCAAGACGCTCGACTTCTGGGGCGGGGTGAACGTCACCCTGGGCCTGCCGATCGTGCGCACCTCGCCCGATCACGGGGTCGGTTTCGACATCGCCGGCCGCGGCCTGGCGCGGGCCGACAGCCTGATCGCCGCCATCGGCCTGGCCGGCGAACTGGCCGCCCGGCGCGCCGCCGCGGCATGAGCCGGCCCGCCCTGCCCCCTTTGCGCGAAGCGCTGGAGGCGCACGGCCTTTCGGCAAAGAAGAGCTTTGGCCAGCACTTCCTTCTCGATCTTAATGTAACGCGCAAGATCGCGCGGCTGGCCGGCCCGTTCGAGGGCCGGGCCGTCATCGAGGTCGGCCCCGGTCCCGGCGGCCTGACTCGCGCCCTGCTGGAAAGCGACGCGGGAAAGCTGGTGCTGGTCGAGAAGGACCCGCGCTTCATCCCCCTGCTGGCCGAGCTGGATGACGGCGCGGGCCGTCTGACCCTGGTCGAGGGCGACGCCCTTCAGGTGCGCGAGGCCGAGCTCGTCGAGGGGCCGGCCCATCTGGTGTCCAACCTGCCCTACAACGTGGGCACGGCGCTGCTGATCAAGTGGCTGACCGGCCCGTGGACGCCGCACGCCCTGACCCTGATGTTCCAGAAGGAGGTGGCCGAGCGGGTCGTCGCCGCCCCCGGCGAAGACGCCTACGGCCGGCTGGCGGTGATCAGCCAGGCGGTGTGCGAGGCGCGCATCGTCATGCACCTGCCGGCCGCCGCCTTCACCCCGCCGCCCAGGGTCGCCTCGGCGGTGGTCCATCTGGTCCCCCGCCCCGACCGCCCCGACCGCGACACCCTGGCCCGGCTGGAGAAGGTCACCGCGGCCGCCTTCGGCCAGCGCCGCAAGATGCTGCGCTCCAGCCTCAAGCCGCTGGGCGGCGAGGCCCTGTGCGAGGCGGCCGGCATCGACCCGCAGGTCCGGGCCGAGACGGTGGATCTGGCCGGCTTTCTGCGTCTGGCGGCCGCCCTGCCCGCCCCCCGGCGCGCCCGGGACTCCTAAAGCGGCGCTTCTGTACGGCGCCGGACTGGTCGGGGCGGCCCGGATCGGGCACACAGGACTCAATGGCCACGCCGGAAATCATCGCGCGGCTGCGGCGCGCCACCGCCGACGCCCATGCCCGACTGGACGCCGCCCTCGACCTGCCCGCCCGGCTGGCCGACGCGGCCGAGCGGCGGCGTCTGGTGGCCCGCTTCCTGTCGCTGCACGAGTCGGCCGAACCGGCCCTGGCCCCCTGGGCGGCGGCCCGGCCTGATCTGCAAGCCGCAACGGGCCCGCGCGCGGCGCTGATCCGCGCCGATCTGGCCGCCCTCGGAGGCGACCCGGCTCCCGCCCCGCCGCCGCCGCCGCCGGTGACCACCCTCGGACGGGCGCTGGGCTGGCACTATGTGCTGGAGGGCTCGGCCCTGGGCGGCAGGGTGATCCAGCGGGAGATGGCCCGTCGCGGCGCCGATCTGCGCGGCCTGGACTTCCTCAGCCCCTACGGCGACCAGACCGCGGAACGCTGGCGGGGCTTCGTTGAACTGCTGGACCGGCTGCACCGCGACGGGGCGGCGGACGGGGACGAGATCGTCGCCGGCGGGGTCGAGGGCTTCGCCCACGCCCGGCGGGTGCTTTGTGGAGCCTGATGTGACCGACACCCTCGACAAGGCCCTGACCGACTGCGACCGCGAGCCGATCCACATTCCCGGCGCCATCCAGCCGCACGGCTTCCTGCTGGTGCTCGACGCCGACGGCCGCATCGTCCAGGGGGCCGGGGACATCGAGGCGCAGACCGGGCGCGAGGACTGGCTGGGGGCGGGTCTTCGGGACCTGCTGGGCGAACAGATCGCCGAAGCCGCCAGGGCCGACGACCGGCCGCAGGGGCTGACCTACCTCGGCCGCTGGCGGTCCGCCGATGGCGGCTGGCGCGACGTCACCACCCACCGCTCGGGCGACCTGCGCATCGTCGAGGTCGAGGCCAGCGCCGACGCGCCTGAAACGGGCATCGACCTGCTGTCGCGGCTGGACCAGGCGGCGGCGGCCTTCGAGCGCGCCGCCGACCTCAAGGCGCTGGCGGCCCTGGCGGCCGACGAGGTCCGCGCCCTGACCGGCTTCGACCGGGTGATGATCTACCGGTTCCTCGAAGACGAGGCCGGGTGCGTCCTGGCGGAGTCGCGGACGCCGCAGATGCCGTCGTTCCTCAACCACCACTTCCCCGCCTCGGACATTCCGAAGCAGGCCCGCGCGCTCTATGTGCGCAACGTGGTGCGGGTGATCCCCGACGTCGGCTACACGCCCCAGCCGCTGCGTCCGGCGCGCGACGGGCCGCCTCTTGACCTCAGCGACAGCGTGCTGCGCAGCGTCTCGCCGGTGCACCTGCAGTACATGCGCAACATGCAGGTCGGGGCCTCGGCCTCGATCTCGATCGTCGCCGACGGCGTGCTGTGGGGCCTGATCGCCTGTCACCATTCGACGCCGCGCCTGATGACCCATGAGGTGCGCATCGCGGCCGCCGCCCTGGCGCGCAATCTGGCCCGCCAAATCCGGACCAAGGATGAGGCCGACGTCTACCGCGAGCGCGTGCGCCTGCGCGGGCTCGAGGACGAACTGCTGGCGCGCATCCCGCTGGAGGAGCCGCTGGAGGCCTCCCTGGCCGCCAATCTCAAGCCGACCATGAATCTGGTCCAGGCCACCGGCGCCGCGGTCGTGCGCGGCGACAAGATCAGCACCTGCGGCGTCTGCCCGCCGCGCGAGGCGATCCGGGGGATGGCCGGCTGGCTGGCGAAGACCGCCCAGGGCCGCGTGGTCCGCAGCCACACCCTGTCGAGCCTGTATCCGCCGGCGGCCGACTGGACCCGCGAGGCCAGCGGCCTGATGGGCTTCGTCCTGGCGGTCGAGGACCCGTTCGTCGTGATGTGGTTCCGCGCCGAGACCGTCGAGGTCGTGCGCTGGGCCGGCGATCCGCACGCGGCGGTGAAGACCGGCCCGAGCGGCCGCCTGACGCCCCGCGCCTCGTTCGACGACTGGACCGAGACCGTCCGCGGCGCGTCCCGCCGCTGGTCGGGCCCGGAGGTCGAATCCGCCGGCCGCTTCCGCGACGCCCTGTTCGAACTGCGGGCCATGCGCCAGATGCGCTCGGTCAATCTGAGCCTGCAGGAAAGCGTGGCCGACAAGGACCTCAAGCTCGAGCACCAGGATTACCTGCTTCGCGAGGTGAACCACCGGGTGCAGAACAGCCTCAGCCTGATCGCCAGCTTCCTCGCCCTGCAGGCGCGCGAGGCCGGCGACGGGGTCGACGCCGCCCAGGTCCTGCGCGAGGCCCAGCGGCGGGTGAAGGCCGTCTCCCTGGTGCACAGCCGGCTGTACCAGTCCGACCAGTTCGAGACCGTCGATCTGGGCCGCTACTTCGGCGAGCTGCTGCAGGACATGGCCGACTCCTCGGGGCCGCAGTGGGCGGCGCAGATGCAGTCCACCCTGGCCCCGATCGGCGTGCCGGCGCAGAAGGCGGTGACCTGGGGCCTGCTGCTGACCGAGCTGATCATCAACGCCCAGAAATACGCCTACGGCGGCGAAGCCGGACCGCTGGACGTGGTTCTGGAGCCGGCCGGCCCCGGCCTGCGGCTGACCGTGGCCGACCGGGGCGTCGGCCCGACGCCCGACGCGGGCAAGGGCTTCGGCAGCCGGTTGATGGCCAGCCTGGCCGCCCAGCTGGGCGCCGTGGTGGAGCATCAGGCGGCGCGGCCGGGCCTGAGGGTCGTGCTGACCGGCCCGGCCGCCTGACGCCGGTTCAGCTTGCCGACGCCGCCCTGCGGAACAGCCAGGCCGCGCCCAGCCAGACGCAGGCGAAGAAGCCGCTCAGCACGATGATCGCCTGCGGCCAGTTGGCCCCGTGGGCGCCCCAGCCGGCGGTCACCGCCAGCGTCCCGGCCAGGATCTGGGCGGCGGCCATCATCAGCAGGGCCCGCGCCATGCCGGCGGCCCGGAAGCCGCCGCCGAACGCCCCGCCCAGGCCGAGCAGCAGGATGGCGAAGAACATCAGATTGGCCGGGTTGTCCTCCGAGCCGATGATGCCCACCGCCAGGTTGATCCAGGTCATCAGGAAGGCCCCGATCAGGGTCAGGGCCACCCCGGCGCGATAGGCCAGGCTGTCGCTGGTCCGC
>CAZQBJ010000024.1:12151-17204 GCA_964591465.1 uncultured Brevundimonas sp.
CGGGCGTCCGCGGCCCGCCCCGGGGCCGCGCGATGCATGGCCGGCCCCGGCCGCACCTGGATCGACAGGGACTTCAGCCCGGCCGCCCCCGCCTCGCTGGCGATCGCCCAGCGCCGCCCCCGTATCGTCGCGTCAATTTCCGTAACCGCCGCCATTGCCTTGCCTCCTTGGCTGGGTGAGGCTCGACCCATGCCCCGCGCGGCGGGTGAGCGGCATGAGCAAGTCGTGAGGTCCTGCTGAAAAATGGCGTCCGGGCGCTATCGCTTCGAGGAATTCGTGCTGGACGCGTCCAACCGCCAGCTGCGCCGCGACGGGGCGCCGGTCGAGCTGAACGCCCGCTATCTGGACGCCCTGATCCTGCTGGTCGCCGAGGGCGGCCGGCTGGTCAGCAAGGAGCGCTTCATGGCCGAGGTCTGGCGCGGCGTGCCGGTGACCGACGAGGCCCTGACCCAGTGCATCAAGACCCTGCGCCAGCGCCTGGGCGACGACGCGGCGCGGCCCCGCTTCATCGAGACGGCGCCCAAGCACGGCTATCGCTTCATCGCCCCGGTGACCGCCGAGGCCGTCGCCGAACCGACGACTGCGGTCCGGCCGTCGCCCGCCGGCTGGCTGCGCTTCGGCCTGCTGGCCGGCGCCGGCATGGCCGGCGGCGGTCTGGCCGGACTGATCGGCGGGTTGATCTACGGGTCTGTCGGGGCCGCCCAGCCGCAGCCGGCCGGCGCCGTGTCGGTCTTTCTGGTGCTGGTCGTCCTGACCATGGCCGTGGGCATGCTGGGCGGCGCCGGCGTCGGGGCCGGCATCGCCGCCGGCCTGGCCCGCGGGCGCGCCGGGCCATGGAGCATCGTCGGCGGCGCGGCCGGCGGCATGATCACCGGGGCGGTGGTCAAGCTGCTGGGCATGGACGCCTTCCACCTGCTGTTCGGCCAGGCCCCGGCCGACCTCACCGGCGCGCCGGAAGGCGCCCTGCTGGGCGGGGCGGTCGGATTCGGCGTCTGGCTGGCCGGGCGCGGCGCGCGGCCCCTGCCCCTGCGCCGGTCGATGGCCGCGGCCGCCGCCGCCGGCGGTCTGGCGGGGGTGATGATCCCGCTGCTGGGCGGCCGGCTGCTGGGCGGCAGCCTCGAGCTGCTGGCCCAGGGCTTCCCCGACTCGCGCCTGCGGCTGGACGGCTTCGGCGCCCTGGTCGGCGAGACCGGCTTCGGACCGGTCAGCCAGCTGGTCACCGGCGGGCTCGAGGGCGCCCTGTTCGGCGGCTGCATGGTCGGGGCCATGATCCTGGCCCGTCGCGCGCTGGAGGCGGCTCAGTCCGGCTCGTCGACCAGGTTCTGGACGTAGGCCTCCAGCCAGCTGTTGCGCCGCCGCCGGCTGCGCTCGGCGTGATAGATGTGGGCCAGCTCGGCGTAGGACCGGTCGAAATCGTCGTTGACGAACACGTAGTCGTACTCGCCGAAGTGGACGATCTCGGCCCGGGCGTTGGCCACGCGGCGCTCGATGATCGCCTCGGAGTCCTGCGAACGGGTGACCAGCCGGCGGCGCAGCTCGGCGATCGACGGCGGCAGGATGAACACCCGCACCGCCTCCTCCGGACAGGCCCGGGCCACGTCGCGCGCGCCCTGCCAGTCGATGTCGAACAGCACGTCGCGGCCCGCCTCCAGCGCCTCGAACACCGGCTTGCGCGGCGAGCCGTAGCGGAAGCCGTGCACGTCGGCCCATTCCAGCAGCTCGCCGGCGGCGATCAGGCGGTCGAACTCCGCGTCGTCCACGAAGTGATAGTCGCGGCCGTCCTCCTCGCCCGGACGCATGGCCCGGGTGGTGGCCGAGATCGACAGGGCCAGATCCGCGTGATCGGCCATCAGCCGGCGGCACAGCGAGGTCTTGCCGGCCCCCGAGGGGCTGGAGACGATCAGCAGGACGCCCCGGCGCGGGGTGCGGTCATTCGACATTCTGAACCTGTTCGCGAAGCTGCTCGATGGTCGCCTTGAGGTCCAGGCCCACGGCGGTCAAGGCGTTGGTCGCCGATTTCGAGCACAGGGTGTTCGCCTCGCGCATGAACTCCTGCATCAGAAAGTCCAGCTTGCGGCCGGCCGGCCCGGCGCCGTTCAGCAGGGCGCGGGCGGCGGCCACATGGGCGCCCAGCCGGTCCAGCTCCTCGCGCACGTCGGCCCGCACGGCCAGGGCGGCGGCCTCCTGCACGATGCGCTCCTCCAGCCCCTGGGTGTCGGGGGCCAGCTCGCGCATGCGGCGAGCGAAGCGTTCGCGGATGGCGTCGGTCTGGGCGGCCGCCTCGGCCTCGGCCGCGGCGACCAGGGCCTCGATGGCGTCCACCTGCCCCGCCAGCACCGGGGCCAGGCCGGCCCCCTCGGCCAGCCGCGCGGCCTTCAGCCCGTCCAGCGCCTCGGCGATCGTGGCGGCCATGGCCGCCTCCAGCCCGGCGCGGGCCTCCGGATCGTCGGTCTCCTCGGCCGTCTCCAGCACCCCGCGCAGGGCCAGCAGGCCGTCGGCGGTCGGGGCCGCGGCCCCGCGCGCGGTCAGGTCGCGGGCGACGGCCAGATAGTGCTCCAGCACCTCGGCGTTGACCCGCGGCGGCGGCTGGTCGCCGTCGGCCCGCCGGGCCTGCAGCCCCACCGTCACCTGGCCGCGCTGCAGCCGCGCCTGGGCCAGCTCGCGCACCGTGCGGTCCAGCCCGTCGAAACCGGGCGGGCCGCGAAAGCGGACCTCCAGATTGCGCCCGTTGACCGAGCGGGCCTCGACCGCCCAGCTCCAGCCGGCCGCCGCGCCCTCGGCCCGGGCGAAGCCGGTCATGCCCGACAGCCGGGTCACGGCCGCGTCTCCTGGCTCTCGTCGCCGGCGGCCGCCTCGGCCTCCAGCTGGGCGCGGATGGCCCGGGCCTGCTCGCGCTCGATGCCGCGCCAGCGGGCCACATTGGCCAGGTGCTCGTCGAAGGTGCGGGCGAAGGCGTGCCCGCCGGTGCCGTCGGCGACGAAGAACAGGTCCTCGGTCCGCGGCGGGTTCAGCACCGCCTCCAGCGCCTGGCGGCCCGGATTGGCGATCGGCGTCGGCGGCAGGCGCGGGATCAGATAGGTGTTGTACGGCGTAGGCCGCTGCAGCTCCGACAGCCGGATGCCGCGGCCCAGCGGCCGCCCGCCGGTGATCCCGTAGACGATGGTCGGGTCGCTCTCCAGCCGCATGCCGCGGTTCAGCCGGTTGATGAACACCCCGGCCACCCGGCCGCGCTCGCCGTCCAGCCCGGTCTCCTTCTCGACGATCGAGGCCAGGATCACCGCCTCCTCCGGCGTGCGGATCGGCAGCCCCGGGGCCCGCGTCGCCCACAGCTCGGCCAGGGCCTCGTCGCGGGCCCGCTGCATGCGGGCGACGACCGAGGCGCGGGTCTCGCCGCGGGTCACCTCATAGGTCTCGGGCCACAGGCTGCCCTCGGGCGGGACCTCGACCTCGCCGACCAGGATCGGATTGGCGTTCAATATGTCCACCGCCTGGGCCGAGGAACGGCCCTCGGGCAGGGTCACGAAATGGCGCACCACCTGGCCGGAGGTCAGCTTGCGCACCACCGCGCGCAGCGAGGCCCGCGATTCGATGCGGTATTCCCCGGCCCGCAGCGACCGGTCCGAGCCGGTGAGGGTCACCGCGGCGCGGAACATGTCGGGCGAGCGGATCACCCCGGCCTCGTGCAGGGCCGCGCCGATGGCGTCGACCGACGAGCCCGACGGCAGGATCACCGTGGTCGCCTCGCCCTCGGCCGCCGCCGGGCCCGGGCCCAGATAGCTGCTCCAGATCCACACCAGGGCGGCGATGGCGATCAGGCTGAGGGTCGCGGTCGCCCCCAGCAGCCCCGCCAGCAGGCTGCGCCGCGACGGCGGTTTCAGGCCGCCCTCGTCCCCCCGCCTCACGCGACCCGCTTGAAGATGACGCTGGCGTTGGTGCCGCCGAAGCCGAACGAGTTGGACATGGCCACGTCGATCTTGCGGGCCCGCGCCTTGTGCGGCACCAGATCGATCGCCGTCTCGAACTCCGGATCGTCCAGATTGATCGTCGGCGGCGCGATCTGGTCGCGGATGGCCAGCACGCAGAAGGCCGCCTCGATGGCCCCGGCGGCGCCCAGCAGGTGCCCGGTCATCGACTTGGTCGAGGACATGGAGGCCGCCTTGGCCCCCTCGCCCAGGAACCGCTCGACCGCCCCCAGCTCGATGCCGTCGGCCATGGTCGAGGTGCCGTGCGCGTTGACGTAGTCGATGGTCGCCGGGTCGATGCCGGCGTTCTTCGCCGCCGCGACCATGGCCCGATAGCCGCCGTCGCCGTCCTCGGACGGGGCGGTGATGTGATAGGCGTCGCCCGACAGGCCGTAGCCCGCCACCTCGGCGTAGATCGTAGCCCCCCGCGCCCTGGCGTGCTCGTACTCCTCCAGCACGAAGATCCCGGCCCCCTCACCCATGACGAAGCCGTCGCGGGCCCGGTCATAGGGGCGCGAAGCCTTCTGCGGCGTCTCGTTGTACTTGGTGCACAGGGCGCGGCAGGCGATGAAGCCGGCGATGCCGATCGGCACGATCGCCCCTTCGGCCCCGCCGGCCACCATCACGTCGGCGTCGCCATGGGCGATCAGCCGGGCCGCGTCGCCGATCGCATGCGCCCCCGTGGCGCAGGCGGTGACCACCGAATGATTCGGCCCCTTCAGCCCGTGGCGGATCGAGATCTGGCCCGAGGCCAGGTTGATCAGGGCCGAGGGGATGAAGAACGGGCTGACCCGGCGCGGCCCCTGCTCCTTCAGCACCACGGCGGTGTCGGCGATCGGCCCCAGGCCGCCGATGCCCGAACCGACCATGACCCCCGTGCGGTGCTGATCCTCGTCGCTCTCGGGCTTCCAGTCGGCGTCGGCCAGGGCCTCGTCGGCCGCCGCGATGGCGTACAGGATGAAGTCGTCGACCCGCTTACGGTCCTTGGCCGACATCACCTGCTCGGGGTCGAACACCCCCGGCTGGCCGGCCGCCCCGCCGCCGCGGCCGTCGACCGACGGGACCTCGCCGGCGATGGTGCAGGCATAGCC
>CAZQBJ010000025.1:0-16819 GCA_964591465.1 uncultured Brevundimonas sp.
ATCATCTGCGGCGGCACCAGCGCCGGCATCGAGCCGATCCCGGCCAACATCTACACCCACAAGACGCTGTCGGGCTCGTTCGCGGTCAAGAACCCCTATCTGGAGCGGCTGCTCGAGGAGAAGGGCCTCAACACCGAGGCGACCTGGTCCTCGATCCTCGAGCATGAGGGCTCGGTGGCTCACCTCGACAGCCTGACCGACGACGAGAAGGCGGTGTTCAAGACCGCCTTCGAACTGGACCAGCGCTGGGTGATCGACCTGGCCGCCGACCGCACGACGGACATCTGCCAGTCGCAGTCGAACAAACTCATCCTGCCGGGCGACCACTACAAGTGGGACCTGCACATGCTGCACTGGACCGCCTGGGAGCAGGGTTGCAAGTCGCTCTACTACCTGCGCTCCAAGTCGGTTCAGCGGGCCGCCTTCGCCGGCGCCGATCCGGCCGCCGAGCGTCCCGACGTCGAGGCCGCCGCGCGCACCGACTACGAGGAGTGCCTGGCCTGCCAATAGGGCTTACGCTCAAGCTTCGGTAATTACGGCACAATCCGGACTCCCCTCCGGAACCCGCCAATCAGGCTTCGCGTTGGCCTGAGACAAGGACGTCAGCCGACCCCCGTCTCGTGACGAGGCGCGTCGGCCCGACCGGGACGTAGGGGAGTGCGTGGTGCGGAGCGTAGGCGTAGGCGTTCTGGGCGGGCTGGCGGCGATGTCGATCGCCGGCGCCTCCACGGCCCAGGTCTGGGCCGACGACACGGCCGCCCTGCGCCCCTACGACAACGATCCCTTCGCCTTCCAAGCCGACTTCGCGGCCCAGCCCGCCTTCGACGCCTCGACCGACCGCGCCTTCGACGGCGTGTTCGAGTCCCGCGGCTTCGGCGCCTCGACGCCCGAGCGGTTCAGCGCCGTGCGCACCAACTCGGTGTGGCGCGAGACTTCCATGGGGGCCATCGAACGCATCCGGGTCATCGAGGCCGGCCAACTGCGGGGGCGCGGCGGGGCCCCGCTGCCCCTGTCGCCGATGGACCGCGGCGCGTTCGACCCGGACTACTACGAAATCAGCTACACCCGCGGGTGGCCCGGCGCCGCCGCGCCGCTGGGCGACAATCTGCAGATCGAGGTCACCCCGCACGCCGGCCTGACCATGTCCACCCACGGCGGCGCGGCCGAGGCCGGAGCCACCATCCGCATCGGGGAGAACCTGGTCCGCAATGGCCAGGAGGCGTTTGGCGACCGCGGCCGGTGGTACCTGTTCGCCGCCGGCTCGGGCCGGGCGGTGGGCTACAACTGGGCCCGCACCGCCGACGGCGACTTCGCCCGCTCGGGCTTCACCCACGACGCCGGCTCGTTCATGGGCGACGCCCAGATCGGGGTGGCCTGGCGGCGCGGCGACATCCAGACCTCGATCGGCTACGTCTACCGCGAGCACGAGGCCGACGAGGTGCGCATCGCCCGCGGCCTGGAACGCGAGGTGGCCGAGGGCGTGCTGGCCTTCCAGCTGTCGATCAAGCCGGAACGTTAGGTCGAACCCGATCGGCGCACAGGGGTTGTCTTCTCACCGAAGCGAAGGAGACGACCCATGAGTCTGGACGCCCTGCCCTGGGGGCTGGTGATTGTCGGCGGGCCGCTGTTGCTGGTCCTGGCGCTGGTGTGGGCCCGCATGCGGGCCGGCAAGCAGAACCGGCGGATCGATCCGGGCCGCGGCGGCGACGATCCGGCCAAGGGGATGTAGCGCCGCTCAGAGATTGAGCAGCGCCGGGTCCCCGCCCTGGGCGGCGATGTTGTTGCTGATCGCCTTCTCCGAAGCGTAGCGGATCAGGCTGTGCGGCCCGCCGGCCTTCGGGCCGGTGCCCGACAGCCCCTCGCCGCCGAACGGCTGGACCCCGACCACCGCCCCGGTCATCGACCGGTTGATGTAGACGTTGCCGGCCGGGACCAGCCGGATGACCTCGGCCGCGAACGCCTCGATGCGGCTGTGCACGCCCAGCGTCAGGCCGTAGCCGCGCGCCGCCAGCTTCAACGCCACGTCCTTCAGCTTGGCCGGATCGTACCGGTAGACGTGCAGGATCGGGCCGAACACCTCCTTCTCGAGGAAGTCGGGGGTCGGGATCTCGGCGATCACCGGGGCGAAATAGTCGCCGGTCCCGGCGCCGGCGTTGGCGCTGGGGGCCAGCTGGGCCCGCGCGATCACCTTCGCGTCCTTCTCAAGCCGCGCCAGATGCGCCTCGAGCGCCTGGCGCGATTCCGCGTCGATCACCGGCCCGATGTCGGTCGCCGGGTCGGCCGGGTCGCCCACAACCTGCACCGCCAGGGCGCCGACCAGGCCCTCGATCAGCTCGTCGGCCGAATCCCTGGGCACGTACAGCACCCGAAGGGCCGAACAGCGCTGGCCGGCGCTGCCGAAGGCCGAGACCATCACGTCGTCCAGCACCTGCTCGCGCAGGGCGGTGGTGTCGACGAACATGGCGTTCAGCCCGCCGGTCTCGGCGATGAACGGGATGATCGGGCCGGGTCGGGCGGCCAGGGCCCGGTTGATCGCCGCGGCCGTGTCGGTGCCGCCGGTGAAGGCGACGCCGTCGATGCCCGGATGAGCCGTCAGCTTGGCGCCCACCGTCTCGCCGCGACCGGGCAGCAGGGCCAGCAGGTCGGGGTTCAGTCCCGCCTTGTGATACAGGCGCACCGCCTCGGCGGCGACCAGCGGAGTCTGCTCGGCCGGCTTGGCCAGAACCGCGTTGCCGGCCGCCAGGGCGGCGGCGATCTGGCCGGTAAAGATGGCCAGCGGGAAGTTCCAGGGGCTGATGCAGACGAACACGCCGCGGCCGTGCAGCAGGTACTGGTTGGTCTCGCCGGCCGGGCCGGTCAGCGGCTCGGCCCCGCCGAACTGCTGCTCGGCCAGCATCGCGTAGTAGCGGCAGAAGTCGGCCGCCTCGCGCACCTCGGCGACCCCGTCGTTCAGGGTCTTGCCCGCCTCGCGCGACAGCAGGGCGACGAAGCGGTCCATGTCCGCCTCCAGCGCGTCGGCCATGTGGCGCAGGACCAGGGCGCGGGCCTCGCCGCCGGCGCGGTCCCAGGCGATCTGGGCGCGGGCGGCGGCCTCGACCGCCTCGTCGATGTCGGCCGCGCCGGCCTCGGCCACGTGCCCCAGCACGCTGTCGCGGTCCGACGGACTGGTGACGTCGGTCGGGTTCTCGCCGGCGCGCAGGACGCCGCCGATGATCGGGCCGGAGTTGAGCTTCTCGCGATCGATCAGCTCCAGCGCCGCGGCGTGGCGCTCGCGTTCGGCCACCTGCGAGTAGTCGCGGCCGAGGGAGTTCAGACGATTTCCGTACATGTGTTGGGGGACCGGAATCTTGGGATGGGGGCCGGGCTGGCCTTCGAGGACCTCGACCGGATCGAAGGCGACCGTGGAGGCGGGAATGCGTTCGTCGAGCAGGGCGTGGACGAAGGAGGAGTTGGCGCCGTTCTCCAGCAGCCGGCGCACGAGATAGGGCAGCAGCTCCTCGTGGCCGCCCACCGGGGCGTAGGCGCGGACGATCACCGTCTCGCCGGCCCAGGCGGCCTCGGCCGCCTCGTACAGCGCCTCGCCCATGCCGTGCAGGCGCTGGAATTCGACCTGCACCCCGGCGTTGCGGGCCATGCGGTGGACGGTGGCCAGCGAGACCGCGTTGTGGGTGGCGAACTGGCCGTACAGGTGCGGCGAGGCCTCGAGGATGGCGCGGGCGCAGACCAGATAGTTGACGTCGGTGGCGACCTTGGTGGTGAACACCGGATAGTCGGTCCGGCCCATCACCTGGGCCCGCTTGATCTCGGTGTCCCAGTAGGCGCCCTTGACCAGCCGCACCATGATCCGCCGCCCGGTCTCCTCGGCCAGGCGGGCGATGGCGGCGATCACCTGCGGGGCCCGCTTCTGGTAGGCCTGGACGGCCAGGCCCAGGCCCTTCCAGTCGCCCAGCTCCGGCTCGCGGGCCAGCCGGTCCAGCAGCTTCAGCGACAGAACCAGCCGGTCGGCCTCCTCCGCATCCATGCAGAAATTGATGTCGTAGCCGGCGGCCAGCACGGCCAGCCGCTTGACCCGCGGGTACAGCTCTTCCCACACCCGGGCTTCCTGGGTCGCCTCGTAGCGCGGCGACAGGGCCGACAGCTTGACCGACACCCCGTGGCCGGTCTGTGGCCCGCGCATGCCCTTGGCCTCGCGCCGCACCTTGCCGACCGCCTCGATGGCCTCGGCGTAGACCACCTCGTAGCGGGCCGCGTCCTCAGCCGTGCGGGCGCCCTCGCCCAGCATGTCGAAGCTGCACAGCCAGCCTTCCCGGCCGGCCCGGCGCAGGGCCCCGCCGATGGTCCGGCCGACGACGAACTGCTCGCCCATGATGCGCACGGCCGCGGCCACCGCCTGGCGGATCACCGGCTCGCCGATGCGCCCGGCCACCCGACGGAGGAAGCCGGGCAGGTCGCGCTTCGCGTCCTCGTCCACGTCGACCAGCTTGCCGGTCAGCATCAGCCCCCAGGTCGAGGCGTTGACGAAGATGTTCTCCGACTGGCCCAGATGCCGGGCCCAGTCGGCCGATTTGATCTTCTCGGCGATCAGCAGGTCCCGGGTGTCCTCGTCGGGCACGCGCAGCAGGGCCTCGGCCAGGCACATCAGGGCCAGACCCTCGCGGGTGCCCAGGCTGAATTGCTGCAGGAAGCTCTCGACCACGCCCTGGCGCTGGTTGCTGCGCCGGGCCGCCTCGACCAGGGCCACGCCCTCCTCGACGGCGGCGCGACGTTCGTCCGGCGACAGGGGTTCGGCGGCCAGCAGGTCGGCGACCGCCTCGCGCTCGTCCCGGAACTTCAACCTGTCCAGCTCGTCCCAGTCGGCCACGCCCGTCACTCCATGTTGGTCTGGCCCATATATGCATTGCGCACGGGAATATCCTCCGTATGTTCGCTATCTGTGCAGCATATTCTTCTGGATTAGCCGGAAAATTCCGTATGATTGATCTAGACGACACGGACCGCCGAATTCTTCGCGCCTTGCAGGAGAACGGCCGGATGACCAACGCCGAGCTGGCCAAACGGTCCCATCTGTCGACCACCGCCTGTTTCGAGCGCGTGCGCCGGCTGCGCGATCGCGGCGTGATCCTCGGCTACACCGCCCTGATCGAGCCGGCGGCGGTCGGCCGCGGCCTGCTGATCTTCATCGAGGTGGTGCTGGACCGGACCGCCGGGGACCTGTTCGACGCCTTCGCCTCCGAAGCCCGGCGGCGGCCGGAGATCCTCGAGTGTCACATGGTCGCGGGCGGCTTCGACTATCTGATCAAGGCGCGCCTGGCCGACATGGAGGCCTATCGCGAGTTCCTCGGCGCGGTGCTGGTTCAGATGCCCGGGGTGCGCGAGACCCGGACCTATGCGGTGATGGAGGAGATCAAGAGCACCACCGTCCTGCCGATCTGACGGCATGTCTCGCGTTTGTCGTCCATCCCGGCTAAGCCTATCGCCTTCGCCAACGGGGGAGCAGCGCGGCTCCAAGATGCGTATCGTTCTGGCCACCGACGCCTGGGAGCCCCAGGTCAACGGCGTCGTCCGCACCCTGACCCGCACCGTGGCCGAATGCCGCGCCATGGGTCACGAGGTCGAGGTGATCCGGCCCGACCAGTTCAAGACCATTCCGTGCCCGACCTATCCGGAGATCCGGCTGGCGCTGGGAG
The DNA here is from genome assembly GCA_964591465.1 of uncultured Brevundimonas sp. GTDB lineage: Bacteria > Pseudomonadota > Alphaproteobacteria > Caulobacterales > Caulobacteraceae > Brevundimonas. The sequence goes on from CAZQBJ010000025.1 coordinate 5,688, forward strand.
CCGAGGAAGAGATCCGCGAGATGCTGCGGGCCTTCGAGCCGGAGGCGGTGCACATCGCCACCGAAGGGCCGATCGGCATCGCCACCCGCCGCATCTGCGTCGAATGGAAGCTGCCGTTCACGACCAGCTATCACACCAAATTCCCCGAGTACGTCTCGGCCCGGTTCCCGATCCCGGTGCAGGTCGGCTACGCCTACATGAAGTGGTTCCACAAGCCGTCGGGCCGGCTGATGGTGGCCACCCCCACGCTGCGGGACGAGCTGGTCAAGCACGGCTTCCGTAACGTCTCGCCGTGGTCGCGGGGCGTCGACACCGAGTTGTTCCGTCCGGACCTGCCGCCGATCTACGACGAGCTGGGCGGCAAGGACTGGCCGCGGCCGTTCTGGCTGAACGTCGGCCGCGTGGCGGTCGAAAAGAACATCGAGGCGTTCATCGAGCTGGATCTGCCGGGCACCAAGATCATCGTCGGCGACGGGCCGGCGCGCGCCGAGCTGGAGGCCAAGTACCCCGAGGCCAAATTCCTCGGCGCCCGCTTCGGCGAGGAGCTGGCCCGCTGCTTCGCGGACGCCGACGTGTTCGTCTTTCCGTCGTGGACCGACACCTTCGGCCTGGTCATCCTGGAGTCCATGGCCGCCGGCACCCCGGTCGCCGCCTACCCGGCCCACGGCCCGATCGACATCATCCCCGGCTCCAACGCCGGGGCGATCGACAACGACCTGAAGACCGCGGCCCTGGCCTGCCTGGAGCTCGACCGGAAGACCGTGCGCGCCTACGCCGAGAAATTCTCGTGGCGGGCCTCGGCCGAGGAGTTCATCCGCAACCTGCAGCCCTATCCGGAGCCGGAGAAGACCCGCTTCTGGCGCCGCCTGCGCCGCCTCGCCCGGGTCCGTCGCCGGGCCGCCTGAGCCCCGACCTGCCGAATTGAATACGGCCGGGCGGGGACCTGGGAGTCCCGCCCGGCCGCATGCCCCGCTGCGGCGGCCTAGAAGTCGAACTGGGCCCGCAGCTGGAAGGTCTGCACATCCACGTCCGAGGCCAGGATCTGCGCCTCGTTGGTCGCGTCGGTGTAGTTGGCCATGAACCGCACGTGCGAGAACGGATACCAGGTGGCGCCGATGGTCACCGCCGAATATTCGCCCGCCGTCGGCACCCCGGCGAACTCGGTCAGGTCGGCGTTGTCGTAACGCGCCGCCAGCTCGACAGCCCCGAAGCCGCCCTCGGTCAGCGGATTGCGCACGCTGACCCGGTTGAACTTGCCCGACGAGGCGCTGTACCGGCGCTGTTCCCCGGTCGGGAAGAACGAGGCGAACACGTAGTAGGCCTGCGCCTCGGCCGAGCCCCCGCCGGTCAGGTCGACGTCCACATTGGCCCATTCGCCCTGCAGCGACAGGCTGCGCCACACGCCGGCGGCCTCGAGCCCCCAGGTGGTGTCCGAGTCGCCCGCGCCCAGCGGCGAAGAGCCGGCGTCGGTGTAGCGGTCGCCGAAGTTGGTGTTGTTGCGCACGCGGTAGCGGAACGGGGTGTCGTCGCCGCGGTCGCGCACCCGCGCCCAGCCGCCGAGGTGGATAGTCATGTCGTCGCTGACCACCGGGGCGAAGTGCCCGCGCACGAAGGCGCCGGCCTGCTCGTCGCCGGCCACGTCCGAGTCGTTGATCGAGTCGCCGTGGACGCCGCCGGTCAGCGACCAGTTGTCGCCGTTCACGCCCACCGCCAGGGTCATCACCCGGCCGCCGGAGATCAGGTCGTTGAACGGCCCGCGCTCCATGAAGGTGGTGTAGCGCGACGAGGTCAGGTTCTCGAGCGAGACGCTCTTGAAGTGGCCCAGCTGGACGGTGACGTTGTCGGTCGGCGCCCAGGCGATCAGCAGGTCTTCCCAGGTCGCCTCGCCGCCGTTGATGTTGGCCTCGGCGACATAGGACCAGCGGTCGGCCCAGCTGCCCTCGACGCCCAGGCGGGCGGTGCGGATGCGGGTTTCAGACGCGCCGAACGCCGCGCCGACGGCCGGATCGACGTCCTGGTTGACATAGTCCAGATAGACCCGCCCGCGCGGCTTGAAGGTGAAGTCGCCGAAGGAGAACTCGGGGGCGCCCTTCCAGGTGATCGAGGTGGCTTGGCCGTCCTGGGCGTGGGCGGCGCCCGACGACAGGACGACAAGGCCCAGCGCGGCGCTGGCCAGCAGATGTTTGTTTCGCACGTTCAGAATTCCTCATGATCCGCAAGCCAGGCGGCTGCGGCCCCCTTCTGCCGTCCCTTGGCGACAGGCCGATGAGAGTTGGGTGTCGGCCCGACGACGGTTTGATCGCGGTTTGATGACAGCGCCCGGGCAAACGAAAACGCCGCGGGCGGGGCCCGCGGCGTCTCCGGTCCGGCTTGCGATGCGCCCTATTCGGGGCGGGTCATCGGGGTCAGGTCCAGCGCCGCCTGCCGCTGGGTGGCCAGCAGCTCCCCCGGCAGCGGCACGATGCCGCGATCCTGCAGATAACCGCCGCGGCCCATCGAGGCGTCCGAGACGTACTCGGCGATGAACTCCTCAAGCCCCGGCGTGACGCCGACGTGGGCCTTCTTGATGTAGATGAACATCGAGCGGGAGATCGGGTACTCGCCCGAGGCGATGGTCTCGGCCGTCGGCTCGACGCCGTTGACCCGGGCGCCCTTCACCTGGTCGCGGTTCTGTTCGAGGAACGAGAAGCCGAACACCCCCAGTGCGCCCGGCGTGCGGGTCAGGGTCTGGACGATGGCGTTGTCGTTCTCGCCGGCGTCGATCCAGGCGCCGTCCTCGCGCAGGGTGTGGGCCAGGGTCTCGAACCGGTCCTCGTCGCTTTCGGCCAGGGCCGCCAGCTGCGGCACCGCCTCGGCCGACGGCGCCATGCCCAGTTCGAGCCAGGAGTCCCGGGTGCCCGAGGTCGGCGGCGGACCGTAGACCTGGATGCGATCCCCCGGCAGGCCCGCGCGGACCTGGCTCCAGGTGGTGTGCGGATTGGCCCTGAAGCCGTCGCCGTCGGGCGTCTCGCGGGCCAGACCGAGGTACAGGTCGCCGCCCTGGAAGTCATAGTCGGCGCCATTGACCGCCGTGGCGATCACGATGCCGTCGTAGCCGATCATCACCTCGACGATCTCGGTCACGCCGTTGGCGGCGCACTGGTCGAACTCCGACGCCTTCATCCGTCGCGAGGCGTTGGCGATGTCCGGCGTGTTGGGGCCGACGCCGGCGCAGAAGGCGGCGATGCCGCCGCCGGTGCCCAGCGACTCCACGCGCGGCGCGGCGGCGCCGGTCTTCTGGGCGAAATTCTCGGCCACCCGGGTGGTGAACGGGAACACCGTCGAGGACCCCGCGGCCCAGATCGCATCGCGCGCGCCGCCCGCGGCGCCGCCGGTCCCGGCCTCGCCGCATCCGGCCAGCAGCGCGGCGGCCGCGACCCCGATGATCAACTTGTTCATTCTGTTGCCTCCAAAGCCCCGACCGGGCGTGCGCCTCCCCCTACCCGCGCCGCATGACAGCCGTGCGTCGGCTTTGTATCGGTTCGGTTACAGCAGGCGCTTGCGCATCGCCTGGGAGAGCATGTCGATCAGGGTCACGGCCACGATGACGATGAGGACCACGGCCGAGACGCCGTTGAAATCAAAGGCGTTCATCCGGTCGAACAGGACCTGGCCGATGCCGCCGGCGCCGATCAGGCCCAGCACGGTGGCCGAGCGGCTGTTGGACTCGAACCGGTAGAGGGCGAACGAGGTCCACAGCGGGGCGACCTGGGGGATCACCCCCCAGACGATCTCGTGCAGCGGCGCGGCGCCGGTGGCGCGCACCCCTTCGACCGGCCCCCGGTCAATCGCCTCGACCGCCTCGGAGAACAGCTTGGCCAGCACCCCGGCGGTGTTCAGGGCGATGGCCAGCACGCCCGCCAGCGGGCCCAGGCCCACCGCGACCACGAACAGCAGGCCCAGCACCAGATCGGGCACGGAGCGCAGCAGGTTCATCACCCAGCGCACCGGGGTGACCACCCAGATCGGTGCGATGTTGCGGGCCGCGGCCAGACCCAGCGGCACGCCCAGGAATACGGCCAGGAAGGTGCCCCACAGGGCGATCTGCACGGTCTCCCACATCTTGGCGACGTACAGGGCCCAGTCGGTGAAATCCGGCCGCAGCAGCTCGGCGGCGAAGCTGCGGATGCGGTCTCCGTTGGCGACCAGCTGCGGCAGGTTGCCCAGATCGACCGCGTCGATGCTGGTGATCAGCAGCACCGCCACCGCGCCCCAGACCACGAGGTCCCGCAGCCACGAGGCGGCGGGGCGGGTCGGCGGGTCCGGAACGGCCGAAGGCGCGGCGCCGTCGCTCAAGGCTGGACCTCGCGCTTGGCCCGCAGGCGCAGCAGTTCGCGCTCGGCCGCCTCGATCGCGCCAGCGTCGCCGCCGCGCCGCGCCTCGGCCAGCTGCTGGTCGGCGACCATCTCGCGGATGGGGTCCAGATAGCTGTCGTCGTCGGCCCGGAACCGGGAATAGTTCAGCTCGGCCAGCACCCGGCGCTGGCGCTCCGCCTCGGGCCCCTCGCCCTGGCCGTAGGTGAGAAAGAAGCTGCGGATCTTTTCCTTCAGCGCCGGGTCGAGATCGCGGCGCAGGACGATGGCCGATTCCGGTATCGGCGGCGATTGCCAGATGTCGGTGATCTGGGCGGCGATGCGCGGGTTCTGCCGGTTCAGGAACACGGTGTTGACCGTGTTCGAGGTGGCCACGTCGAGCACCCCGTTGGCCACTCCGAAGGCGTTGGCCTGGTGGTTGGCCGAGCGCACCGTGCGGAAACAGGTCGCCGGATCGATGCCGCGCGGATTGAACAGGAAGGTCATCGGGGCCAGCGTGCCGGAGGTCGACTGGGCGTCGCCGAGACCGAAACTGAACCGGCCGTCGCAGGCCAGCACGTCGTCCAGGGTGATGCCCGAACCGGTGCGCACGATCAGGGTCGAGCGATAGCTGTCGCGGCCTTCCAGATCGACGGTGCGAGCGACGACCTCGGCCTCGGCCCGGTTGACCGCCTCCAGCGCCGGCTTGGCCGAGAACCAGGCGACGTGCGTGTGGCCGCCGCGCATGGCCTCGACCAGCACCGTGTAGTTTGAGCCGAAGAACGGCTCGACCTCGACGCCGATCTCGGCCGCCATGTCCTCGAGCAGCGGGGCCCACATCGGCCCGGACGAGGCCTGGCTCTCGGCCGACAGGATAGAGAAGACGATGGTCCCGGGCCGCTCGCCGGCGTCGCCGCCGCGGTCGCCGCACCCGGCCAGCAGGGCGGCGCCGATCGCGGCCGCCAGGACGCGTTTGCAGCGAATGCCGATCATGCCGCGCGTCCTTCCCAGAAAGCGTCCTCGATCTCGGGGCCGTAGATGTCGATCAAGGTCTGCCGCTCCAGCCCGGTCACCGGTCCGTCGTACACCACCCGCCCCGCCTGCAGGGCGATGATCCGCTCACAGTACCGCATGGCGTAATCCACCTGGTGCAGGGTGACGATCACCCCCAGCCCGTCGCGCCGGTTCAGTTCGACCAGCAGCTCCATGACCCGCCGGGCCGATACCGGATCGAGCGAGGCGACCGGCTCGTCGGCCAGAATGCCCTCGGCCCCCTGGACCAGCGCCCGGGCGATGGCCCCGCGCTGCTGCTGGCCGCCGGACAGGGTGTTGGCCCGCTGGCCGGCGCGATCGGACACGCCGACCCGGTGAAGGGCGGCCATGGCCGCGCGCCGGTCGGCCGCCGGCCAGGCCCCGATCAGGCCGCGCCAGGCCGGCAGCCGGCCGAGCGCGCCCAGCATGACATTGGAGAACAGCGACAGACGGCCGACCAGGTTGAACTGCTGGAAGACGAAGCCCAAGCGGCTGCGGGTCCGACGCACCGTGGCGGCCAGCCGGCCGTTTCGCTGCACGATCTGCCCGTACACCTCGACCACCCCGGGGCCCGGATCGATCGGCGCGAGGCCTGTAATGGCGCGCAGCAGGGTCGACTTGCCCGACCCGGAGGGCCCGATGAGCGCGACCATCTCGCCGCGCCGCACCTCGAGCGAGACGCCGTCCAGCGCCTTGCGGTCGCCAAAGCTCTTGGACACCTCGCGCACCCGGACGAAGCCGGAAGGGTCGGCGGCGGCTGGGGGGGTCATAAGGGGCGATCCTCGAGGCGGCGGGTCGCGCGGGACGTCGCGCCCTTGTGGCGGGCGCGGGGCAAGGTTTCATGACACGGCCCGGCGGCCGGCCGCAACCCGCCTGGCCCCTGCGCACAAGGCCTGCGAGGCCCGGCCCCGGAACAGCGCCGCTCATGGACACGAAATTACCGCTTTACATGACAGGGCATCGACCCTATCTGGCGCGTTCCGGCGGACCCCGTGTCCTATTGCGCTGCTAACGCCGGTCTGGGTTCAACAATCTGCAGGGGGTTACGTGCGTTGCACACGTACCATTTGCCCCTGGACCTGGTCCGCGAGCGGCCTCCGGAGCGTCCCGTCGCACTAGTGCGACCGGACACGGTGGCGGTAGCGGCGCGCTGGTTCCAGGACAACCTCAAGGCTGACGTCTTCTACGCGGTGAAGGCCAATCCCTCGCGTTGGGTCATCGAGACCCTCGTGAAGGCCGGAGTCACCGCCTTCGACGTCGCGTCCGTTCCCGAGATCGAACTGGTGCGTTCGGTCAGCGCCGACGCGCGCCTGGCCTTCATGCACCCGGTCAAGAGCCGGACGGCGATCACCCGCGCCTATTTCGATCACGGCGTGCGCACCTTCGCGCTCGACAGCCACGAGGAGCTTCAGAAGATCCTCGACGCCACCGGCGGTGCGACCGATCTGAACCTGATCGTGCGCATGGGGGTCTCGGCCGACGGCGCCGCCTACACCCTGTCGGGCAAATTCGGGGTGACCCCGGACCAGGCTCCGGCCCTGCTGCTGGCCACGCGCCGGGCGGTGGTCGACGGCCTGATGGGGGTCAGCTTCCACGTCGGCAGCCAGTGCATGCGGCCGTCCGCCTACCAGGCGGCCATGGCCCAGGTCGGTCGGGCGATCAGCCGCGCCGGGGTGTTCGTGGACATCGTCGACGTCGGCGGCGGCTTCCCCTCGGTCTATCCGGGCATGGTCCCACCGGACATGCAGGAATACGCCGACGCCATCCATCGCGGCTTCGCCGAGATGCCGGTGTCCGAAACCACCGCCCTGTGGTGCGAGCCGGGCCGCGCCCTGGTGGCCGAAAGCTCGTCGGTGCTGTGCCGGGTCGACCTGCGCAAGGGCGACGCCCTGTACCTGAACGACGGCTCGTACGGCTCGCTGTTCGACGCCACCCACTCGCGCTGGCCCTTCCCGACCAAGCTGGTCCGGGACGGCGAGCGCTCGGCCGAGCTGAAGGCGTTCCGCTTCTACGGGCCGACCTGCGACTCGATCGACCACATGCCCGGCCCGTTCTGGCTGCCGGCGGATGTGCGCGAGGGCGACTTCATCGAGATCGGCATGCTGGGCGCCTATGGCGTGGCCATGACCACCGGTTTCAACGGCTATGGCGAGCACGACATCGCCGTGGTCGAGGACGCTCCGATGGCCTCGCTCTACGGCCTGGCCCCGCGCTCGATCCCCACGGTCCGCACCTCGGCCGAGGAGCAGGCCCGCAAGGTCGTCCGCCTGTCGCGCCCCAAGGGCAAGGCCGGCCAGCGCAAGAGGTCGCGGCGCTAGTCACGCGTGAGCCGTGATTCGTGATTCGCGAGCGGCTCCGGTAACGGGGTGAAGCTCACGACATGAACGAGGCGCGGCTGATGCAGACCCATCGCGAACTCGATGTTTGGAACCTGTCGATCGACTGGGTCGAAGGGATTTATCGGTGTTCGGCAGCCTGGCCCGCGGACGAACGTTTCGGTCTGATCAGTCAGGTTCGCAGAGCCGCGGTCAGCGTGGCGGCCAATATCGCGGAAGTCGCGGGAAGGAGAGGCACTGGAGAGTTCATTCAGTTCATCGGCGTGGCGCGCGGCTCTCTGGCGGAGGTTGAAACCCATCTGCTCATCGCCGAGCGCCTGAACTACGCCGCACCGGATCAGCTCGGTCCGCTACGGACCGACATGGAACGGATCGGGCGAATGCTCTCGGTCCTCACGACACGCCTTAAAGAGCGCCAGACGCGCTGAATTCATTCACCAATCACGAATCACGAGTCACGACATGAACGCTCCCGCCCAATCAAACAAGAAGGCCGAACTGCTTCAGAACGTGGTCGAGCACGTCGACATCACCTCGTTCGACGCCCGCCCGATCATCGACAGCATGCGCAAGATGTCGTTCTCGTCGCGCGACACCGCCCGCGCGGCCGACATCTTCGACATGGCCCTGGCCGACAAGGACTGCTCGCCGTGGCTGATCCTGGCCGGCTCGACCTCGGCCGGCGGCTGCATGCACGTGTACCGCGACATGGTGAAGTTCGGCATGATCGACGCCGTGGTCGCCACCGGCGCCTCGATCGTCGACATGGATTTCTTCGAAGCCCTCGGCTTCAAGCACTACCAGGCGGCCGGCGAGGTGGACGACAACGTCCTGCGCGACAACTACATCGACCGCATCTACGACACCTACATCGACGAGGAAGAGCTCCAGGCCTGCGACCACACCATCCTGGAGATCGCCAACCGGCTGGAGCCGCGCGGCTATTCCTCGCGCGAGTTCATCTGGGAGATGGGCAAGTGGCTGTCCGAAGGGAACGCCAAGAAGGAAGGCAGCCTGATCCAGACCGCCTATGAGCAGGGCGTGCCGATCTTCTGCCCGGCCTTCGTCGATTCCTCGGCCGGCTTCGGCCTGGTCAAGCACCAGAAGGAGCGGGCCGCCGCCGGCCAGCCCTACATGATGCTGGACGCCATCGCCGACTTCCGCGAACTGACCGACATCAAAATCGCCGCGGGCGTCACCGGCCTGTTCATGGTGGGCGGCGGCGTGCCGAAGAACTTCGCCCAGGACACCGTGGTCTGCGCCGAGATCCTCGGCGTCGAGGCCGAGATGCACCGCTATGCGGTGCAGATCACCGTGGCCGACGTGCGCGACGGCGCCTGCAGTTCCTCGACGCTCAAGGAAGCCGCCAGCTGGGGCAAGGTGCAGACCACCCACGAGCAGATGGTCTACGCCGAAGCCACCACCGTGGTGCCGCTGATCGGTTCGGACGCCTATCACCGCGGCACCTGGAAGACTCGCGAACCGCGCCGCTGGCAGAAGCTGTTCGAGAAGCAGGGCTGACGGCCGACCGCCGCCACAGACCGAACCAGGGGGCCGGAGCGATCCGGCCCCCTTTTTTCACGCCGGCCGCCCGATCGGCCGCGACGGAACCCCGGGGCGCTACGGCCGCTTCTTGTTGATCAAGGAGCGCGAGATGCAGCACGAACAATCCCCCCAGACCGAAGACGCGCGCGAGGCCGACGAACTGGGCGACAAGCCCGACCTGGGCCGCCGTCCCGACGCCATGAACGAGGCCCTCAGCGGGACCAATGTCGGCTCCGACACGCGGGCCGGATCGCTGCGCGGCGGCTCGGCCTCGGGCTCTGAGCACGATCCGGATCAGGAGGCGATCGACGAGATGCTGGCCACCGAGGGCATGGTCGCGGCCGACGAGGGCGAGACGCCCCCCGGGCCGCCGCCTGGCCAGGGCGGCGAGACGGTCCGCAACACCGGCGAGGACGAGGAAGGGCCGGGCCCGGGCCAGGGCGGGGACGCGGACGCCGCCACCGGCTGACGCGCCCGGCTTGCCCGCCGGACCACGAGGCGCCACGGTGTCGGCTTAACCATTTCAAGAGTTCTGGGATGAAGCGGAGCAAACTTGGCGCGGCTGTCGGCCTGACGGCCATGGCCGCGGCGGTTCTGTCGGCCTGTGGCGAATCCGGTCCGGACGCGACTTCCCCGGCCCCCGCGGTTGAGACGGGCCCCGCGTCGCCCGCCGACGCCGCACCGGTGCCGCTGGACCGCGCGGCAGCCGCGACGCGGGCCGTCTCCATCGTTCCGGACTTCGCCACCCTCTATCCCGGGGGTCGACTGCAGGGCGAGCCCCTGACGGTCGAGGACGAGACCGCGCCTGGCGGGGTGTTCAACTTCACCACGCCCGACTCGCCGGCCGCGGTGATCGATTTCTATCGCGGGCAGGCCGAGGCGGCCGGACTGGCCTCGGCGATCTCCATGACCCAGGGCGAGACCCTGGTGTACGGCGCCCAGGCCGAAGGCTCCGGCGCCCGGGTCCAGATCGTGGCCACGCCGGTGGGCGATGCGACCTCGGTGCAGCTGACGTGGAGCGCCGGCGGCTGACGGCCTTCAGGCTCCTGTTCGCCCTGCCCCTCGCGCTGGCGCTGAGCGCCTGCGCCGCCGCCGATCGACCGCCGCCCGCCGAGACGGCGGATAGGGCCCAGGGTTCGACCTATCTGGAGCCCCGGATTCATGCCCGGCTGGCCGAGGCGACGCCCGCGCCGCCGGAGCCCGGCTCGGCCGGAGACGTCGCCGACCGGGCGGCGGCCGTGCGTAATGCGGGCCTGATCGACACCGACCGCTGGCGGCTGGCCCAGACCCACGCCGAGCTGGAGCCGGCCCTGGCCCTGCAGCATTTCGACTGCCCGTTGAACACGCGGCTGTCCCAGAACCCGCCGCAGGCCTTGACGCGCCTGATGCGCCGGGCCCTGGCCGACGCGGGCGCCGCCGCGACCCTGGCCCGGGCGCGCTCGCATCGCCCCGGCCCGGCGGCGGACGATCCGGCCCGGCGGGCCTGCATCCGTCTTACGGACAGCGCCCGATCCGGGTCGAGCCACCCGGACCGCCACGCCGTGGCCGGCGCCCTGTGGGGCGAGATCTTCGCCGAGCTGGCGCCGGACCAGGCCGGGGCCCTGCGTCGCCGCGGGGCCGCGATCGGCCGCAGCCGGGCGGTGTGCGCCCTGGCCTGGCCGACCGACGTGTCCGACGGCCAGGCGCTGGGGCTGCGCCTGCACCAGGCGTTGCAGACCGACGACGCCTATCGGGCCGATGTCGCGGCCGCCCGGCGCGAACTGGCCGCCGCCCGCGCGCTGGGCCGGACCAATCCGGGCTGCGCCGCCGAGGCCCGCGCCCTGGCCCAGGACCCCTAGGGGCGAGGCTGGACCAGCGGCCCGTAAAGATCGGTGCGCCGGTCGCGGAA
>CAZQBJ010000026.1:0-16698 GCA_964591465.1 uncultured Brevundimonas sp.
CGGCGCCGCCGTCCAGGATGCCTTCCAGCTCCCGCAGGCGGGCGATCGACCCGGAGATGGTGCGCCAGTTGGTCAGGGTGCCGCCCAGCCAGCGGTGATTGACGTAGTACTGGGCGCAGCGCTTGGCCGCCTCGGCCACCGGATCGGAGGCCTGGCGCTTGGTGCCGACGAACAGCACCCGGCCGCCCTTGGCCGCCACGTCGCGGATCTGGACCAGCGCCTGATGCAGCAGCGGCAGCGTCTGCGACAGGTCGATGATGTGGATGTTCGAGCGGGCGCCGAAGATGTAGCGGTCCATCTTCGGGTTCCAGCGGTGGGTCTGGTGGCCGAAGTGGGCGCCGGCCTCGAGCAGACCGCGCATGGAGATTTCAGGCAGAGCCATTGTGATCGTTGTCCTTTTTCCGATCGATCCTGGCGCAGGCGATAAAGGCCGCAAGGCCCTCGGAACGGAGCGGACGGGGATGTCTCCCCCGACCACGCCACGCCTGCGTGAGAAGTGCGCGCCGAGATAGGGGCAAACCCCGCAAAACGCAAGAGGCGCGCGGCGACGGCGACGCCGCGGCTAGTAGCTGGCGCCGTCGACCCGCTGGGCGGTCCAGCTGAACGGTTCGATGTCGGTCAGGGTGCGGACGTTGACCGCCACCATCTCCGAACCGTCCGGCCCGACCCCGCGGGCGTAGGTCTGCACCCCGCAGGTCTGGCAGAAGCGGTGCCGGATGTTGTGCTTGTTGAACAGGTACTCGGTCTGCGGCCCCTCGGCCTTCAGGCGGAACGCCTCCGGTTGCACGAAGCCGAGCACGAAGCCCTTGCGATAGCAGTGGCTGCAATTGCACTCGATCAGCCCGTCGAGGCCCATGTCGACCTCATAGGCCACCGCGCCGCAATGGCACGAGCCGGTGTGGGTTTGAACGTCGCTCATCCTCGCATCTCCCTGATCCCGTCCCTCGGCTCCCTGTTACTCCCCCCTTGCCCCTGTCGCGAGGGCGAGAGAACCGGAAACTACGCATCCTCTAGCATCAGCACCCCCGGCGCCGCCTTCAGGGCCCCCCGCAGGGCGGCGTCCAGGGTGTAGCGGCCGGGCAGTTTGACCTCGACCTCGCGCCGGCCGTCCAGGGCGGCGACCAGGATCACCTCGCCGCCCCCGCGGCTGGCCGCCGCCCGGTCCAGCCGCGACTTCAGCGCCTCGGGCTCGGCCGCGCGGGCCGAGACGTGCACCCGCAGGGCGGCCGCCGCCTGGGCCACGGCCGCGTCGATCGGCTCGGCCGCATCGCCGAAGAAGCGCACCTCGCCGTCGGCCGCCTTGGCCCGCACCCGCAGCATCAGCGACGCGCCCGGCTCCAGGGTCTCGCGGTACAGTCGCAGCTGCTCGGGCGGGAACAGCACCTCGAACTCCCCGGTCGGGTCCGAGAAGGTGACGAAGGCGAATTTCTCGCCGGTGCGCTGCGAGGCCCGCTCCTGCCGGCGGCGCACGACCCCGGCCATGCGGAAGGCCTCGGTACCGGCCTCGGCCAGCGGGATGGCCTCGGCCACCAGGGTGACCCGCTTGCGCCGAAGCACCTCGACCATGTCCTCCAGCGGGTGTCCGGACAGATAGAAGCCGACCGCGGCCAGCTCCTCGTCCAGCCGCTCGGGCCCGACCCACGGCTCGACCCGGGCCAGGCGCGGCCGCGCGGCGTGGGCCTGGTCGCCGCCGAACAGGCTGACCTGGGCCGAGGCCCGCTCGGCCGCCACCGACTGGGCGTAGGCGATCAGCTGGTCGGCCTGTTCGACGATCTGGCGCCGGTTGGGATGGATGCTGTCCAGCGCCCCGGCCCGGGCCAGATTCTCCAGCGCCCGCTTGTTGACCGCCTTCGGATCGACCCGCTCGAGGAAGTCGAACAGGTCGGCGAACGGCCCGCCGGCCTCGCGCACCTCGACCACATGGCGCATGGCCTCGATGCCGACGTTGCGGATTGCCCCCAGGGCGTACAGCACCGAGCCGCCCTCGGCGTCCCAGGCCACGTCGAAATCGGCCGCCGACCGGTTGATGTCCGGCGGCGCCACCGGCACGCCGAACCGCCGCGCGTCCTGGTAGAACACCGCCAGCTTGTCGGTGTTGGAGATGTCCAGGCTCATCGAGGCGGCGAAGAACTCGACCGGGTGGTTCGCCTTCAGCCACCCGGTCTGGTACGAAATCATCGCATAGGCGGCGGCGTGCGACTTGTTGAAGCCGTAGCCGGCGAACTTGGCCACCAGGTCGAAGATGGCGCCGGACTGCGCCTCGGGCACGCCCTTCTCGCTGGCCCCGGAGACGAACCGGGCCCGCTGGAAGTCCATCTCCTCCTTTTTCTTCTTGCCCATGGCCCGGCGCAGCAGGTCCGCTTCGCCGAGGCTGTAGCCGGCCAGGATCTGGGCGATCTGCATCACCTGTTCCTGGTAGATGATGACGCCGTAGGTCTCCTTCAGCACGTCCGTCAGGCTGGGGTGCAGATAGTCGATCTCGGCCCGGCCGAATTTCCGGTCGATGTAGACGTCGATGTTCTCCATCGGCCCGGGCCGGTAGAGCGAGATCAGGGCGGTGATCTCCTCGATCGAGCCGCAGCGCATCTTGCGCAGGGTGTCGCGCATGCCCTGCGATTCCAGCTGGAACACCCCGACCGTCTGGCCCGAGGCCATCAGCTCGTAGGTCCTGTCGTCGTCCAGCGGCAGCTGCTCCAGCGTCGGGGCCGCCCCGCGCCGGCGCAGATAGCCGATGGCCCGGTCCAGCACCGTCAGGGTCTTCAGGCCGAGGAAGTCGAACTTCACCAGCCCGGCGGACTCCACCCACTTCATGTTGAACTGGGTGGCCGGGATGTCCGAGCGCGGGTCCTTGTACAGCGGGGCCAGCTCGACCAGCGGCCGGTCGCCGATGACGATGCCGGCGGCGTGGGTCGAGGCGTTGCGGTACAACCCCTCCAGCTCCAGCGCCGTGTCCAGCAGGTCGGCCACCGCCCGTTCGGCCTGGCGCGCCTCCTTCAGCCGCGGCTCCAGCTCGATGGCCTGGGCCAGGGTCACCGGATTGGCCGGGTTGGCCGGCACCATCTTGGCCAGCCGGTCCACCTGGCCCAGCGGCAGCTACATCACCCGGCCGACGTCGCGCAGCACGGCGCGCGCCTGCAGGGTGCCGAAGGTGATGATCTGCGCCACCCTGTCCTGGCCGTACTTCTCCTGGACGTAGCGGATCACCTCCTCGCGCCGCTCCTGGCAGAAGTCGATGTCGAAGTCCGGCATCGACACCCGCTCGGGGTTCAGGAAGCGCTCGAACAGCAGGCCGAAGCGCAGCGGGTCCAGGTCGGTGATGGTCAGGGCCCAGGCGACCAGCGAGCCCGCCCCCGAGCCGCGTCCCGGCCCCACCGGCACGCCGTGGGTCTTGGCCCACTTGATGAAGTCCGAAACGATCAGGAAGTAGCCGGGGAAGCCCATCGACGAGATGACCTGCACCTCGCGATCGAGCCGGGCCCAGTATTCCTCCTCGGGCGCCGCCAGCTCGACGGCGGCCAGCCGCGCCTTCAGCCCCTCGCGCGCCTGCCAGGCCAGTTCGTCGGCCTCGTTGCGGCCGTCGCCGGTGTCGAAGCGCGGCAGGATCGGGTCGCGCTTCTGCACCAGGAAGGCGCAGCGGCGGGCGATGTCCAGGGTGTTGTCGCAGGCCTCCGGCAGGTCGGCGAACAGGGCCCGCATGGCGTCGGCCGGCTTGAACCAGTGCTCGGGCGTGGCCCGGCGGCGGTCCTCCTGGCCCAGGAAGGCGCCGTCGGCGATGCACAGCAGGGCGTCGTGGGCCTTGGCCCGGCTGGCCGGGCCATAGTGCACGTCATTGGTCGCCACCAGCGGCGCGCCGGCCGCGTAGGCCCAGTTCACCAGTCCCGGCTCGGCCGCCTTTTCATGCGCCAGGTCATGGCGTTGCAGCTCGACATAGAAGCGATCCGCGAACACCCGGGCCATCTCGGCCAGGGCCGCCGCCCCCTCCTCCGCCTTGCCCTGGGCGAACAGCGGATCGACCGGCCCGTCGGGTCCGCCGGACAGCAGGATCAGGCCCTCGGCCTTTTCGGCCACCGCCTCCCACGACACCGAGGGCTCGGCCAGGTCGCCGCTGTCCAGATAGGCCATCGACGACAGGGCTGTCAGATTGCGCCAGCCGGTCTCGTCCTGGACCAGCAGGGCGAGGGTCGGGCAGCGGGCCCAGCGCTCCGCCGACCGGCCGCCGATGCCGGTGACCGGCAGCGAACAGCCGATGATCGGCTGCACGCCCGCGTCGCGCGCCGCCTGGCTGAACTCCAGGGCGCCGAACAGATTGGCCCGGTCGGTCACCCCGACCGCCGGCATCTGCGCCCCGGCGGCCAGTTGGGCGACCTTGCCCGCCTTGATCGCGCCTTCCAGCAGCGAATAGGCCGAGCGGACCCGAAGATGGACGAACCCCTGACTCACATGCGCTCCCGACGGCTGACCGGCCATGGTCGGCTCCGGACCCGCCGGGCTCAACCCCGCCGCGCCCGAAGATCTGTGGAGAAGCCCGCGGCCGGGCAGGCCGGTCTTCGCCCTCACCCCCGGCTCAGAAGCGATCCGCCGACGCGTCTCGCCGCCCGCGCTCCGCGGTTTCTACTGACGTGCCTCGCCGCCGGGGCTCCGCGTCTCCCGGTGGCGCGTCTCGCGGCCCGGGGCCGCTCTCCCACCGGCGTCGGGGCCGAATAAATCCCATTCGCCCGCGTCGCGGGAGAAGACGGCTGCGCGCACCGGAGCCTGCAGCGCGAAGGTCCTTGCGCGGAAGATGAGGGCCGCCAGGCCCGCGAACGCCCGCGGACCCGCCCCCGCCAACCGGACTCAGCCGGCGATCAGCGCCACCTGCCAGACCATCCAGACAAAGCCCCCGACCGAGGCCAGCGACAGGGATTCACGCACCAGACGCGTCATCAGGACCTCCCGAACCGATGTTCCGGGATTGTTCTATGTTCCGCGTTCGTTCCGGTCAAGCGGCTTTCGCCGTCAGTACGCGTGGCTCTCGGCCGGACGTTCCTCGAGGTGGCCGTCCTTGAGGGCGAACACCCGGTCCATGTGCCCGGCCAGCTCCATGTTGTGGGTGGCGATCAGGGCCGCCACGCCGGTCTCGCGCACCAGGTCGTGCAGCGACTGGAACACCGCCTGGCTGGTCGCCGTGTCGAGGTTGCCGGTCGGCTCGTCGGCCAGCAGCAGCCGCGGCCGGTTGGCCAGGGCCCGGGCGATGGCCACCCGCTGCTGCTCGCCGCCGGACATCTGGGCCGGCTGGTGGCTGGTCCGGTCGGCCAGGCCCAGGGCGGCCAGCAGCGACTCGGCCCGCGCGCGCGCCGCCGCCTGGCGCGCCCCGGCGATGCGCATCGGCAGGGCCACGTTGTCGCGCGCGTCGAACTCCGGCAGCAGGTGGTGGAACTGATAGACGAAGCCGATCCGGCCCAGCCGCAGCCGGGTCCGCGCCCGCTCGTCCAGCGCGCCGGCGTCGACCCCGTCGATGCGGATCTCCCCCGAGGTCGGCCGCTCCAGCAGGCCGGCGGCGTGCAGCAGCGACGACTTGCCCGAACCGGACGGGCCGATCAGCCCGACCACCTCGCCGGGCCGCACGTCGATCTCGACCCCCTTGAGCACCTCCAGGGTGCGCGGGCCGGTGACATAGCTGCGGGTCAAGCCGCGGATCGACAGCACCGGGCCGGTCGCGGGGGCCTTACTCATAGCGAAGGGCCTCCACCGGATCGAGCCGCGAGGCGCGCCAGGCCGGCGGCAGGGTCGCCAGGCACGAGACCAGCAGCGACCAGAAGATGATCCAGCCCACCTCGACCGGGTCGATCAGGGCCGGGATCTGCGGCAGCAGATAGACTTCCGAATTGAACAGGCTGGCCCCGGTCACGCCCTCGAGGAAGCGCTGGATCGGCCCGATGTTCCAGCAGAACAGCACCCCCAGCACGACCCCCGACAGGGTTCCGGCCGCGCCGATCGAGGCGCCGGCGGTGAAGAACACCCGCAAGATGGCGTGCGGGCTGGCCCCCATGGTCCGCAGGATGGCGATGTCGCGCCCCTTGTTCTTCACCAGCATGACGATGCCCGAGATGATGTTCATCGCCGCGATGGCCACGATCAGCATCAGGATGAAGCGCATGGCGATCCGCTCGATCTGCAGCGCCTCCCAGAAGGCCGCGTTGCGCGTGGTCCAGTCGGTGACGATCGCGCCGATCCCGGCGGTGTCGGCGATCTGCTGGCGGATCAGCGGGGCCAGGTCCGGATCGTCGAGCATCACCTCGACCACGTCCCACAGGCCTTCCTTGCCGTAGAACAGCTGCGCCTGCTCCATCGGCATGAAGATGAAGGCCCGGTCGTAGTCGGCCATGCCGGCGCTGAACAGGCCGCCGACCACATAGGTCTTGTCCATCGGCCCCAGCCAGCCGAGGGCCGAGCCGCCGCCGGTGAACGAGATCAGGGTGATCGGATCGCCGACCCGCACGCCCAGCTGATCGGCCAGCGCCTTGCCGATGATCACCTCCTCGCCGCCGTACTCGCCCTGGCCGAAGCTCTGCAGGGCGGCCGGCTCGACGCTGTCGGCGATCAGCTCCATCCGGCGCAGGTCCTCGGGACGAACGCCGCGGACCACGGCGCCCGAGGCCTGGCCGCCGGCCAGGATCGCCGACTGGGCCTCGACCAGCGGCGCGACCGAGATGACGTTCGGATGGTCGGCCAGCCGGGCCAGCATCTGGTCGCGGTCCGCACCGTTCAGCACGTCGCCCTGGACGTACATGTGGCCGTTGAACTGCAGGATCCGCCCCATCAGCTCGGCCCGGAAGCCGTTCATGATGCTCATGACGCTGATCAGCACCGCCACCGCCAGCATGATGCCGACGAAGGAGATGATGGCGATCAGGGCGACGCCGCCTTCCTTGCGCCGGGCGCGCAGGTAGCGGAAGGCCAGCCCCAGCTCCCAGGACGAGAACGGACGGGCCGGCTTGACGGGCGTGTCGGTCATCCGGCGAGGGTCTCCAGCGCCGCGGCCAGCGGCAGGGTCTGGCGTTCGCCGGTGGCGCGGCGCTTCAGCTCGACCACGCCCTCGGCCAGGCCCTTGGGCCCGATGATCAGCTGCCACGGCAGGCCGATCAGGTCGGCGGTGGCGAATTTGCCGCCGGGCCGCTCGTCGCGGTCGTCGTACAGCACCGCCTTGCCCGCCGCCTCCAGCGCCGCCACGGCCTGTTCGCAGGCGGCCGAGACCGCCGCGTCGCCGACCCGCAGGTTGATCACCGCCACGTCGAACGGGGCCACCGCGTCGGGCCAGATGATGCCCGCCTCGTCATGGCCGGCCTCGATGATCGCCCCGACCAGGCGCGAGACGCCGACGCCATAGCTGCCCATGTGGACCGGGGCGTCCTTGCCGTCGGGCCCGGCCACGATGGCCTTCATCGGCTTTGAATACTTGGTCCCGAAATAGAAGATGTGGCCGACCTCGATGCCGCGGGCCGAAAGCCGTTTGTCCTCAGGCGCTTCGGCCTCGAACCTCTCCTGGTCGTGCATCTCTTCGGTGGCCGCGTACAGGGCCGTGCGGCGGTCGACCTCGGTCTGCAGGTCGTCCCAGTCGACGTCCGGTCCCGGGGCCGGCATGTCGACCAGGTCTCGGTGGCAGAACACCTGGCTCTCGCCGGTCTCGGCCAGGATGATGAACTCGTGGCTCAGGTCCCCGCCGATCGGGCCGGTGTCGGCGCGCATCGGCACCGCCTTCAGCCCCAGCCGGGCGAAGGTGTTCAGATAGGCCACGAACATCCGGTTGTAGGCCTTGCGCGCCCCCGCCTCGTCCACGTCGAACGAATAGGCGTCCTTCATCAGGAACTCGCGGCCACGCATGACGCCGAACAGCGGGCGCTGCTCGTCGCGGAATTTCCACTGGATGTTGAACAGGTTGAGCGGCAGGTCCTTGTAGCTCTTCACATACGAGCGGAAGATGTCGGTCACGACCTCCTCGGCCGTGGGGCCATAGAGCATGTCCCGCTTGTGCCGGTCGGTGATGCGCAGCATCTCCTGGCCGTAGTCGTCGTACCGGCCGGACTCCCGCCACAGGTCGGCCAGCTGGATGGTCGGCATCAGGATTTCGATCGCCCCGGCGCGGTTCTGCTCCTCGCGCACGATCTGCTCGATCTTCCTCAACACCCGCAGGCCCAGCGGCAGCCAGGCGTAGATCCCCGCGGCCTCCTGCCGGATCAGGCCGGCGCGCAGCATCAGGCGGTGCGAGACGATCTGCGCCTCGGACGGCGTTTCTTTCAGGGTGGGCAGGAAATAGCGCGACAGGCGCATCGGAGAATCCGGTGACTGGAGTTAGCTTTACGGTGTAGCCGCCCGGCCCGAGGTTGCGCAACGCGCCAGCGGCGCTTTGGCGCCAATCAGCGGGTGGGCAGCACGTAGGTCGAGCCCGGGGCCGCCGGCAGCGGCACGATCTCGGTGTAGAGCAGGATCATGATCACCAGCCACACCAGGAACGAGACCCAGGTGGTGGTGATGAATTTGCGCTTCAGGTTCGGGTTGGCCGGCGCGCCCCAGTCGCCGCCGTCGCCCGGCCGCTCACGCGCCCCCTGGTGCATGCCCAGCGGCAGGATGGCGAACAGGGTCGTCCACCAGCAGACGATGTAGATGCCCAGCATGGTCAGGGGGCCGATCGGCATCAGTGCGCTCCGCCGGGGGCTTCCATGAGCTCGACCAGAACCCCGCCCATGTCGCGCGGGTGGACGAAGATCACCGGCGTGCCGTGCGCCCCGATGCGCGGCTCCCCGGTGCCCAGGATGGTCGCCCCCTTGCGCCGCAGCTCGTCGCGCGCGGCGAGGATGTCGGCCACCTCGAAACAGACGTGATGCTGGCCGCCCTTGGGGTTCTTGGCCAGGAAGCCGTGCACCGGGCTGTCGTCGCCCAGCGGCTCGATCAGCTCGATCTGGCTGTTGGGCAGGTCGACGAAGCAGACCCGCACGCCCTGGGCCGGCAGGTCGAAGGCCTGGTGCACCCGCGTCGCGCCCAGCAGGTCGCGGTACAGGGCCACCGAGGCCTCGATGGAGGGCGTGGCGACGCCGACGTGATTGAGACGACCGATCATGCACAGACCGGTATCTGATCGGGCGCGGTGAGGTCCAGATCAATCGGCGTCGCAGCTGGGGGACGGCCCTGCGTCTCCCGGCGTCTCGGCCGCCCCGGACTCCAGAGTATCGGCTGGTCAGCAGGCGCCGGCGGTGGCGGCGGGCAGCTCCAGGATATCGCGCAGGCTCCAGCGGTCCTCCAGGCTGGCGACATTGGTCACCCGCCAGCCACCCTCGGCGTGCCGGCACAGGTCCCAGGCCACCACCTTGGGCTCGCCGAAACTGTCGAACCGGGCCTCGACCCGCGCGCCGGCCGGCCCCGAGGCCGTCTCGCTCACCTCGAGGTTGAGGATCTCGGCGCCCGGCCCGCCGAACCGGTAGTCGAAATTGACCGGCCCCGCCTCTCCCGCCGGCGGCGCCAGGCCGGCGACGAACTCCTCGGTGAAATAGCGGCGCACGGCCATCGGCTCGGTCGGCGCGGCCGGCGCCTGGTAAAGGGCGCGCACCAGGCCGACCGGCGAGCTCATCGCCTCGGTCATCAGGGCCGACGGCCGGGCCTGGGCCTCGACTCCCGAGCCAGGCGCCGGCTCGCTGACCGCCGGATCGCCACAGCCGGCCAGCGCCAGCACCCCCGTCATCGCCAAAGCCGTCAGCCGCATGATCCGTCCCTTGAGCCTGCCTGCGACAATGCGCGGCCCGGCCCGGGGTTCACCGGCGGCTCAGCTTTCCGGCTCGGCCGCGGCCTCGAACGGATCGGTCGGCGACGGGCGGGTCGGCAGCGGCATGCGCGGCAGCGGCTCGTCGCTGTTGGCCGCCGCCAGCAGCAGCCCGGCCAGCACCACGGCCGCCTGGCGCATATCCTCCGGCTGCAGGTGGTCGTAGCTGTCGATCGAGGTGTGGTGAAGGCGGCTGCCGTAATCCAGCGGGTCCTGGATGAACTGGAAGCCCGGCACGCCCACGGTCTGCATATAGACGTGGTCGGTGCCGCCGGCGTTGCGCAGCGAGACGGTCGTGGCGCCCAGGCTGTGGAACGGGCGCAGCCATTCCTCGAACACCGCCGCCGCGGCCACATTGCCCTCGGCGTTGATGCCGCGGATGCGGCCCGAGCCGTTGTCGATGTTGAAATAGGCCGCCAGGTCCGCATGGCCGTCGCGCGGCTGGACCGGCCATCGGGCCCGCCAGGTGCGGTTGTTCGGCAGGTCGGCCCGCTCCGGATCGTCCAGCGGCGCGCGCGTCGCCAGATGCCGGTCGACATAGGCCAGCGAACCCAGCAGGCCCTGCTCTTCCCCGTTCCACAGGGCGAATCGGATGGTCCGCTTGGGCCGCACGTTCATCGCCCGAAGGATGCGCGCCGCCTCCATCACCACGGCGGTGCCGGCGGCGTTGTCGACCGCGCCGTCCGAGGCGACCCAGCTGTCGAAATGGGCCCCGGCCATCACATATTCGCCCGAACGGCTCGTGCCGGGGATGTCGGCCAGGATGTTGTAGGCGTTCGGGTCCTCGTCGTGGAACCGGACCTCGCTCAACAGCTCCAGCCGCGGCGCGGTCCCGGCGCGCGACAGGCGCACCAGCCGCCGGTAGTCCTCGGCCGCCAGTTCAAGCCCGGCCAGCCGCGGCGTGGCGCCGACCCGGTGGGTGTAGCCGGTGCCGTGCAGCAGGCCGCCGTCGCGATAGGACATGCGAACCCAGCCCAGCGCCCCCTCCTCGGCCAGGAAGGCGTCCATCTGCAGGGCGAAGTCCTCGCGGTCCAGGCCGCGCTGGACCGCCGCCGGCGAATGGTTCGGCTGCACATAGGCGGTGCGCCCGGCCAGCTCATCATCGGTCCAGCGGCGGAAGGCGGCCGTGGTCGGCGGCTCGGGCTCGCGCGGCTCGGAGATCATCACGATCTTGCCAGACAGCTTGCCCCGCCAGCGTTCGAAATCGGCCGCCCGGCTCATCGGGGCCAGAACCACCTCGCCGCTGATCACCCCGTCGGTCGACGGCGTCCAGGCCACCGGAATGGCGCGCAGGTCCATCGTCCGCGGCGCGATCATCCTGGCGCTCGAGCGCACGATCGACCAGCCGCGGCCGAACTCGAAGCCCTCGGCGCGAACATTGGACAGGCCCCAGTCGCGGAACTGCTGCTGCGTCCAGGCCTCGGCCTCGCGCATTTGCGGCGAATTGGTCAGCCGGCCGCCGATGCGGTCGGTCAGATAGGCGGCCGTCGCCATCACCTGGCTGTGGTTCATGCCCTGGTCGAGGATGCGGTTCACCGCGACCAGATCCGGCGCCTGGGCCGAAACCGGCGCGGCGCAAAGCAGGACGGCGGCCGAGGCGGCGGCGAACAGACGCGTCATGGAACAACCCCCGATGAATCAAACAGGGGCGCATCTGAGCGGGTTTCCCCGCCCGTCGCAAACCCAAAGGCCTACAGCCGCAGGATCACCGTCTCGACGATCGGCCGGCGGTCCCAGATGCGCTGCGACGCCTTCTTCAGCGCGCGGGCCACGGCCTGCTCGACCACCAGATCGTCCTCGCGCGCCTCGCCCTTCAGCTTGCCGACCGCGTGTTCGACCTCCTCGGCCAGGTCGTCCAGCGCGTCGCCCAGCGGGAAGTCCTTGTCGCCCGGCAGGCCGATGCCGCGGATGTCGATGTCGCTGGCGATGCGGCCGCGCCGGTCCATGGCGAAGCTGACCACCAGCACCCCGTTGCTGGCCGCGTGGCGGCGCTCGCGCAGGGCTTCGCCGGCCTCGGGCACCAGCATGGTCCCGTCGACGTACAGGCGGCCCGAGGGCACCTCGTCGATGATCGCCGCCGGACCGGGGGCCAGGCGCACCATCTCGCCGTTGCGCGGCGTCACCGCCTCGGGGACCTGAAGGTCGCGGGCCAGGTTGGCGTGCTCGATCAGATGGCGGCGCATGCCGTGGGTCGGCACCGCGATGCGCGGCCGGGCCCACTGGTACATCTGGCGCAGCTCGTCGCGGCACGGGTGGCCCGAAACGTGGATCCCCGGGTGGTCCTTCTCGGTGTACAGGCGTACCCCGCGATCGGCGAGCTTGTCCTGCAGCCGGCCGATGGCCAGCTCGTTGCCGGGGATGACCCGCGAGGAGAAGATGCAGTGGTCGCCCTCCCCCATCTTGACGTGCGGGTGGGTGCCCTCGGCGATGCGCGACAGGGCCGCGCGCGCCTCGCCCTGGCTGCCGGTGCACAGGTAAAGGATCTGATCGGCCGGCCAGCCGCGCGCCTCGTCGTCCGACAGGAACGGCTTGACGTCGGCCAGCATGCCCACGTGCTTGGCCGCGGCGGTGATGCGGTGCATCGAGCGACCGGCCAGGGCGACCCGGCGGCCCGAGGCCTCCGCCGCCCGGATGACGCTGTCCAGCCGCGCCACGTTGGACGCGAAGCAGGCCACCGCCACCTTGCCCTTCAGCCCCTTGATCAGCTCGGCCAGGGCGTCGCGCACGTCGGCCTCCGACCCGGCCGTGCCCTCGACGAACACATTGGTCGAATCGCAGACCATGGCCAGCACGCCCTCGTCGCCCAGCCGGCGGATGGCGTCGGCGTCGGTCCGCTGGCCCAGCACCGGCTCGTCGTCGATCTTCCAGTCGCCGGTGTGCAGCACCGCGCCCAGCGGCGTCCGGATGGCCAGGCCGTTCGGCTCGGGGATCGAGTGGGTCAGGGTGACGAAGGTGGTCTCGAACGGACCCAGCTTCACCGTGCCGCCCAGCGGGATCTCGTGGATCGTCACCTGGTCCAGGATGCCGGCGTCGCGCAGCTTCTCGCGGATCAGGAAGGCGGTGAACGGCGTGGCGTACAGCGGCGCGCGCATCTGCGGCCACAGCCAGCCCAGCGCCCCGATGTGGTCCTCGTGCGCGTGGGTCAGGACGATGCCGAGGATCTCCTCGCCCTGCAGGAAGCTGGCGTCCGGCATGATCACGTCGACGCCCGGCGTCGACTGGTCGCCGAAGGTCACGCCGACGTCGACCACGATCCACTTGCGGTCGTCCGGCGGCCCGTAGCCGTACAGATTGAGGTTCATGCCGATCTCGTTCGACCCGCCCAGCGGCAGGAAGACGAGCTCGTCGCTCTGGGTTTTTTTCATGGGGTCCGAAGTTCGATGTGGGCGTTGCGGCGCCAGATTTCCAGCAGGCCGCGAATGGTCAGGTCCGGGTCGAAATGGTCGATGCTGGCCGTCGCGCCCTCGAACAGGGAGACGACGCCGCCGGTCGCGACCACGGTCATCGGCGCACCATACTCGGCCTTTATGCGCGCAATGAGGCTTTCGATCAGCCCGACATAGCCCCAGTAGACGCCCGACTGCATGGCCTCGACCGTGCCGCGGCCGATGATCCGGTCGGGCCGGGCGATGGCGATGCGCGGCAGCTTGGCCGCCGCCAGGTGCAGGGCCTCCATCGACAGGTTGACCCCCGGCGAGATCACCCCGCCCTCGAAGCCGCCGTCCGGCCCGATGATGTCGAAGGTGGTGGCGGTGCCCGAGTCGACCACGATCAGCGGCCCGCCGTATTCGATGAACGCCCCGATCGCGTTGACCAGCCGGTCGGCCCCCGCCTCGGCCGGCCGCGCCAGCCGCACCGGCACGCCCAGCTCGGCGTTCTCGCCCACCACCAGCGGCTCGGTGCGCAGATAGCGCCGCGACAGGTTGCGCAGGTTGAACATCGACTGCGGCACCACGGTCGAGATGATGCAGCCGTCCAGGTCCTCCAGCTTCAGCCCGGCCAGCAGCAGCAGCTGGTTCAGCCAGGCGGCGTATTCGTCCGCCGTGCGCTGCGAGACCGTGGCCGTGCGCCACTGGGCGATCCAGTCGCGGCCGTCGTGCACCGCGAACAGGGTGTTGGTGTTGCCTTGCTCGATGGCCAGAAGCATCAGGCCGCCTCCCCGAAGAATACGTCGCCGGCCGCGATGCGGCGCAGCTCGCCGCTCGCCAGCCGCAGCCGCAGGGTCCCGTCCGGCTCGACCCCCTCGGCCGTGCCGCTCAGCGTCTCGCGTCCCAGCCGGGCGACGCAGGGGCCGTCCAGTCCGCGCGCCCGCGCCGCCCAGGCGGCCAGCACCGGCGCGAAGCCAAGGGTGGTCCAGCGCCCGGCCCACAGGGCGAACTGTTCGGCCAGCACCGTCGCGGCCGTCTCGGGCCCCGGGGCCTCGGCCACATCGCCGCGCAGGTGATCGGCCAGGGCCGCGGCCGGACGTTCGGTGTCGCCCGGCCGGCTGGCCAGGTTGACCCCGACGCCGACCGCCAGCCACAGGCCGCCCCCGGCCCGCGGTCCGGACTCCACCAGGATGCCGGCCGCCTTGGCCCCGTCCAGCAGCACGTCGTTGGGCCATTTGATCGTCGCCACCCCCGGCGGCGCGAAGGCGTCCAGCAGCCCGACCGCGGCCAGGGCGGCGACGAAGGTCACCTGGGCCGCCTCGGCCGGCGGCCTGTGGGTGGTCATCAGCAAGGTGGCGGCCAGGTTGCCCGGCGGGCTGATCCAGTCGCGGCCGCGGCGTCCGCGCCCGGCGGTCTGGCTGCGGGCGACGATCCAGACGGGCCCCGCCTCCCCCGCCTCGGCCATGCGGCGCGCCTCGGCGTTGGTCGAGTCCGTTTCGTCGAGAACCAGCAGGGGGGCCGCGACGGCCACCGGACTCAGCCGGCGCCGAAGCCGGTCGCGGCGGCGGCGGCCAGCGGCTCCAGCCAGGTCAGGGCGATCAGCACCAGCGGGAAGCTGAAGGCGGCGCACGCCCAGGCCAGCCACTGGGCCTCGCGCGGCGAGGCGTCCACCGGACCGGGGGCCGGGTCGAACCAGACCAGCTTGACCATCCGCAGATAGTAGAAGGCGGCCACGACCGAGGCGACCAGGCCGGCGGCGGCGACCATCCACAGGCCGGCGTCGATCGCCGCGCCGAAGATGAACACCTTGGCCCAGAAGCCCGACAGCGGCGGAATGCCGATGGCCGACAGGCAGACGATGGTCAGGGCCACGGCCATGCCCGGCCGATCCTTCTTCAGGCCGGCCAGGTCCTCGATCCGGCGGATCGGACGGCCGCCGCGCGACAGGGCCAGCAGGATGGCGAAGAAGCCCATGGTGTCGACGATGTACAGGATCATGAACACCAGCATGGCCTGCAGCCCCTGCTGGGTGCCGGCGGCGATGCCCAGCAGGGCGTAGCCGATGTTGACGATCGACGAATAGGCCAGCAGCCGCTGGATGTCGCGCTGGGCGATGCCGCCGAAGGCCCCGACGGCGAAGCTGAACAGCGAGATCAGGATCAGCACCTGGCTCCACTGGGGCACGATGCCGCCGAAGCCCTCGGACAGGGCGCGGGCGAACAGCACCATGGCGGCCAGCTTGGGCGCCGTGGCGAAGAAGGCCACGACCGGCGTCGGCGCGCCCTCGTAGACGTCCGGCGTCCACATGTGGAACGGCGCGGCCGAGACCTTGAAGGCCAGACCCGAGATCAGGAACACCAGGCCGAAGATCAGCCCGGCGCCGGCCCCGCCAGAGGCGACCGCGGCGATCTCGTCGAAGCGCATCGAGCCGGCGAAGCCGTAGATCAGGCTGGCCCCGTAAAGCAGCAGGCCCGACGACAGGGCGCCGAGGACGAAATACTTCAGGCCGGCCTCGGAAGCGCGGGCGTCGTCGCGATGCGAGGCGGCCAGCACGTACAGCGCCAGCGAGTGCAGCTCGACCCCGACGTACAGCGAGATCAGGTCGCCGGACGACACCATCATGCCCATGCCCAGGGCGGCCAGCACGATCAGGATCGGGTATTCGAACTTGGCCACGCCGTTGCGACGGCCCCAGCCGTGGCCCAGCACGACCGCGACGGCGCTGGCGATGAAGATCGCCACCTTGGCGAACACCGACAGCGGATCGGACACGAAGGCCCCGTTGAAGGCCATGCCCAGCGGGCCGACCGCGGCGGC
Organism: uncultured Brevundimonas sp.; assembly: GCA_964591465.1. Lineage (GTDB taxonomy): Bacteria > Pseudomonadota > Alphaproteobacteria > Caulobacterales > Caulobacteraceae > Brevundimonas. The sequence goes on from CAZQBJ010000026.1 coordinate 15,976, forward strand.
GACGGCGGCGGCGATCAGCAGGCCGAAGCTGAGCAGGGCCGACATGCCGGCGAACCGCTCGCCGCGCAGGGCGCCGGCGACCAGGACGATCATGGCCCCGATGGCCAGGATCAGCTCGGGAACGGCCAGATTGAGGGCGGACTGGATAGGCATCATCTCTTACCCGCCGATCGCGGTGTGATAGGTGGCGACCACGGCGTCGACCGAGGCGGCGGTGACGTCGAGCACCGCCCCCGGCTGGACCCCCAGCCACAGGGTGCCGAGGATCAGCGGCGCGAAGACCAGGATCTCGCGCCAGTTCAGGTCGGCGATGTCGTTCAGCTTCGGATTGGTTACCTGGCCGAACATCATCTTGCGGTACAGGGTCAGGGCGTAGACCGCCGACAGGATCACCCCGCTGGCGGCGACGAAGGCGGTCCAGGTCGAGACCTGGTAGACGCCGACCATGGTCAGCACCTCGCCGATGAAGCCCGAGGTGCCCGGCAGGCCGACATTGGCCATGGTGAACAGCAGGAAGGTCGCGGCGTACCACGTCATTCGTTCGGCCAGCCCGCCGTAGAAGGCGATCTGCCGGGTGTGCATCCGATCATAGACCACCCCGACGCACAGGAAGAGCGCCGACGAGATCAGCCCGTGGCTGAGCATCTGGAACACCGCGCCCTGCACGCCCTGGGCGTTGGCCGCGAAGATGCCCATGGTCACGAAGCCCATGTGGGCGACCGA
>CAZQBJ010000027.1:0-16298 GCA_964591465.1 uncultured Brevundimonas sp.
TGCCGGCGCGGACCGCGGCGCGCAGGTCGTCGGGCGTGATCTCCTCTTCGGCCATGAAATCGGGATCGGGGACGTTGAGGACGTTCATAGTCGTGCGACCATTCGTTCTACTGCTTCAACCAATGCGAGTTTTTGCTCGCGCGAATATTGCCCCCTGGCGAGACCTCCGGCGGCGGCGACCCGAACGGCCCATTCCTCTCTCGGGACTGATCGCTCCTTCAACTCCCGCTTCAACTCGGATTCGAGCTGCTTCAGCGAGGCCCGGTCATGACTGGACTGCGCGTAGGCATCGAGATGGCCCGCGAGTCTTGCTTGAAGGGGGTCGCCTTCATTCTTGGAGCGGGCCCAGATGCTGAATCCGACCGTCCACGCCAAGCCGGCCAGCACACCGACGCCGACAAGAAGGGGATGCGAGGCCAGCCACTCGACCATGCCAATCAGAACGCCTCCGCCGGCAGGGCCATCAGCACCTCGGCCCCGGTCTTCAGCTTGGCCAGGTGGGCGGCGGCGTCCGGCAGGATGCGCTCGACGAAATAGCGGCCGGTGGCGATCTTGTTGGCGTAGTACGGATCGGTGTCGCCGGCGGCGATCCTGGCCTGGGCGGCCTTGGCCATCAGCGCCCACATATAGGCCAGCGCCGTCAGGCCGAAGATGTGCAGATAGTCGGTCGAGGCGGCCCCGGCGTTGTCCGGGTTCTGCATGCCGTTCTGCATCAGCCACATGGTGCCGTCCTGCAGCGCCGCCTTAGCCTGGGCCAGGCCCTCGACGAAGGGCGCGATCTCGGCCTGGTCGCCGTTCTCGGCCACGAAGGCGTCGATCTCGCCGAACCAGGTCATGATCGCCCGGCCGCCGTTGGCCGGCAGCTTGCGCCCCACCAGGTCCAGCGCCTGGATGCCGTTGGCGCCCTCGTAGATCATGGTGATGCGCGCATCGCGCAGGTACTGCGAGGCCGGGAAATGCTCGGTGTAGCCCGAGCCGCCGTGCACCTGCATGGCCAGCGAGGCGGCGTGGAAGCCGCGGTCGGTCAGATAGGCCTTCAGCACCGGGGTCAGCAGGCCCATGTAGTCGCGCGCCTTGGTCGCCACGGCCTCGTCGTCGGACTTCTGCAGGTCGGCCTGCAGCGCGGTCCACAGGATGAAGGCCTGGCCGCCTTCGACCAGCGCCTTGGCCTCCAGCAGCATGCGCCGCACGTCCGGGTGCACCACGATCGGGTCGGCCGGGCCGTCCGGGTTCTTCGGCCCGGTCAGCGAGCGGCCCTGCAGCCGCTCCTTGGCGAACTCGGCCGCCGCCTGGTAGGCGGCCGTGCCGATCGCCAGTCCCTGCAGGCCGGTGCCCAGGCGGGCCTCGTTCATCATGACGAACATCGCCGCCATGCCCTTGTTCTCGGTCCCGACCAGCCAGCCCTTGGCGTTCTCGTAGGCCATCACGCAGGTGGCGTTGCCGTGGATGCCCATCTTGTGCTCGAGGCCGGCGCACTGGACGCCTTCGTTGCGCTCGCCCACCGAGCCGTCCTCGTTGACGAAGAATTTCGGGACGACGAACAGGCTGATGCCCTTGATCCCTTCGGGCGCCCCCTCGATGCGGGCCAGGACCAGGTGGATGATGTTGTCGGTGAAGTCGTGCTCGCCCGAGCTGATCCAGATTTTCTGGCCGGTGATCGAGTAGGAGCCGTCGCCGTTCGGGACCGCCTTGGTGCGGATCAGGCCGAGGTCCGTGCCGCACTGCGGCTCGGTCAGGTTCATCGTGCCGCCCCACTCGCCGGTGGCCAGCTTGGGCAGGTAGGTGGCCTTCTGCTCGTCCGAGCCGTTGGCGTGCAGCGCCTCGTAGCAGCCGTGGGTCAGGCCCGGGTACATCGAGAAGGCGGGGCTGGCGGCGGCCGTCATCTGGCCGAAGGCCATGCCGACGATGGCCGGCATGCCCTGGCCGCCGAACTCGGGGTCGGAGCTCAGGCCGGGCCAGCCGGCCGCGACCATCTGCTGATAGGCCTCCTTCCAGCCGGTCGGGCCGGTCACCTTGCCGTTGTCGAACTTGCAGCCTTCCTGGTCGCCGACCTTGTTCAGCGGCGCGATCACCTCCTCGGCGAATTTCGCGCCTTCCTCCAGGATCTGGCCGACGAGGTCCGAGGACACGTCCGCGAAACCCGGCTGGTTGGCGTACTTGTCGATGTCCAGCACGTCGTTCAGCAGGAACTGGAAATCGCGAACAGGGGCCTTGTAGGCCATGATCAGACTCTCGTTTTGACGGGATGGGAATGGGAATGGGGGTCGGGGTCGAGCCGCGCATTGAGCACGGACTCATAGTCCTCGGCGCCGGGCAACAGGTCCGGGCGATGCTCCGCCAGGCGCTGCTCCATGGCGGCGCAGGCCTCCTCGGCGGTCTGGATGGCGGCGTCCAGGTCCTCGCGCTGTTGTTTCAGCGCCTCGATCTGCGCCCGGTGGCGGCGCAGGGCGATGGCCATCTGGTGGGCGTTGCCGTCCTTGCGGTCGTACAGATCCAGCATCTCCTGGATCTCGGTCAGGGTGAAGCCGATGCGCCGGCCGCGCAGGATCAGCTTCAGCCGCGCCCGGTCGCGGGCGTCATAGACCCGGGTCTGCCCCTTGCGGCCCGGCGACAGCAGCCCCTTGTCCTCATAGAAACGCAGGGCGCGCGCGGTGGCGCCGAACTCGCGGCAGAGCTGGCGGATCGAATAGGTGCGATGATCGTCGGCGTGCGACATGCGCCCTACTTAACTTGACGCGGACGTAAAGGGAAGGATTTTCAGCCGGGCTCGAAGGCCCAGGCCTCCCGCGCCGCCGCCAGGCGCGCCAGCTTGGCCTCGAACGGCCCCCAGTCGTCGGCCGCATCGATCGCCGCCCAGATCGCCTCGACCTCGTCGATCAGCATTTCCTCCGGTTCGGGGCGGGCGAACATCGGCTGCTCCAGCCGTTCGGGCCGGTCCGGCTCGTGCTCGAACAGGGCGAAGCGGAAATCGTCGAACGCCTGGCCCTGGTACGCCCCGGCCCGCGGCCCCTGCAGCGCCCGGGCCGAGGAGGCGAACCCGCCGAACCAGTCGAACAACAGCGGCTCCCACCGCAGCGCCTCGCCGCCCTCGCGCAGCAGGGCCAGGGTCGTGTCCAGCAGGCGCTGGTCGGCCGCCTCGCCCAGGCTGCGCACGCCCAGCCGCATCAGGAAGGCGGCCCGCAGCTCGCGGATGTAGGCCGGTCCAAATCCGTTCAGGGCCTCGGTCAGCGGCTCGACGTCCGCCGCCAGCTTCAGGCATCCGCCCAGCTGGGTCAGGTTCCAGAACACCGCCTCGGGCTGACGGGCGAAGGCGTACAGGCCGAACTGGTCGAAATAGGCGGCGGTGAAGCCCGGCTCGTAGGCCGGCAGGAAGCGCCAGGGGCCGTAGTCGAAGCTCTCGCCGGTGACGTTCAGATTGTCGGTGTTCAGCACCCCGTGCACGAACCCGGCCGCGACCCAGCGCGCGGTCAGCCGGGCCGAGGCCGCGACGATCGCCGCCAGCAGGCCCGGCGCGTCGCCCGGCGCGACCTGCGGGTGATACAGGCTCCGCACGTGCTCGATCAGGGTCTGGATCTGATCGGGCCGGTTGAACCAGGCGGCCCGCTGGAAGGTGCCGAACCGAATGTGGCTGTGCGACAGGCGCACCAGCACCGACGAGCGGGTGGGGGAGGGCTCGTCGCCCCGCTCCAGCGCCTCGCCGGTCTCGATCAGGGAAAAGGCGCGGCTGGTCGGGACCCCCAGGGTCTCCAGCATCTCGGCGGCCAGCACCTCGCGGACGCCGCCCTTGAGGGTCAGCCGCCCGTCGCCGCCGCGCGACCAGGGCGTGCGGCCCGAGCCCTTGGTGCCGAGGTCCAGCAGCCGGCCGTCCCGCGCGCGCATCTGCGCGGCCAGAAAGCCCCGCCCGTCGCCCAGATCCGGGTTGTAGCTGCGGAACTGGTGGCCGTGATAGCGCATGGCCAGCGGCCCCGGCTGGCCCGGCAGGGGTTCGAACCGGCCGAAATGGGCGATCCATTCGGCCTCGGTCAGGGTCTCCAGCCCGACGGCGGCGGCCGCCCGGTCGTTACGCCACCGCACGATGTGCTGCGGGAACACCGCCGGCGTCACCGCGTCGGCGAACGCGTCCCCAAGATTGAACACCTGCGGCTCGGGGCGATAGGCGGGACCGGTGGGCATGGCCCTCCATCCCGCGCGCGGCGCCGGCGCGCAAGCGGCGCCGGACCGTCTTGCGCGCGGCGCACTGCCGATTGTAGATCAAACGCAGAGATCGGATTCGCGCGACTGCGCGGGTTCGGCCGGGCCCTCGGGTCCCGGTCCGGCGCCCGTCGATAACCTGGCGTCACCGTTGCAACCCCTGATCCGGGAGGCCGCCGTGGCGCGCAAGCTGACCCTGAACTTCCTCAAGACCGAGGCCGCCGCCGGCGCGATCCTCGCCCTCGCGGCGCTGTCCGCCGTGATCGTGGCCAACTCCCCGTGGGCCGCGGACTACTTCGCCTTCCTCAGCGGCGAGCACACCTTGCAGGTCGGCAGCCTGGTCCTCACCGAGTCCGTCTCGGAGTGGATCAAGGAAGGCCTGATGACGATCTTCTTCTTCGTCGTCGGGCTGGAGATCAAATACGAGATCGTCCGCGGCGAGCTGTCCGAACCGCGCAAGCTGGTCACGCCCGTGCTGGCGGCGATCGGCGGCATGGCGGTCCCGGCGTATATCTATCTGTTCATCGCCGGTCAGCTGGGCGGCGACCCGGCCGGCTGGTCGGTGCCGGTGGCCACCGACATCGCTTTCGCCCTGGCCGCCTTCGGCCTCGCCGGCCGCGGCCTGCCGCCGTCCCTGCGGGTGTTCCTGCTGACCCTGGCCATCGTCGACGACCTCGGGGCGGTGGCCATCATCGCCGTGGTGTTCTCCGAAGGGCTGCAGCTGCAGCCCATCGCCATGGCCGTCAGCGGCGTGGCGGTCATCGCCGCCCTGGCCGCCCTGTGGCGCCTGCCGGCGGTGATCTGGATCGCGGGATTCCTCTGGGTCTGGTGGTTCACCCTCGAGGCGGGGATCAGCACCTCCCTGGCCGGCGTCGGCTACGCCCTGGCCGTGCCGATCAACTCGCGGGTCCAGGGCCAGGAGGGCCCGCTGAAGAATTTCATCGAGACCCTGCACCCCTGGGTCGCCTTCCTGATCCTGCCGCTGTTCGCCTTCGCCGCCGCCGGGGTGTCGTTCATCGGCCTGTCGCCCGAGCGGCTGCTGTCGCCGATCGCCCTGGGCATCGCCGCAGGCCTGTTCTTCGGCAAGCAGATCGGCGTGTTCTTCGCCGCCCTGCTGGCCGCCATCACCCCGTTCGGGGCCAAGCCGTCCAACGCCACCTGGCTCGAGCTTTACGGCGTGGCGGCCCTGTGCGGGGTCGGCTTCACCATGAGCCTGTTCATCGGCGCCCTGGCCTTCCCGGGCGCGGTGGACTCCCCGGCCCAGGTGGACGTCAAGCTGGGCGTGCTGGGCGGCTCGATCCTGTCGACCATCGTCGGGGTGACGATCCTCAGCCGGTCCGCGGCCCGTCGTCGAGCACTTGAACGCGCCGATCGGCAAGCATTGGCCGCCAAAACCTGACGAATATTGCCGTAAGGTAAGGCATTTCTGTCGCTTTTGCGTCACACACGTGGCGGCGACATGGCGTTCAGCTTGGCCGCTGCTTTACGGTCCCGCTGCCGTGCAGTAGTCAAATCGGGTACGAATCCGCGCTCCACAGAAGATCGCGGATCGAGGGACAGGAAACGCCGCGGCCGCGCATCGAACGCGACCGGGCACAACGCCGGGGTAGGACATGCGCTTCACTCAGATTCTCCGCTGCACGGCTTCTGCGGCCGTGATGGCCGCGGTGGCCGCCGGCGCGGCTCACGCCCAGGACGTGACCGCCGTCGACGAAATCATCGTCACCGCCCAGAAGCGGGAACAGAGCCTGCAGGACGTGCCGATCGTGGTCACCACCCTGTCCGAGCAGGTGCTCGAGGACGCGGGCGTGCGCGACATCAAGGATCGGCAGAACCTCACGCCCGGCCTGACGGTTACCTCGACGACCAGCGAAACCATCACCACCGCCCGTATCCGCGGCGTCGGCACCGTGGGTGACAACCCCGGTCTGGAAAGCTCGGTCGGCGTGGTCATCGACGGCGTCTACCGGGCCCGCAACGGCGTCGGCTTCGGCGACCTGGGTGAAATGTCCCGCATCGAGGTGCTGAAGGGCCCGCAAGGCACCCTGTTCGGCAAGAACACCTCGGCCGGCGTGATCAACATCATCACCGAGGCCCCGTCCTTCACCCCCGGCTTCGAAGGCGAGCTGACCGGCGGCAACTACGGCGCCTGGGGCGCCGCCGCCTCGGTCACCGGCCCGCTGAGCGACTCGATCGCCGGCCGCCTGTACATCGCCTCGCGTCAGCGCGACGGCTTCTACAACGTCGACACCCGGGGCGGCCCGCGCACCGAGACTGACGATCAGAACCAGGACTTCTGGACCGCCCGCGGCCAGCTGCTGATCCTGCCCAGCGACAGCACCTCGATCCGCCTGATCGCCGACTACACCAAGCGTGACGAGTACTGCTGCGTCGCCAGCCAGATCGTCGTCGGTCCGACGGGCGCCATCGTCGACTCGGTCAGCCCGGGCGGCGACGGCATCGCCGGCCCGCCCTACGGCCCGCAGCCGTTCTCCCGCGACGTCTACGCCAACCGGCCGACGACGCAGGAAATCGAGGACATGGGCGTGTCGGCCGAGGTCAACGTCGACATCGACAGCTGGAACGCGACCTTCACCTCGATCACCGCGGCCCGCTTCTGGGATTCGCTGAACGGCTCGGACATCGACTTCTCGGGCGCCGACCTGTTCTACCGCCTGCCCAACGGCGACTTCGGCTTCGGCCTCGACCAGCTGAGCCAGGAGTTCCGCCTGGCCGGTTCGACCGACCGGTTCGACTGGCTGGTCGGCGTGTTCGCCTCGAAGGAAGACCTGAGCCGTCAGGACAGCTTCATCTTCGGCGCCGCCTTCACGCCGTTCTTCTCGACCCTGATCACCTCGCAGCTGGGCGCGCCGAACCCGAACGCCCTGCCGTGTCTGACGGCCGAGCCGCTGACCTTCGCGGTCTGCACCGGCGCCATCGCGCCGCCGCCGGGCTTCGTGCCGGCCTTCGGCCCGACGATCGCCGCCGGCTCGGGCTACGTCGACACCTACAGCCAGGACTCCAGCTCGTTCGCGATCTTCACGAACAACACCTGGCGGGTGACCGACCAGTTCGAGCTGACCCTCGGCCTGCGCTACACCACTGAAGAGAAGACCCTGTTCACGATGCAGGACAACATCGGCGGCGCCGATGCGGTCTGTACCGCGGCCCGGGCCAACCCGTTCGCGCCGCCGGCGCTGCTGGGCGGGGCGCTGTGCATCAACCAGCTGAACCCGGACTTCGACAACCGCGCCTACACCCAGACCTGGGAAGACGACGACCTGTCGGGCCGGTTCGCCGCCCAGTACCGCTTCAACGACCAGCTGATGGCCTACGCCTCGTACGCCCGCGGCTACAAGGCGGGCGGCTTCAACCTCGAGCGTTCGTCGCAGCGTCTGCCCTCGGGCGACGCGGTGGCCGTGGACGACACCTCCTTCGCCTCGGAGATCGTCGACAGCTACGAGTTCGGCCTGAAGAGCACCCTGTTCAACCGCAGCCTGCTGCTGAACGCGACCTACTTCCACCAGACGTTCACCGACTTCCAGCTGAACACCTTCGCCGGCATCAACTTCATCGTGGAGACCATCCCCGAGCTGGTGTCCGAGGGCGTCGACCTGGACTTCGTCTGGTTCACCCCGGTCGAGGGCCTGACCCTGCAGGGCGGCGTCACCTACGCCGACACCGCCTACAGCAACTTCACCGCGGCCGACCTGAAGGTCGCCGACCGGTTCCCGGCCCTCAGCCTGCTGCCGGGCTCGCAGATGTCCTTCGCGCCGGAATGGTCGGCCACCACGTCGATCAGCTTCGACCGGTCGCTGGGCATGGGCCTGCGCGGCGGGTTCAACCTGTCGGCCAAGTACACCTCGGAGTACAACACCAAGTCCGACCTGCTGCCGGCCGGCATGCAGGACTCGATGACCCTGCTGAACGGCCGGGTGTCGATCGGCGCCGAGGACGACAGCTGGCGGCTCGAGCTGTGGGGCATGAACCTCACGGACGAGGAGTACCACCAGGTGGTGTTCAACGCCCCGCTGCAGGGCTCGGCCTTCCAGACCACCGTCCAGCCGGATGGCACCTACTACAACCCGGCGGGCGACACGACGACCTACAACTCGTTCCTGGGCGCGCCCAGGACGTGGGGTGTGACGCTGCGCGTGCGCTACTAGGGCGCGCCACAGCTCATTGGGGCGGAGAGCCGGCCGGGAGCGATCCCGGCCGGTTTTCTTTTGCGTGATGCGGCGGCGAACGCCGGGGCGCGGCCTCCGTAACGCCGCCGCCGGCCCGAACGCCTAGATGCGCAGCTCGCCCTTGATCAGCTGGGCGTACAGCTCGGGGGTCAGGCGGCGATAGCCGCGGGCCCCGTCGCGGACGTACAGGGCGTCCGCCACCGCCGACGGGTCGAAGCCCTCGTGGACCAGGTCGGTCTTGCGGTACTTGAACGTCCCGGTGGTCTCGAGCGTCTTCTTCAGCCGGACGAACACCGGCCGCGCGTAGGCCGGCAGCTGCTCGTCGGCGTGGGCGGCGAATTTCTTGATGCTGAAGCGGCCCTCGGTGACCAGCACCACCATCCCCGCCTTGCCCTCGTTGCCGGGCACCGGCACGCCGTAGGCGATCACCTCGCGCACGCCCGGCGCGCCGGACAGCCGCTCGGCCACCTCGGTCGTCGAGACGTTCTCGCCCTTCCAGCGGAAGGTGTCGCCGATGCGGTCGACGAAATACAGATAGCCCTCGGAGTCCTGGCGCATCAGGTCGCCGGTGCGGAACCAGCGGTCGCCGCGCACGAAGACGTCGCGCAGGATCTTCTTCTCCGACGCCGCCTTGTCGGCGTAGCCGGTGTAGTCGTGGCGCACGTCGTCCTTGATCTGGCCGATGGCCTCGCCCGGCTCGCCCAGCGACACGGCCTGGCACAGGCCGTCGGAGCCGCGCACAGGCTCGTCGGTGTCGCCGTCCAGCCGGATCAGGCGCAGGTTCATCTGCGACTTCAGATAGCGCGGCACCCGCCCGATCGACCCGGGCCGGCCGTCGAAGTTGAACAGCGAGACATTGCCTTCGGTCGACCCGTAGAACTCGATGATCTCCGGGATGGCGAAGCGGCTCTTGAACTCGTCCCACACCTCGGGCCGCAGGCCGTTGCCGAAGGCCAGCCGCAGCTTGTGGTCGCGCTCCTGCGGGTGGGGCGGGCAGTTGACCAGATAGCGGCAGATCTCGCCGATGTAGACGAAGAAGGTGCACCGGCTCTCGACCACGTCGGGCCAGAAATTGGCGGCCGAGAACCGCCGGCGCAGCACCAGGGTCCCGCCGTTCAGCAACACCGAGCCGACGCCGCACAGGCCGCCGGTGGAGTGGTACAGCGGCAGCACGCAGTACAGCCGGTCCGTCTCGGTCCCGCCCATGCCGCCGGCGAAGGCCCGCAGATAGGTCCGCGCCCGCGAGTGCGGGATGCGCGCCGCCTTGGGCAGGCCGGTGGTGCCTGAGGTGTAGATGTACAGCGCCGTGTCGCGGTTGGTCAGGCCGGCGCGCAGGGTCCGGTCGGGCCGCACGGCGCTGGCCCCCTTGACCGCCGCGTCCAGGCCGCGCCGCTCGCTGGCCTCGTCCTCGGGCTTCAGCCCCAGGGCCCAGACCATCAGCGAGCGCGGCACGTGCGGCCGGGCCTCCTCGACCGCCCGCCAGGTCTCCTCGTCGGCGATCACCTGGTTGGCCCCCGAGATGTTCAGGCAGTGGGCCAGGGCCGGGCCGGTCAGGTTGGTGTTGACCAGGGCGGTGGCGATGCCGGCCTTCGAAAAGCCGATCCAGGCCGCCAGATACTCGGCCCGGTTCATCATCATCAGGGCGATGGTGTCGCTGCGGCGCAGGTTGCGGCTCTTGGCCCAGTGGGCGAACCGGTTGGCCAGGGCGTCCAGCTCGCGATAGGTCAGGCTGCGCTGCTCGTCCTCGATGGCGACATTGTCGGGCCAGCGGTCGACCGCCTCCTCGAAGTCGTCACAGACCAGCACCGGGCTGTCGAGCTCGATCGGCTTGATGCGCTTGAGCAGCCTGCGCAGGGTCCGGATGAACTTCAACTCGCGCCGCACGCGCGCCATCAATGCCATCGGCGTATCGCCTCGCTCCACAACAACCGCCCCCAACCCGTGATGGGGCCCGGCGGCGCACGGGTCAACCTCGGTCCGACGACCCCGCGCCCGCCCGGTCGTCAGATCACATCGAATCTACCTCCGGTAAGTAAAATATCGCTTCATCGGCCGTTCAGCTTCGCGGTAATAATACGGACATGTCCGCACCAACGGGGGGCGGATCTGGGGCATCAGGGGATATCCAATGAAGCGCTTTCTTCTTGCGGCCGCCGCGGCCGCGCTCATGGCCGCGCCCGCCGCGGCGCAAGACTACAGCCTCAACCCGCATTTCGGGTCGGTTCGGCTGAGCGCGGGCTTCACGCCCGATCCGTACAACGTCGCCGTCACTTCGGGCGGCAGCATCGACGCCTCGCGCGTGTTCAGCAACTGCCGCGGGTTCATCTCGAACGCCCCGGACTTCCGGCTGCACTACAACGGGCAGAGCAGCCTGCCGCTGATCGTCTCGGTCGACTCCAACGCCGACACCACCCTGGTCATCAATGGCCCGGACGGTCGGTGGTGGTGCGATGACGACGGCGGCGACGGCCTCAATCCGTCGGTCCGGTTCTCGCGTCCGATGGCCGGCCAGTACGACATCTGGGTCGGCACGTACAACAACTCGTACGAGCGCGGCACCCTGTCGATTTCCGAGCTGTACAGCCACTGATCGCATAGCGATTCAGTGCTGAAGGCGGGCCCGGGCGGGATCATCCCCCCGGGCCTTCTTTTTGCCCAGAACGGCGGCGCTGGGGCCGTCGCAAACCGTTGCTGACACGGGCGTTGGCGCGTCCGGGACGGGCTTGGCCATTGTGGCGGCAATGGTCGCGATTGCGGCGAGAACGGTGTTTGTTCGGGACCATTTCGGGATCGGCGGAACGGCCCTCTCTCCCTGGTGTTTCTGGGCCTCGACCCGTTCACCAGATGGAGAGAACGCGATGACCATGAGCTATACCGAGACCCGCGCCGCCCCGCCGCCGCCGCGCGCCGCCGCGACCGCCGAAGAACCCTACGTTCCCGTCTACGCCCGCAAGGCGCCGAAGAAGGGCGCCACGCCGTGGCTGATGGCGGCGCCGGTCGCCCTGGCCGCCGCCGGCGTGATCGGCTGGATGCTCATGGCCGGCAGCGACGAGACCGCCCCGGCCCAGGAAGAGGCCGCGCTGATCAGCCAGCCGCTGAACGATCCGCTGCTGGCCGCCCCGACCGACGAGCCGCTGCTGACCGAGGCCCCGCTGGCGCCGACCGCGCCGGCTATGGAGCAGGCCGCGGTCGAGGCCGCCCCGGCGCCGGCGCCCCGCGCCGCCGCCCCGGTGCGTCGCGCCGCCCCGGCCGCTCCCGCCGCGCGCGCGGCGCCGGTCGAGGCCGCCCCCGCGGCCGAGGAGGCCGCGACCCCGACCGGGCCGCAGCCCTATCTGAGCGCGCCCGCGGCCGAAACCCCGGCCCCCGCGACGCCGGCGGCCGAGGCCGCGCCGACCCCGCCGCCGCCGATCATCGTGACCGAGCCGATCGGCTAGGAAGACTGAAAACCTGAAGCCCCGACGGGCGGCGTCTCACGGCGCCGCCCGTTTCGTTTCGTCAGTAGGCCAGCGCCAGGCCGTCCTTGCGCATCTCGGACGCCGCCCCATAGACCCAGCCGCCGTCCGCGTTCACCTGGCGCATGACATTCTGATAGCCGCCGAAACCGCCGTCGGGCGGGCCGAGGGTCCAGCCCATCCGGGTCAGCTCTGCTTTGGTCGCGACCGGCACGCCGGTCTCCAGATGCAGCACCCCGACCCCCTCGGCCGGCTGGCCGGTGGGTTCGGACGAGCCGTAATGCTGCCAGCGCGGCGCGTCGCCGGCCTCCTGCGGGTCCAGGCCGTAGTCGACCATGTTGATGATGATCTGGGCCTGGCCCTGGGGCTGCATGCCGCCGCCCATCACCCCGTAGGCCATCCAGGGCTGGCCGTCCTTGCAGGCGAAGCCGGGGATGATGGTGTGGAACGGCCGCTTGTTCGGCGCATACAGGTTCGGGTGCCCGTCGGTCAGGCTGAACAGCTCGCCGCGATCCTGGAACATGAAGCCTAGGGTGCCGCCGTCGGGCCCGTCGGCGACCAGGCCCGAGCCCATGCCCCGATAGTTCGACTGGATCCAGCTGACCATCATCCCGTCGGCGTCGGCCACGCTGAAATAGGTGGTGTCGCCCTGGTGCGGCGCGTCGCCGGGGAACACCCGGTCCATCACCCGGTCCGGGCGGATCAGCCGGGCGCGCTCGGCGGCGTATTCCTTGGAGTTCAGCCACTCCACCGGGGTCCGGGCGAAGGCCGGATCGGCGAACCAGCGGGCGCGGTCCTCGAAGGCCAGGCGCTTGGCCTCGGCCTGGTGGTGGATCGAGGCGGCCGACTGGAAGCCCATGGCGCCCAGGTCGAATTGCTCGGCGATGTTCAGGATCTGGTTGGTGGTCAGGCCCTGGGTGTTCGGGCCCAGGCCGTAGACCTCGACCCCGCGGTAGCTGGTGCGGATCGGTTCGACCCATTCGGTCTCGTGCGCCGCCAGGTCCGCCCGGGTCAGCCAGCCGCCGATGCGCCGGAAATAGGCCTCGATGTGGTCGGCGATCGGCCCGTCGTAGAAGGCGTCGCGGCCGCCCTCGGCGATCAGCCGGTAGGTTCGCGCCAGGTCCGGATTGCGGAACACCTCGCCCTCGCGCGGGGTGCGCCCGTTTGGGGCGTACAGGCGAAAGGCGTTGTCGATCTCCTCCACGCCGTTCTCGGGCGTGAAGCGCAGCATGTTCCGCTCCCAGTACCAGGCGATGGTCTGGGGCACAGGCGCGCCGCGGTCGCACAGCTCGGCCACCGGCAAGAGCACCTCGGCCCACGGCAGCTTGCCGTAGCGCTGGTGGGCGCTCCACCAGGCGTCCACGGCGCCGGGCGCGTTGACCGTCACCGCCCCGAAGCTGGGCAGATAGCCGTCCCGGGCGCGGCTGCGGGCCGTCTCCAGCGACAGGCCCCGCGGACTGCGGCCCGAGCCGTTCATCCCCACCACCTTGCCCTGGGCGGAGTCCCACATCAGGCAGAAGGCGTCGCCGCCGATCCCGTTGGCCACCGGCTCCAGAAAGCCCAGGGCGGCGTTGATGGCGATCGCCGCGTCGATGGCCGAGCCGCCCCTTCGCAGGGTGTCGATGCCGATCAGGGTGGCCATCGGATGGGCCGTGGCGGCGGCGCCCCGGGCGCCCCAGACGGTCGAGCGGGTGGCGAAGTGGGCTCCGGTGATCCGGTCCCCGGCGGCGACCCCCGGATAGACCGTCGGCTCGGCGGCGGCTCGCCCGGCGAGGAAGGCCGTGGCCGGCAGGGCGGCGAAGAAGGTGCGACGGCGCATGGCGGTTCCCCCGGTGGCTGCGACCGGGCGATTAGGGCGCCGCGAACCGCCGGCCGCAACCCCGGCGTGCGGAGGCTTTGCCGTAAGGCCGAGATCGGTTAATTCTCGCGCGCGCGGACGGGGGAAAATCCATGAAATATGTTGTGGTCGCTGTCGCCGCCGTGGCCCTGGCGGGTTGCGCGACGATGAGCGAGGAACAGTGCCTGGCCGGCGACTGGTACGGCCAGGGCTTTACGGACGGGGCCGCCGGCTACAGCTACGGCCGGCTGAACGAGCACACCGAGGCCTGCGCCCGGCACGGCGTCTATCCGGACGTCTCGGCCTATGCGGCCGGTCGCGACCAGGGCCTGCTGCAGTACTGCACCCCGGCCAACGGCTTCCGGGTCGGCCGCGCCGGGACCAGCTATAGCGGCGTGTGCCCCGGCGGGCTCGAGGCCGACTTCATGTACGGCTACAACGACGGCCGCGTCCTGTGGACCGCCGACCAGCAGGTCAATACCGCGGTCAACGCGATCAACGAGGCGCGCAACCGGGCCAACAACCTCGAGCAGCAGATCCGCGCCGAGGAGGACAGCCTGTCGGACGAGGCCCTCACCCAGGCCCAGCGCGACACCATTCGGGCCCGCATCCGCCGCCTGCGCGACGACCGCGAGCGGGCCTTCGACGATATGCGCCGGGCCGAGCGGGACGCCGACTACGCCCGTCGCGAGGTCGCCGACCTCGAGCGGCGGCTGATGCGCGGCTACTGAGCCGGCGACGAACGCAAAAAGGGCGCGGGTCCGGCCGGGATCCGCGCCCTTTTCCCTGTAGATCGGCGAAGGATCAGGCCGCGGCCTTTTCCTCCAGCGACGCCTGCCACTGGCCCAGCGTGGCCAGGCCGTTCATCCGCGCGCGGTGGTTGAACGCGGCCTGGGCGGCCTGGACGTTCTCGGCCTTGCCGGCCCACGCCTTCTGCGGCGCGGCCTGCAGGGCGCGGCCGTACGAGTAGGTCATCTTCCACGGGAAGCCGCCGATGCGGTTCATGGCGTCCAGGTGCGCGGTGGCCTGCACGTCGGACTGGCCGCCCGACAGATAGGCGATGCCCGGCACCGACGACGGCACGGTGGCCTTCAGCGCCGCGATGGTGCGTTCGGCGACCTGCTCGACCGACGGCTGGGTCGGGCACTTCTTGCCGGCGACGACCATGTTCGGCTTCAACACGATGCCTTCGAGCGCCACGCGCAGCTGGAACAGCTCGTCGAACACGGTCTGCAGGACCAGGCGGGTGACCTCGTCGCAGCGGTCGATGTCGTGGGCCCCGTCCATCAGCACCTCGGGCTCGACGATCGGCACGATGTCGGCGTGCTGGCAGATGGCCGCGTAGCGGGCCAGGGCGTGGGCGTTGGCCTTGATGGCGCCCCAGGTCGGGATGCCGTCGGCGATGTCGATCACCGCGCGCCACTTGGCGAAGCGGGCCCCGCGGGCGCGGTCCTTGACCAGCCGCTCGGGCAGGCCGTCCAGGCCCTCGGTGACGGTTTCGCCGGGGAAGCCCGGCAGCAGCTTGGCGCCCTTGTCGACCTTGATCCCCGGCACCGCGCCGGCGGCGGTGATCAGCTCGACCAGCGGCGTGCCGTCGGCGGCGTTCTGGTACAGGGTTTCCTCGAACAGGATGACGCCCGAGATGTGGTCGGTCATCGCCGGGCGGGTGCGGAACATCAGCTCGCGATAGTCGCGGCGGTTGTCCTCGGTGTTTTCCACCCCGATGGCGTCGAAACGCTTCTTGATCGTGCCGGTCGATTCATCGGCGGCCAGGATGCCCTTGCCCGGGGCGACCATTGCTTCGGCGATCGCGTTCAGTGCCGCGAGGTCCATGTGTCTGATTTCCCTGAATTCAGTGAGCGGTTCGTTGGCCGCTGTCTAATGCCCGGCGCGGCGATTGTCACGCCGGGGGCGCCTGTCAGGCGCTCAGCGCCGCCACCCCCGGCAGGGTCTTGCCTTCCATCCATTCGAGGAAGGCGCCGCCGGCGGTCGAGACGAAGGTGAAATCCTCGACCACCCCGGCGTGGTTCAGGGCCGCGACCGTGTCGCCGCCGCCGGCCACGGCGACCAGCTTGCCGGCCTTGGCCAGCTTGGCCGCGTGCTTTGCCGCCTCGACCGTGCCCTTGTCGAACGGCGGGACCTCGAACACGCCCAGCGGGCCGTTCCAGATCAGCGTCTTGCTCAGGTCCATGGCCCGCTTCAGCCGCTCGACCGTCTCGGGCCCGGCGTCGAGGATCTTGTCCTCGGCCCCGATGCGGTCCAGCGCCCGCACCCCGGCCTCGGCGTCGGGGCTCAGCTCCTTGGCCACCACCACGTCCAACGGCAGCAGCAGCTCGCAGCCGGCGACCCGCGCCGCCTCGATGATCTCGCGGGCGGTGTCGCCCATCTCCCGCTCGGCCAGCGAGCCGCCGATGTCGACGCCCTGCGCGAACAGGAAGGTGTTGGCCATGCCGCCGCCGATGGCCAGCTGGTCCAGCTTGCCGACCAGGTTCTTCAGCAGGTCGATCTTGGTCGACACCTTGGCCCCGCCGACGATGCCCAGCACCGGCTTCTGCGGCTCGCCCAGGGCGCGGTCCAACGCCTCCAGCTCGCGCCGCATCGACTCCCCGGCGTAGGCCGGCAGCCGCAGGG
>CAZQBJ010000028.1:0-16240 GCA_964591465.1 uncultured Brevundimonas sp.
GCTGGATCCGGCCAAGGCGGCCGAGGGCAAGACCCGGGTGGTCGGCGACGTGGCCTTCGCCGAGGCGGTCGAGGTCGCGGGGCGGATCACCCCGGTGCCCGGCGGCGTCGGGCCGATGACCATCGCGTGCCTGCTGATGAACACCTGGACCGCGGCCTGCCGGTCGGCGGGGGTCGAGCCGGTCCTGCCGGACGCTTGATGCCCGGGGCTGATCGGCTGATATTGCGGGTCGCCTGCGCCGCGCCGGCGCCTGGAAGGACTCCGATGGCCAGCCTGATCAAGCGCCTCGCCGCGATCTTCGCCCTCTTCATCGTGATGCCGGCCCTGGCCGGCTGCGGCTACAACACGATCCCGACGCAGCGGAACAACGCCACGGCCGCCTGGGCCGAGGTGCAGAACCAGTACCAGCGGCGCGCCGACCTGGTGCCGAACCTGGTGGCCACGGTGCAGGGCGCCGCGGCCCAGGAGCGGGCGGTGCTGACCGAGGTGATCGAGGCGCGGGCCCGCGCCACCGCGGTCACCGTCACCCCCGAAACCCTCAGCGACCCCGCCGCCTTCCGCCAGTTCGAGGCGGCCCAAGGCGAGCTGACCCAGGCGCTGTCGCGGCTGATGATGGTGGTCGAGGCCTATCCGCAGCTGCGATCCAACGAGAATTTCCTGACCCTGCAGTCGCAACTGGAGGGCACGGAGAACCGCATCGCCATCGCCCGGCGCGACTACAACGAGCAGGTGCGCATCTACAACACGACCCTGGAGACCTTCCCCGGGATCATCTGGGCCAACACCTTCCACGGCTCGGCCGAACCGATGCAGATGTTCCAGGCCAGCGCCGAGGCGCAGAGCGCCCCGACGGTCGAGTTCAACATCGGCGGTCAGCCCGCCGGCGCCGCGCCCGGATCGGCGCCGCCCGCCCCCGCTCCGGCCCCCGCGGCCCAGTGAGGGATCCCCGCCGCGCCCGGTCGATCACCGTCGCGGCGTCCGGCGCGACCCAGACCTTCCTGCTGGCCGCCCTCGCCTGGCTAACGCTGGCGGCGGCCGCGTTGGCCCAGCCCAGCTTCCCCTCGCTCAGCGGGCGGGTGGTCGACCAGGCGGGACTGATCTCGCCCCAGGCCGAGGCCGCGCTGACCGAACAGCTGGCCGCGCTGGAGAGCGAGACCGGCGACCAGCTGGTCGTGGTCACGGTCAATTCGCTGCAGGGCTACGAGATCGAGGAGTACGGCTACCAGCTTGGACGCGCCTGGGGCATCGGCCAGGCGGCGCGCGACAACGGCGTGCTGCTGCTCGTCGCGCCCAACGAACGCAAGGTGCGAATCGAGGTTGGCTACGGGCTGGAGCCGGTGATGACCGACGCCATGTCGGCCCTGATCATCCGCAACGCCATCCTGCCCGCCTTCCGGAACGGGGATTTCGAGGGCGGCATCGGGGCCGGGGTCGACATGATCGCCGCCCAGCTGGCGCTCGACCCGGTCGAGGCCGAGGCCCGCGCCGCCGCCGCGGCCGAGGAGATGGCCGGGCCGCAGATCAACGTGATGGCGGTCATGGGCATCGTCTTCGTCGTGTTCTTCGTCTTCGCCACCTTCATCGGCGCCCTGTCGCGGGCCGGCCGGCGCCATCGCGGCGGCGACGGCCTGTCGCCGGTTCTGATCTGGGCGGCGTCGGAGGCGTTGCGCAGCAGCAGCGGCGGTCGCGGCTGGAGCGGCGGCGGGGGCTGGAGCGGCGGCGGATTCAGCGGCGGCGGCGGCAGCTTCGGCGGCGGCGGCGCCTCGGGGGGATGGTGAGATGAAATTCTCCGCCGCCGATCACGATCGCATCGCCGCCGCCATCCGCGCGGCCGAAGCCCGCACCTCGGGCGAGATCTTCTGCGTGCTGGCCCGCCAGGTGTCGGCCTATCGCTATGTGGTGCTGGCCTGGGCCTCGGCCGCGGCCCTGCTGGCGCCGCTGGTGCTGATCCCGCTGGGCTTCCGCCCGGACTGGCTGCCGGCGCTGGGCGGCGGCTGGAGCGCGGCGCACGTGGCGGCCGCGCCGATGGCCGTGGGGGCGGCCCTGACCGCCTACGCCCTGGTCCAGGGCGCGGTGTTCCTGATCATCCTTCTGCTGGGCCAGTCGGCGACCGTGCGCCGCTGGATGACCCCGCGCGCGGTGCGGCGCCAGCGGGTGCGGCGGGCGGCGGTGGAGCAGTTCCTGGCCCACGGCCTGCACACCACCCGCGGCCGCACAGGGGTGCTGATCTTCGCCTCGGCCGCCGACCATCTGGTCGAGGTCGTGGCCGACGAGGCCATCCACAGCCGGGTCGAGCCGACGGTCTGGGCCGAGGCGGCCGCGGCCCTGGCGGCGGGGCTGAAGGCCGGGGACGCGCCCGGCGGCTTCGAGGCGGCGATCGAGCGGTGCGCCGGGGTGCTGGCGGAACATTTTCCGCCGCGGGCCGATGACTCCAACGAGCTGCCGGACCGGCTGGTGGAGTTGTAGGGGACGGCCCGTCCCCGCCTGAACATGCCGCGTCTTCTCACCTACAATGTGCATCGCTGCGTCGGCGTCGACCGCAAGCTGGACGTGGACCGGGTGGCGGCGGTGATCGCCGAGCACGAGCCGGATGTCGTCTGCCTGCAGGAACTGGACGTCGGCCGGGCCCGCACCGGCGGCGTCGACCAGGCCCACGCCATCGCCGAGCGGCTGGCCATGAGTTTCCGCTTTCATCCGGCCATGCAGGTGGAGGAGGAACTGTACGGCGACGCCATCCTGACCCACCGGCCCGAGCGGCTGGTGCGGGTCGGCACCCTGCCGACCCTCAGGGGCATGCGGCTGGAGCCGCGCGGGGCCCTGTGGTCGGCGATCGACTTCGACGGGATCGAGGCCAACATCTTCAACACCCACCTGGGGCTGGTGCCGCGCGAGCAGCGGCTGCAGGCGGCGGCCCTGGTCGGGCGCGACTGGCTGGGCCACCCCGAGCGGCGCGGCCCCACCCTGCTGACCGGCGACTTCAACGCCACCTCGATCACCCGGCCCTACCAGGCGATCGTGCGCCACCTGACCGACGCCCAGCGCGCCCTGGGCCTGAAGCCGACGGTCAAGACTTTCCCCTCAAGCTTCCCGGCCATCCGCATCGACCATTGCTTCGTCAGCCCGCAGGTGCGGGTGACCGGGGTCCAGGCGCCGTTTTCGCCGCTGGCGCGGATGGCCTCAGACCACCTGCCGCTGATCGTCGATTTCGAGCTGGTCCCCTGAAGGCGCCGGCAGCACGTCGGCGGCCCTGAGCCGCTTCCACGGCATCCACGAGTCGTCCGGCGAACAGGGGTCGCCGATCTGCCATTCGCCCAGCAGTCGCGCGAGACCCGACGGCGGCGGCCCGTCCAGCGGCCGCAGGCGGTCCGGACCGAAGCTGCGGATGGCGGCGCCGACCCCGCCTTCGCGCGCCTCGGCGGCGGCGTAGGTCTCGACGTCGACCCCGAGGAAATGGGCCAGCAGCCGGCGGCGCAGGCCGCCGATGGCCGCCGGCCCCTCGACGTCGGTCGGCGCGGCCATCACGTCGCATTCGGTGTCGAAGCCCAGGCCGCGGTTGTTCAGATTGGTCGAGCCGATGCGCAGCAGCTCGTCGTCGATGATGGTGACCTTGGAGTGGACGATGATCACGGCGCCGCCGGCCGTGCGGGGGCTGAAGGCGGAAAAGCGCCCGTGCACGTCGGCCGCCTCGAGCCGGCGCAGCAGGCCGGCGCGGGCCGGGTCCATGGTCATGCTGTCGAACCAGCTGGGGCTGTGGCCGGTCGAGACCACCACGACCTCCGGCCCGTCCGGCTCGGCCAGGCGCGCGGCCAGGGCGGCGGCGATCACCGGCGAGGTGAAATACTGGTTCTCCAGATAGATCAGCCGCCGGGCCCGGGCGATGGACTCCAGGTGCAGGGCCTCGTTCTCGCGCACGTCGCGGCGGCGGCCGCGCCCCGGCTCGGTGCGGGCGATGCCGACCTCGACGTCGACCAGATCCGGTTCGATCCACTCGGGCCAGGGGTCCTCCTCGACCCGGGCGGGCCGGGTGCGCTCGCCGGTGGCCCGCGCCCAGCGCGCCCGCGCCAGATCGCCCAGCGCCAGGGCCGCGCGGCCGTCGACCATGGCCATCACCTCGTGCCGCGGCGGGGCCAGCACCCCCGAGGGCATGCACCGGCGCGGATCGGCGTCGAAATGGTCGGGGCTGTCCCAGCGATCGACCGCGATGTCGCCGCCCCCGCAGAAGGCCAGCCGGTCGTCGATGACCACCACCTTCTGGTGATGGCACGCCCCCAGCGGCCCCGGGTGGTCGAGGCGAAAGTCGGCCATCCGCTTGCGGAACCAGCGCTGGCCGCGCTGCGGGAAGAACCCCTGCGAGGCGGCGATCAGCAGCGGCGACTTCCACAGCAGCAGGCGGACGTCCAGCTCCTGGTTCTCCTTGACCATCATGCGCAGGCGGTGGCCGATCTCGGCCTGCCGGTCGCCGATGCGGCTTTCCGGATTGAGCCGGGTGCGCGGGTCGAACTGCCAGCCCAGGATCATCACCGACCGGCGGGCGTTCGACAGGGCCGCCTCCAACGCGGCGAAATAGGCGGCGTTCTCCATCAGCCCGGCGAACCGGTCCGCCCGTTCGCGCCGCCAGCAGGTCCGCCCCGGTTCCAGCACCAATGCCCTCGCCCCCAGTGTCGCCGACGCCCTGTTGACCGCCGCATGATGACGCGGTGATGACGTGTGCGCCATGCAACGGTTCCATGGCCAATGAACGAATGTTCATGCGGCCGGCGTTGCCGTAACGGCAGATTCGGAGCATAAGGTTCCCTCGCATCCACAGGGGGATCGGCGATGCACGCGCTGATCGAATTCATCGTCGGGCTCGTGGCGCTGCTGGCGGCCGCCGCGTTCGCCCAGTTCGGCGTGGATGTGAACGGCCCGCGCACGGCCGAGCCGGAAGTCCGCCGCGTCTCCGACTGCCCCGACGTCGCCCCGCGCGCCCTGGTCGCGAAAACCGCCGACGCCTGCTGAGCCGGCCCCGCCGGACCGGCCGCCGCGCAACATGCGGCTTTGCCCTCGTCCCGGCTTGCCGTTAGGTTCCTTGCTCCCGCGCAGACGCAGTTTCCGCGAGCGCGCGCCGATGAGACGAACCTGAAATGAGAGTGCGCACCCGCCCGCCGCTGACCCTGAAGGATCCCGAGCCGGACGCCGCGACCAAGGGCGCGGCCGATACGCCCGAGACCGGGGAAGAAACGGCGTCGGACGCCGGCGACAAGGCGGTCGACAAGCCGGACGAGGCCGCCGGCGGCGGCGCGCGCCGTCGCGGCCGCGCCGCCCGGGCGCCGCGCGATCTGGAGACGGCGGTCAAGGCGATCGCCGAGCCGGCCGAGGTCGAGGCCAGGGCCGAGGTGGCCGCGCCCGCGCCCGAAACCGCCCTGCCCGCGCCGGCCGCCGCGGCCGCGCCGCCGGCGCCGCGCCCGGCCGCCGCGCCGCGCGAGGGCGCCCGCCACGCCTGGCTGCTGGCCGGCCTGGCCTCGGCCCTGTGGGTCGGGGGCGTGGCCTCCTATGTCGCCTATGACGTCGGGGCCGGACTGCTGGACCTCGAACCGCTGCGGCTGGCGATCTACCTGCTGCTGGCCCTGGCGCCGGTGGGGGCCTTCTTCCTGCTGGCCAGCGCCCTGCGCAACGGCGCCCGGCTGGCGGCCGAGACGACCCGGGCGCGCGAGCTGTCCCAGGCGCTGGTCGCGCCGACCGCCCTGGCCGCCCGCGAGGCCGGCGACGTGCTCAACGCCCTGCGCGGCGACATCGACCAGGCGACCCTGGCGGTCGAGCGGGCCCGGGCCGACCTGAACAGCCTGCGCGAGGCCCTCGGGGCCGAGAGCAAGCGGCTGAACGACGCCGCCGAGGAGGCCCAGCGCACCGCCCGCCGGCTGGGCGAGGCGCTCGGCAAGGAGCGCGAGGCGATGCAGGCCCTGGGCGTGACCCTGGACGCCCAGGCGACCAGCGTGTTCGACGCGGTCGAGCGGCAGTCGCGCATGGTCGCCGACGCCTCGGACCTGGCCCAGACCCAGCTGCGCGAGGCCGAGGCGGTGCTGGCGGCGCGCGCCTCGGACCTGGCCGCCGCGGCGGTGGAGGCGCAGGACGCCGCCCGCCTGGCGGCCGACGACCTGTCGCGCCAGACCCTGCGGCTGGAGACCGCCGGCTCGGGCGTCGCGGACCAGATCCGCTCGGTCGAGGAAGGCCTGGGCCAGCAGCGCGCCGCCCTGGTCACCGCCGCCTTCGCCCTGCGCAGCGACCAGGAGGACTTCTCCGCCCAGGTCGAAAGCCAGCGGGCGCAGCTGGCCGAGGCCCTGTCGGCCACCCGCACCGCCGCGGCCGAGCTGGGCGACGCCTCGGCCCAGGGCGCCCAGGCGCTGCGCGAGGTGGCCGAGGCGGCCGCCGACCAGTTCAAGGCCCTGACCGAAATGGCCGGCCGCGAGGCCGACGGCTTCGACCACGCGACCAAGGAGGCGCTGGACCGCTTCGAGTCGATGGCCGCCGAGGCGCGCGACATCCTGGTCGAACAGACCGCCCAGGCGCTGGAGACCCTGCGCGCCGCCGCCGACGAGGCCCGCACCGTGGCCGCCCGCGCGGTCGAGGAATCCCAGGCCCGCGCCGACCAGCTGGGCCAGAGCCTGTTCACCGCCGCTCAGGAAGCCGACAAGGCGGCCGACGCCCACGTCGACCGCGCCCGCCGCATGGTCGCCGACGCCGCCGCCCTGGTGGACGAGGCCGGCGACCGAGCCATCGCCCGGATGGAAGCCAATCTGGAGCGCATGCGCGCCACCCTGTCGGCGGTCGAGGACGCCATGTCCGAGATCGACGGCCGCGCCGCCCGCCTGCCCGAGACGGCCCGCGCCCGCATCGACGAGATCAAGGCCTCGGTGGAGGACGGGCTCAACGCCCTGGCCGCCGCCTCGCGCCGCGCGGCCGAGGAGACCCAGGCGGTCGACGAGGCCTTCCAGGAGCGGGTCAAGCGCAACTACGACATGCTGTCCGAGGCCGTGCACCTGATGGGCGTCGTCTCGGGCGACTCGCCGCTGAAGGCCGCCCGCCGCCGCGAGACCGTCGCCGAGCCGCCGCTCGAGAAGCCCGAGACCGAGGCGCCGGCCGACGGCGCCGGGCTGGGCCTGCGCGGGCGGATCAAGCCGAACGCCCCGCGCGCGGCCGAACCGCGCGCCCGCGCCGAGTCGACGGCCGACGAGGGCCTGTCGTGGCGCGATCTGGTCGATGACGGCCCATCCGGCGACGAGGCGCCCGCCCCCGCCCGCCGGCCCGAGGACGACGAGGCGCTCAGCGAACGGGTCGCCGGCTCGATCCGGCGGATGGGCGTGGATCCCAACGCCCTGCTGCCGCGCGCCCGGGTGGAGGAGGCCGCCGCCGCCTTCCAGGACGGGGAGCCGGACCGCGCCCGCCAGATCGTGCGCCGGGTCGCCCCGGCCGCCGTGCGCAGCATCTCGCGCCGGGTGCTGGGCGCGCCCGACCTGAAGGCCGACGCCGAGCGCTACGTGCGGCTGTACGCCGAGGCGCTGCAGGATGCGGCCCGCTCGGACAAGGAAGGCTATGCCGTGCTGGCCCTGCTGGCGTCCGATCCGGGCCGGGCCTTCCTGCTGCTGGACGCGGCGGTCGGCGACCTGGCCTAGTCGGCCGCCCTCCGCAGCGGCCGGCGCACCCGCCAGGCGGCCATCAGGCCCAGGGCGGCCAGCAGGGCCATGGCCAGGTAGCCGCCCGCCCCGTACCGGTCGTACAGCGGCCCGGAGAAGGCCGTGGCCAGGCCGATCAGCACCCCGGACGACAGGGCCGAGCTCAGCGTCTGGGCGGCGGTGGCGCTGGCCGGCGGGCTCAGCCGCTCGACGATCTGCAGCCCGGCCAGGAAGACCGCCGCGAACCCCAGGGCGTGCAGGGCCTGCAACGGCCACAGCAGCCACAGCGGCGGGGCCGCCGCCAGGGCGGTCCAGCGGACCACCGCCGCCGCGCCGCCCAGCATCAGCATCGGCCACGGCCCGATCCCGCGCCGGCGCCGCCAGGGCTCGATCAGCCACATGAAGACGATCTCGGCCGCCACGCTGAAGGCCCACAGCTGGCCGGTCAGGGCCTCGGAGATGCCGCGCGCCTTCCACTCGATGGCGGAGAATCCATAGAGGAAGGCGTGGCTGCCCTGGATGGCGCCGACGGCCAGAATGGCGGTCATGAACACCGGGTCGGCGACCAGCCGGCCGAGGCCGCGGAACCGGTCGGCCCGGTTCAGCCGCGCCCCGTCGGCCACCGGCTCGGGCGGCGCGACGGCGGCGGCGACCAGGGCGCCCAGGGCCGTGGCGGCGGCGATCCAGACGATCACCACATCCAGCGGCGCCCACAGCAACAGGCCGCCCATGGCGACATTGGCGATGATGAAGGCCAGCGAGCCGATCCCGCGCGGACCGCTGAACGCAAACCCCTCGCGCCGCGCCAGCCGCAGGGTCAGCACGTCCGACAGCGGGATCAGGGCGGCCGCCGCGGTGGCGCCGACGAACCACAGCGGCAGCCACAGGGCGAAGCCCTCGGCCATGCCGGCGAGGCCGTAGCCCAGCGCCGCCGCGACCGCGAGAATGGCGATCGGCGTGCGCCGACGGACAAAGCCGTCGGCCCACAGGGCGATCATCGGACCGGTGACCAGCCGGGCCAGCATCGGCGCGGCCAGGATGGCCCCGATCTCCGCCCCGCTCAGGCCCTGCCCCTCGAACCACAGGCCGGCGAACGGCAGGCTGACCCCGTTGGCCCCGAACACCAGGGCGTAGATCAGGGCCATGCGCGCGGCGGAGGACATGGCCGCGCCAATAGCAGACCGCGCGGCCCAGGTGCGCTAATCCTGCGCCCATGACACGTCCGCTTCTGATTCTGGCGGCTCTCAGCGGCGCCCTCGCGGTGGCCGCGGGCGCCTTCGCCGCCCACGGCGCAGGCCCGCAGGTGAAGACCCTGCTGACCACCGGCGCGCAGTACCAGCTGATCCACGCCCTGCTGGGCGTGGTGTGCGCCCTGTGGACCGGCGGCGGCGCGGCGGCCCGGCTGGCGGGGTGGCTGGCGACCCTGGGCGGGCTGATCTTCGCCAGCGCGCTTTATCTGGTCGGCCTGGCCGGATTCGTCTTCATGGGGATCGTCGCCCCGGTCGGCGGCGTTCTGATGATTGCGGCCTGGCTGGTCCTGGCCTACGCGGCCATCCGGTCGCAGCCTCTCAGGGGTTGACCTGACAATGTACGGCGGCCGACACAGTCCTCATGGCGTTTGAAGTGACCGATTCTGCCCGGCGGGGGCTGTACCCCGAGATCGAACCGTTCGCCTTCGGCTGGATGCCGACCGACAGCGTTCACGAGATCTATTTCGAAGAATGCGGCGCGCCCAACGGCAAGCCGGTGCTGGTGCTGCACGGCGGCCCGGGCGGGGCGGTCAATCCGGGGATGCGCCGCTATTTCGATCCCACCCGCTGGCGGGCGATCCTGTTCGACCAGCGCGGCTGCGGCAAATCCCGGCCCAATGCGGTGCTGGAGGACAACACCACCTGGGCCCTGATCGAGGACATCGAGCGTCTGCGCGAGCGGTGCGGGGTCGAGAAGTGGTCGGTGTTCGGCGGCTCGTGGGGCTCCACCCTCGCCCTCGCCTACGCCATCACCCATCCGGAGCGGGTCGAGAGCCTGATCCTGCGCGGCATCTTCCTGCTGACCAAGCCGGAGCTGACCTGGTTCTACCAGGACGGCGCCTCGCACATCTTCCCGGAAGCCTGGGAGCGGTTCCTGGCCCCGATCCCCGAGGCCGAGCGCGGCGATCTGATGGGCGCCTACTACCGGCGGCTGACCAGCCCGGACGAAGCGGTGCGCACCGAGGCGGCGGTCGCCTGGTCCAGCTGGGAAGGCGATACGGTCAGCGTGCGCGGGCCCGAGGGCCGGCCGGACAAGTTCAGCGAACCGGAGTTCGCCGTGGCCTTCGCCCGGATCGAATGCTGGTACTTCATGAACGGCGGCTTCTTCCCCGAGGAGAACTGGATCCTCAAGAACGTCGGCCGCATTCGGCACATCCCGGCGTGGATCACCCAGGGCCGGTTTGACGTGGTGACGCCGATCTCGGGCGCCTGGAAGCTGCACAAGGCGTGGCCCGAGGCGAAGCTGAAGATCATCGGCGACGCCGGCCACGCCTCGACCGAGCCCGGCATCATCGACGCCCTGGTGCGCGCCACCGACGAGGCCGCCGGGCTCTAGGCGGCGCCGTCCTCGACCGCCTGCTCGATCCGCTCGCGCAGCTGGAAGCCAATGCGCCGCGCCGGCTCCTCGCGCCGCTTGGGGGCCGAGCCCAGCAGGACGTTCAGCTGGGTGTAGTGCTGCACCAGCCGCACCGGCTTGCCCTCGGCGTTGCGGCCCAGGAACATGATCAGGTCCGGGCCCCAGAAGCCGACGTCCTCGATCTGCAGCAGGCCCTCTCCGGGCATGCCGACCAGACGGACGCCCACCTCCTCGTCCTTGTCGATGCGGGCCTCGAACTCCTCGATCATCCGCGACAGGCGCACGAAGGCCCACTCGGCCGGGTTGTCGCGCATGCGCAGGCCGTCGGCCAGGGCGCGGGAGTCCTCGGGCGAGCTCCAGGCGGTGACCGGCTGGGGGCAGGGCTCGCCGCCGCAGTCCGGCGCGGGCCCGGCCGCGGCGGCCGAAGGGGCGTTGTCGAGCGGGTGTTCGGGCGTGTCGGACTTGACCATGAGCTACAGATAGCGACCCGAAGGCCCGGCGCGAAGCGTGGCGGTCAGATCAGGCCGCGGCCCTTGGGCAGCTCGAGATACCGGTGCACCCGCACCGCCATGACCAGGCCGAAGCCGACCATCACCGTCAGCAGCACCGTGCCGCCATAGCTGAGCAGCGGCATCGGCACCCCGACCACCGGCGCCAGCCCCATGACCATGGCCCCGTTGATCAGGATGTAGACCGCGAAGGTGGCGGTGACCCCGGCGGCGGCCAGGCGGCCGAAGTGGCTGTGCGACAGGGCCGCGATGCGCAGGGCGATCAGGATGATGGCCGCATAGATCAGCAGCACGCTGAACGAGCCGACGAAGCCGAACTCCTCGGCCAGGGCGGCGAAGATGAAGTCGGTCTGCTTCTCGGGCAGGAATTCCAGCTGGCTCTGGCTGCCCAGGCCGTAGCCCTTGCCCAGCAGGCCGCCCGAGCCCATGGCGATCTTCGACTGCATGATGTGATAGCCCGAACCGGAGGGGTCCGCCTCGGGCGTCAGGAAGGTCAGGATGCGCTGCCGCTGATAGTCGTGCAGAACGAACTGCACGAAAATCGGGATTGCGACGGCGGCCGCGGCGGCGCCGGCGGCCACCAGCTTCCAGCTCAGCCCGGCCATGAACATGATCGCCGCCCCGGTCATGGCGATCAGCATGGCGGTGCCCAGGTCGGGCTGGTCGGCGACCAGCAGCACCGGCGCCCCGATCAGCGCCGCCGGAATGATCAGCTTCCACGAGAAGCGGGCGTCCTGGGCCGAGGCGCCATGGTACCAGCGGGCCAGGGCCAGCACGACGCCGATCTTCATCAGCTCGGACGGCTGGATGCGGGTCACGCCCAGGTCCAGCCAGCTCTTGGCGTTGTTGGCCGTGTAGCCGAACAGCTCGACCGCCACGAGCAACAGCAGGGCGAGGGCGTAGATCGGATAGGCGGCGGCGAACCAGACCCGGAGATCGACCAGGGCCAGGATCAGCATGATGACCAGGCACACGGCCACGCGGATCAGGTGATTGGCGGCCCACGGCTGCCACGAGCTGCCGCCGACCGAATAGAGCATCAGGGCGCCGACGGCGGCGACCAGGCACAACAGGCCGACCAGGCGCCAGTCGATCTGGCTGATCTTGACCGGCAGACGTTCGCGCTCGCCGGGACGGGTCAGGGCGGAGGCTGTCATTGCGGCTCCGACAGATAGGGGCGCGGCCCGCTGGGCGTCGCCGGATCGGGGGCGGCGGGCGCGGCCGGCCGCGGCGGGACCTCGACCACCCCTTCGGGCTGTTCGGGGGCGGCGCCGATGCGCAGCTCGTCCTCGGTCGGCGGGCCCTCCGGCTCGGGCGGCAGCGGCCGCTCGATGCGGGCGCGCATGTCCGGATCCTTCAGCAGCACCGTGCGCATCACCTCGCGGGCGCGCGGCGCGGCGTCGGCCGAGCCGCCAGAGGGGGCATGCTGGATGATCAGGGCGATCGCGTAGCGCGGCTCGTCATGCGGCGCGAAGGCGACGAACAGGGCGTGGTCCCGCCGGCTCCAGACCGCGTTGCGCGGCCCGCGGCTTTCGCCCGGGCGATAGTCGCGCGACTGGGCGGTGCCGGTCTTGCCGGCCATCAGGATGTCGCCCAGCCCGAGGCGCGAGTTGCGATAGGCGGTGCCGGTCACGTCGTTGGCCACCGCCGCCATGCCGGCGCGCACGATGTCCAGGTGCTCGCGGGGGAACGGCAGGTCGGGCGCCGCGCTGCCGGAGGGCTGTTCGACCCCGCCGATCGACTTGACCAGCCGCGGCTCGATCGCCTTGCGGCCGTTGGCCAGGCGCGAGGTCATGATGGCCAGCTGCAGGGCGTTGACCGTGGTCGCGCCCTGGCCGATGGCCACCGACAGGGTCTCGCCCGGGTACCAGATCTTGTCCTCGGCCCGGCGGAACGCCTCGCGCTTCCACTGGGTCGAAGGCATCACCCCGGCCCGCTGGTTGCCCAGCCCGATCTCGTACGTCCGATGGAACCCCAGCGCCTCGGCCACCCGCGCAATCCGATCGATTCCCGCCCGGTTGCACAGGTGGTAGAAGTACGTGTCGCACGAATTCTTGATCGCGTTGTGCATGTCCATCGGACCGTGCCCGCCGGCGCGCCAGCAGCGGAACGTGCGGCCGCCGTAGCGGTAGCCGCCGGTGCACATCACCCGCTCGTTCGGATCGATGCCGGCGTCGAGGAACGCCAGGGCCGTGGTCATCTTGAAGGTCGAGCCGGGCGGGAAGGTGCCGTAGACCGTCTTGTCCAGCAGCGGCCGCCGCTCGTAGTCGGCCCACGCCCGGTAGATGTTGCTGGGCACCCCCGAGACGAACAGGTTCGGGTCGAACGAGGGGGCCGAGACCATGCACAGGATGTCGCCGTTGCGCACGTCCATGACCACGCAGCCGCCGGACTCCTCGCCGAACACCTCCAGGGCGCGCTTCTGAACGTCGATGTCCAGGGTCAGGACCACGTCCTTGCCGGGCACCGCCGGGCGCGAGCCGCCGACATCCTCGCCGACCACCCGGCCGCGAGCGTCGACCTCGACCCGATTGCCGCCGGCCTCGCCGCGCAGGTCGGCGTCGAAGGTCCGTTCGATCCCCTGCCGGCCGATGCGGAAGCCGGGGTGGAACAGGATCGGCGGCGGTTCGGCCCCGGTCTCGCGGATCTCCTGCACGTCCTCGGCCGAAACCTTTGCCACGTAGCCGACGGTGTGGGCGAAGGCGCCGCCGTGCGGATAGAAGCGCGCCTCGTTCATGTCGGACATGACGCCCGGCAGTTCCGGCTCGTACAGATTGACCTTGGCGAACTCTTCCCAGGTCAGGTCGCTCTTGACCGGCACCGGGACGAAGCGCGGCGCGGCGTTGACGTCGCGGATGATGCTGCGCCGCCGCTCGACGGTGTCGGGCAGCAGGCGGCCCAGCAGATCCAGCGTCTCGTCCAGGTCGCGGGTCTCGGCCCGCATGACCAGCACGCGGAAGCTGGGCCGGTTGCCGGCGACCACGTCGCCGTTACGGTCCAGGATGCGCCCGCGCGGCGGCGGCACCAGGCGGAAATTGAACTGGTTGTTGCGCGCCAAGGTGGCGTAGCGGCCGGCCTCGACGACCTGCAGCTGGCCCAGCCGCGCGCCCAGGGCCCCGATGCCCAGCGCGGTCAGTCCGCCGAACACCAGGGTCCGGCGCAGGAACGAGCCCTGCCGTTCGTTGACGTCGGAAAAGAAGATGCGCGGCTCGCTCATCGGAAACGGACGTCTCCGTCGTCGAAGCGCTCGATCATCCAGCCGGCGGCGGGGAACAGCAACAGGGTCGGGACCACCTGCCAGAACAGGGCGATCAGGCTGGGCGCGGCGCCGGCGTCGAGGGTCACGACCAGATAGGCGATCAGGAAGGCCAGCAGGGTGCAGCCGCAGTACCAGACGAACAGCACTCGGGTCTCCTGACCCAGCAGCAGGCTGCGCGAGGCCAGCACAACGCCGTAGACCACCAGCAGGCTCAGCGGCCACAGGCCCAGCGCGCCGCCCCACAGAAGGTCGAGAAACAGGCCGCTGGCGAACAGCATGACCGGGGCCAGCACCGACGGGCGGATCAGCGGCCAGGCGAAGGCCAGCACCATCGGCAGGATCGGCTCGGGCAGCTTGAGGCCGAACAGCTCCACCGGGGTGGCCAGCACCAGGGCGGCGGCCATGGCGATCAGGGCCGGGTAGACGATCCACTGCAACGGTCCGACCACCCGGACCGCGACGCCCCGCCTCACTGCGCGTCTCCCGCGGGCGTGGGGGACGTCTCGGCGGCGGCGGGCGGGGCGGCTGCTGCGGCCGCCTGACGAGCGGCGCGATCGCGGGCCGCCTGCTGCTGGGCCGCCTGCTCCTCGGCGGCGCGACGGCGCGCGGCCGCGTCGGCGATGGCCGCCGCCTGTTGCGGGCTGGGCGGCGGGGCGGTGTCCAGCGCCGCCAGCGGCGGGCTGTTCAGCGCCTCCGGATCGACCAGCTGGGCGAAGTCCTGGAACAGCAGCACCCGGACCAGATCGATCGCCCCGCGGTCGGAGAACAGCTTGACGCGCCAGCTGCCGTCCACCCCGCGGGCGGCGACGCCGATCGGCAGGCCGCGCGGAATTCCGCCGCCGTCGCCGGAGGTCAGGATGCGGTCGCCCGGACGCACGGCGTCGGCCCCGCGAACGAACTCAAGCTTGGGATTGCCGCTGCCGTCGCCGCTGAGGATGGCGCGGGCGTCGGTGCGGTCGATCAGCACCGGCGTGCGGCTGGCCACGTCGGTCAGCAGCAGCACCCGGCTGACCGAGCCGGTGACCCCGACCACCCGGCCGACCAGGCCGTGCTCGTTGATCACCGGATTGCCGTTGCGCACACCGCGGTTGGCCCCGACGTCGATCAGCCGCGAATTGACGAACGGCCCGCGCGCTTCGGACACCGAGCGGGCGGTGACCATGGCCACCGGCGGTTCGGTGCGCAGGCCCAGCATCGCCTCGTAGCGGGTGTTGAGATTCTTCAGGGCGATGGCCTGGTCGCGCCAGGCCTCGAGCTCGGCCACCTGCTCGCGCAGCCGCCGGTTCTCGCCCACCGCGAAGAAGTAGCCGCCGACATAGTCCGAGAACTGGCCGGCCCAGCGGAACGGGGCGGCGAACACGCCCCCCACCGGCGCGCTGACCGCGTCGAACGTGGCCCGGGCGCCGCCGTAGCTCTCCTCGGTCATGGTCTCGCGACGGTCGGCCAGCAACAGCACGACGGCGGCCGCCGCGGCGATGATCAGGGCCAGCGCCGCGGTCCAGACCAGCGGCACTTTCAGGTTCTCGAACGGTCCGTCGCGAAACGCCACGGCGCCCCTTCCTCAGAGGGAATAGAAACAGTGCACGCTATAGCGTGAACCTACGGGAGAGTCGCGTCCAGCACGCCCTTCATCCAGCGCGGATGCTCGAGCACCCGGCCGCAGCCGATGGCCACGCAGGACAGCGGATCGTCCGCCACCGACACCGGCAGGCCGGTCTGGTCGCGGATCTCGGCGTCGATGTCGCGCAGCAGGGCGCCGCCGCCGGTGAGCATGATGCCCTTGTCGGCGATGTCGGCGGCCAGTTCGGGCGGCGTGGCCTCGAGCGCGACCTTGACCGCGTCGATGATCTGGCTGACCGGCTCGGCCAGGGCCTCGGCGGCCTGGCGCTCGGCGATGCGCTCCTCGCGCGGCACGCCCTGCATCAGGTCGCGGCCCTTGACCTCGATCGACAGGCCCTCGCCGTCCGGCGGGACGCGAGCGGTGCCGATGTCCTTCTTGATGCGCTCGGCGGTGGTCTCGCCGATCAGCAGATTATGGTTGCGGCGCATGTAGGAGATGATCGCCTCGTCCATCTTGTCGCCGCCGACGCGGACCGAGCGCGAATAGACGATGCCCGACAGCGACAGCACGGCCACCTCGGTGGTGCCGCCGCCGATGTCGACGACCATCGAGCCGGTAGGCTCGTGGATCGGCAGGCCGGCGCCGATGGCCGCGG
>CAZQBJ010000029.1:0-1917 GCA_964591465.1 uncultured Brevundimonas sp.
AAATTGCCCTGGCCGTCGACCAGCAGCAGGCCCATGGAGAACGGCTGGGCCATGCGCACCAGCGCCATGTAGACCGACTGGTCGCCGTGCGGGTGCAGGCGGCCGAGCACATCACCGACCACGCGCGCGGACTTCGAATACGGGCGCTCCGGCGTCATGTTCAGTTCGTGCATCGAATACAGGATGCGCCGATGCACCGGCTTGAGCCCGTCGCGCACGTCAGGCAGCGCCCGCGAGACGATCACGCT
The DNA here is from genome assembly GCA_964591465.1 of uncultured Brevundimonas sp. Lineage (GTDB taxonomy): Bacteria > Pseudomonadota > Alphaproteobacteria > Caulobacterales > Caulobacteraceae > Brevundimonas. The sequence continues at coordinate 249 of CAZQBJ010000029.1, forward strand.
CATTGCGTAGTCGAGGTACGACCGCCTCAGCTCGTCTTCGATCGCGATGGGAGCGATGGCGCTCCCGCCTCCGGGCGGCGGCGGCAGATCGGTCGGGTGCGTGTCGTCGGTTTCGTCGGTCAAGGAAACTTAAGGGGAAAAACGTCCGGAATCGGAACGGGAAGGATTGTCAGGGTGTTAGCATCCAGGGGCTGGCGTGGCAAAGCAGGCGACGCCCGAAAACCAATTCGGAAGGATCGCGTCGGATATGCATAAGCCATTGTTTGTCTATAGCGTTTTTCTTCTCTCCCTGACGGCGTGCGCGAGCCTGCCGCAGGCTGAAACACGGGCGCCTGTGGGCGACTTCGGCGAAGCGGTGCTCAACAGCCCCTCGGGCGACAGAATCGGCTCGGCCGCCTTCCGCCAGGGCCCGACCGGCCTGCTCATCCGGATCGAGGCCGAAGGGCTGACCCCCGGGTGGCACGGCGTCCACCTGCATCAGGTCGGCGATTGCTCCGATCGCGCGTTCCAGTCGGCCGGAGCCCATCTGAACCACGCCTCGGCCGCGCCGCACGGCTTGCTCAATCCGGACGGCCCGGACGCCGGCGACCTGCCCAACATTCACGCCGACGCCCAGGGGCGGGTTCGGGCCGAGCTGTTCACCTCCCGCGCGCGCATCGCCCGTACGGGTCCGGGCGAGCCGCTGTGGGACGCCGATGGCGCGGCCATCGTCATCCACGCCCTGCCCGACGACCATGTCAGCCAGCCGATCGGCGGCTCGGGCGATCGGGTCGCCTGCGGGGTCATGGCCGCGGGCTGACCAGCCTTAGGCCTTGGCCGCCCCGGCCCGCAGACCGCGTTCGGCCAGGGCGACCACCGCCACCCCCAGGATGGTGATCGCCGCCCCGGTCAGGATCTGGACGGTCAGCACGTCGCCCATCCAGCCCCAGCCGATCAGGATCGAGACCACCGGCGTTGCCAGCAGATAGGGCGTCACCCGCCCGGCCGGCCGCCGCTGGACCAGCCAGAACACCAGACTGGTCGCCAGCACCGAGGACACCAGTCCGGCCCACAGGATCGTGCCCCAGACCAGCGGCGGCGCCTGCCGCAGGGCGTCCAGCTGTCCCTGTTCGAAGGCCAGCGAGGCGGCCAGAAGGCTGGGCGCGGCGACCAGGGCCAGCAGGCCCTGCATCTTCAACGGCGGCACGCTGGTGGTGCGCCGGGCGATGACCGTGGTCAGGGCCCAGGCCGCGCTGCCGGCGGCGCCCACGAGGATGGCGTCCCAGTCAAGGAAGGCGTGGGCGTCCAGCACCATCCAGGCCACCCCGATGAAGGCCAGCACCAGGCCGGCCAGGGCCATGCGGCTGAGCCGTTCGCCCAGCAGCAGGAAGGCGAACAGGGCCGTGAACGGGATCCACAGCTGGGTGGCGACCGACACCGGGCTGACGTCCTGGGCCAGCCAGAAGGCCAGGTAGATCAATCCGTAGTGCAGCGGCCCGCCGACGCTGACGATGATCAGCAGGCTTTTCCAGTTGGGAAACGGCGGCCGCACGAACCAGGCCAGACAGGCGGCCGCCAGCATGAACCGCAGCGCCCCGGTCAGCATCGGCGGCAGCCATTCGGTGGCCGCCTTGGCCGCGGCGTTGTTCACGCCCCAGATGACGCAGATGGCGACGATGGCGGCGATCTC
>CAZQBJ010000029.1:2017-16156 GCA_964591465.1 uncultured Brevundimonas sp.
CGAGCAACCACGGCTCGACCGGGCTGTAGCCCTGCAGCCGGATCAGCAACAGACCCGAGATCGGCTGAATCACCACCGCCGTCGCGGTGAACAGGAAGTCGGCCGCCACCACGATCCGGGCGATCTCGGCCACGGCCGCGGCCCGGCCCGTCCGATGGGCCCAGACCATGAAGAAGGCGATGCCCATGCCCGTGCCGAACAGCACCGCGCCCGACAGCACATGGATCAGCTTGAGGATCGGATAGAGGTCCATCAGCGCCGCGCGTCCGTCGCCGCCACCCACAGACACAGGGCCATCATCGGCAACACCTTCAGCCAGGGGCCCAGCGGATCGGTCCAAAGTTCAGGCAGGAGCAGGGTCCCGGCGGCGAGGTACCCGACGGTGACCAGACACATGAACAACGCGATCCACCGCGTCCACCTCCGGACAAACAGCGCCAGGCCGAGCGCGATATCCAGCCACGCGCCCCAGAAGGCGATCGGCCAGACCCAGCGAGGCTCCACCCCGCCCTGCCGCAACACATGCTGCGCCGCCTCCCAGCCGGGACCCAGGGTGACCAGGCCGGTGATCAGCCAGAACAGCCCGAGCACCACGATCGAGACCGGCCGCACGAACTGCAGCCGGGCGTGCCAGACGTCCTGCACCGTGGCCGGCCTCCGCGACAGCATCCGGACCAGCGACTGCGGCGTCACGCCGGTGACGGCGATCATCGCGTCGGGCGGTCCCCCGGCGGCGTCATGGTCCATCTGGCGCAACGAGGTGGTGCGCAAGGACGACGGCCAGCCCAGCGCGCCGAGAACGTCGCCCAGCCGCACCACCGGGGACGCCAGCCACCGCGGCGTCCGCAGGACCGGTGCGGGAGGCAGGCCCAGCCAGGCTCTCTGGGCCCTGAGGATATCCGCCAGCGACACCTGCTGCGGCCCCGTGGCGTCCAGGATCCGTCGGTCGCCGGCCCCGCTGGTCGCCAGCCGCACCACCGCCTCGCACAGATCGTCCATGGCGATGGGTCGGAACAACTGGTCGCCGCCGACCACCGGAATCACGCCCGGAAACGCCGCCAGGCCGCGCATCAGGGCGGTGCCGCCGTAGGCCGCGCGGTCCATCACCAAAGAGGGGCGAACGATCACCCAATCCAGGCCGCTGGCCTCGATAAGCTGCTCGGTCCGCCGCTTGGTGATAGCGTACCGCGTCGTCGCGTCCACCCCGGCGGCGGAAATATGGATCAGACGCAGGCCCGGCAGTCCGGCGCAGGCCTCGATCAGGGCCCGGGGCCCCTCGACGTGGGCCACGCTCAGGCTGTCGCCGGCGCCGTCCTGCAGCACCCCGACCGCATTGACCACCACATCGACGCCATCGAGCAGCGGCCCCCAGGCGTCGGCGGCCCGCAGGTCCTCGAACCGGGCGCCCACCCAGTCATAGGCCGGAGCCCGGCGACGGGCCGGCCCGGGCCGGCGGGCGGCGGCCCGCACCGTCCAGCCCGCGTCCGCGAAGGCCGCCGCCAGGCGGGCGCCGATGAACCCGGACGCGCCTAGAACCAGAACCCGACGGCTCATTCGGCCTCCAGGAACCGGTCGCGCCATTGCGGGCGCGGGACGTAGCAGGCCCGCCGTCGACCGAAGAGTCGGTAGCGGCGTCGCGCGATCCAGCGATAGACGCGATCGCGCGCGCCCTCCGGCGCCAGCTTGAACGCCGACAGCCACCGCCATGGACGCTCGAGGCCGGCCAGGATGGTCAGGACCGCCGTGCTGTGGAGGAACAGCCTCCCGTCATGCAACAGGACCACGCTGTCCGCATCATCCTGTGTGACGCCGTAATGCCGGCGCAGGGCCGCGCCGACGGCCGACTGGGCGGTGGTCAGCCGGAAACGGCCATGACGGTCCAGACGCAGCAGCAGTCGCGCCGAGCCCGAACAGAGCACGCAGTCGCCGTCGAAGATCACGAGGGGGCGGCCGTCGGCGAAGGCCGGAACCCCCGGATCATCCCGATAGCTGTAGGCCCCCGTGCCCATTCAGCCGTCTAGAACGGAATGTCGTCGTTCAGGTCGTAGCTTTCCTTGGGCCCGGACGGCTTGTTCGCCCCGCCGGTGGAGAAGCCGGAAGAATAGTCGTCGCCGCCGCCGGCGCTGTCGCGGTCGCCGCGACCGCCCAGCATGGTCAGCTCGCCGCGGAACTTCTGCAGCACGATCTCGGTCGAGTACTTCTCGACCCCGTTCTGCTCGTACTTGCGGGTCTGCAGCTGGCCCTCGATGTAAACCGTGGAGCCCTTCTTCAGATAGTTCTCGGCGACCTTCACCAGGTTGTCGTTGAAGATCACCACCCGGTGCCACTCGGTCTTTTCCTTGCGCTCGCCGGTGGCCTTGTCGCGCCAGGTTTCAGACGTGGCGATCGACAGGTTGGCCACCCGGTCGCCGGAGTTCAGGGTGCGGATCTCCGGGTCGCGACCCAGATTGCCGACCAGAATGACCTTGTTCACGGATCCAGCCATCGGGATCGTCCTTTTCGTTGGAATTCGACGCCGACCCTAGCCTCGCAGGGCGGCGACACGCAAGTTAATGTTCCGGTTCCGTTCCGCGCCTCAGTCGGCGGGCGGCGGCGGGGGCGGCGGAGCGTGCTGGATCGCGCCGGGCACCGCCAGCCGGCCGTCGCCGGTGCGCGCCAGGGCGAAGAAGCGCCCGCCGTCCAGGTTCTGGGCGAACGAGACGCCGGCCCGGTCCACGAAGATGAACTGGCCGTTGTAGGCCCCGATCACCTCGCGATTGCTGCCGCCCATGCGCAGGAAACGCAGGCGCATCTCCTCGAGCCGCGCGGCGCAATATTCGATGCTGGGTTGCTCCTCGGCGAGCCGGTTGAAGCGCACCGCCTCGCCGTCGCGCACCACGTGGAAGCAGACGCCGGTCTCCGCCGGCGGCCTGACCCGCGCCTCGCAGCCCGTCAGGGCCGCCGCCGCGGCGATCAGCGCCAGACCTGTGAGGACGGCGCGCATCAGCCGATCGCTCCGAAGCCGCAGTTGCGGTCCTGCTCGGCCAGGGTGCGGAAGCGGGTGTTGTCGGTCGACTGCTCGACCCGCCGCGGCACCAGCCGCAGGGTCACATTGCCCCAGCGGCCGTAACGGGCGTCGCCCGGACGCACGCAGACGCCGGAGAACAGCTCGCGCACGCAGGCGGCCAGGCTGGTGTTGTCGGACACCTGCCGCCACTCCGATCCGGTGTGGCGCAGGCACGGTGAGCCGGCGACGGCGACCGGCTCGGCCGGCGCGGGGGTCGGAACCGGCTGGTCCTCGACGATCGCCGGCTGCACCGGCGGCAGGGCCGGCGGCGGCGCGAAGGCGGCCGTCTCGGCGGCGGTCAGGTTGCCGGTCTCGTCCAGACCCACGTCCAGGGCCTCGGTGGCGACGCCGTTCTGCCGCGCGCAATCGACCAGGGTGGCCATGCCGACGAAACGCCCGTCGACGAAGCAGCGCAGCTCACGGGTCGGCTCCAGCGTCGGGGCCTCGCCGACGTCCAGCCGCAGGTCGCCCGGCTCGGCCGGAGTCGTTTCAGGACCGGCGCCGCGCCCGGTGAACAGGATCGCGACCACCACCGCGGCGATGATGGCCACGGCGGCGCCGATCAGCAGCACGACGCGGTTGTCTTTCGGGAAGGCCATTCAGGGTCTCATGCTCTGGACGTGTCAGCACTAACCCCGTCCGGCGCCCGCCCGTCAACCGGGATCAGCCGCCCCCCAGTCGCGCGAGGGCTTCCTGATAATTGGCGATCTTGGCGGTCAGATAGGCCGGGGCCTGTCCCTTGATCGCGGCGGCCGGCTTGGGGGCCAGATCGCGATAGGCCGTGCGCAGCACCGACATGGCCGCCTGCAGCCGCTCGCCGGCGAAGCGGATGGCCTCGGGCGAATCGAGATTCAGCGTGTTGGGCAGGTCCAGCCCGTAGGTCTTGCGCCCCGCGTCGGCCGTGCTGGCCGGCCCGACGAAGCCCGGACTCAGGCCCAGCGCCGCCAGGGCGTCCCGCCCGATTTCACCCGCTGTCAGGACCGCGCCGCCGCGTCCGTCGCGGGCCGCGATGGACAGCCGCTGGAAGCCGCCGGCGGTGACCGTGGTCTCGCCGTCCTTGCCGGTGACATGGCCGCCTTCGGAGACCACGGTGACCTTCAGCCGCATCTGCGAGGCCTGCTCGATCTTGCGGGCCAGCGACTGCAGGGTGTCGCGCGCCTCGATGCGGACGGCCACCGGGCGGCTGCCCTCCCCGGCCGAGACATAGAAGCGATCGCCGACCCGGGCGGCGGTGGCGTCCACCAGCCGCTTGGAATCCGCCTTGCCGATCTCGCCCTGCGGCAGGCCCAGCCGGTCCAGCACGCTGGCGCCGCCGGTCCCGATGGCGATGGCCATGGGCGCGGCCTGCTGGCCGTCGCCCTTCCAGGTGCGGCTCCACTCGACCGCGCCGGTGGCGGGATCCAGCCGCGCCAGATAGGCCTCGGTCGGGTCCTCGGGCTTGGCGCCCGCCGGCCGGTCGGCGATGCCGGACAGCCAGACCTTGCCGCCGCTGATCTTGATATCGGCCACCGAGTCGTCGCCGGCCCCGCCGTAGTAGGTCAGCCGGTCGTCGCCCGAGGCCGCCAGATCCAGGTTCAGGGCCGCGACAAAGGCGTCGTCGCCGCCCGAGGCCGGGTTGGTGATCACCCCGGCGTCCAGCGCCCCGTTGCGGGTCGTGCCGGCCAGGATCACCCGGCCGTTCTCGATGGCCACGCCGGCGATCGAGCCGTTCATCACGCCCAGGTCGCGCGTCGCCTCCAGGGTCGGGGCGCCGGTGGGATTGAGCGTCCAGCGACGCACCACCGCCCGGCCGTTCTCGACCCCGGCGGTGATCAGGGTCGAGCCCTCGACGGCCATGGCCGAGACCGCGTCGTCGCCGGCGGTGCCGAACTGGCTGACGAATTTCTGGCTGGCGACCACCGGCGCGAACTGGTGCGCCTGGCTCTGGCTGAAGGCCTGGATGTAGCCGTCCCAGCCGCCGACCGATCCGGCGCCCGGCATCGCCGACCGGGCCCGGCCCGCGACATAGACCACCCCGTCGGCGCCGAAGGTCACCGCGGTCGCCTCGTCCTCGGCGCTGGCCCCGCGCCGCTGGGTCCACAGCTCGACGCCCTGGTCGTCGAACACCGTGACGAAGCTGTCCGACACGCCCGGCTTGACGCCGCTCGCGCCCGGTTCGAGCGCGCCGGTCACCGACCCGGCCACGGCCACGCGGCCGTCATCGGCCACCGACAGGGCGTAGCCGCTGGCCTCGCTGGCCGCGCCCAGCACGCGGGTGAACGCCAGCCGCCCGGCGGTGTCGTATTTCATCAGGGCCACGTCGCTCTGGCCCTTGATCGGTTGCGCGCCCGTGCCGTCCGACAGATTGGCCAGCACCCACAGCGAGCCGTCCGCGGCGGTGGCGCTGGCCCGGATCGAGCTGACGCCCTCCGGCAGCGCTTCCTGCAGCGACCGGCCGTCGACGAAATGGGTCTCGCCGGGCCGGGCCACGGCGGCGGGCGGCGAGCCGCCCAGGTCGGTCTGGAATTTCAGCAGCTGATGGCCGCCCGAGGTCCCGGCCGCCTGCAGCACATAGGCGGCGTCGGCGGTGTCCGGGGCCGAGAAGCTGACCGTCTCGACCGACGAGCCCTGGACGGCCAGCGCCCAGCGGTCGAGTCCGCTGGGCAGGTCGATGGTCTTGCCGCCGACCTCGAGGGTGCGCTTCTCCGCCGGGATCAGCTCGCGGCCCATGCGGGTCTGGACGCCGGCGGCTTCCAGCTTGCTGTTGATGTGGGCGATGACGCTGGTCATCGTCCGGGTCTGGGCGCCCATGTCGGCCAGGTCGATGTCGATGGTCGCCGAACCCAGCTGCTCGCCGCCGATCACCTTGTTGACGGTGATGGAGAACCGCACGTCGCCCTGGAAGGCGGCGACCGGACCGTCGGGCGAGCCCTCGTGGATGGCCGCGGTCAGGGACCGGGACGAATCGCGCGCGACCGCCGCGGTGCTCTTGGAGGTCGAGGCCGAGATGCCCTGCACCACCCGCAGGCTGTCGAACGCGGTCGAGCCCAGCCAGCCGGACACCTCGTCCAGGCCCGAGGCGAATCGCTTGGCCAGCAGAGCCTGTTCGGTGCTGGACAGGCCTTCGACCGACGCCCGGTTGGATAGGGCCGTCAGGGTGTTGAGCCCCTGATAGATTGCGAACAGCCGGCGGTAGTCGGCGCCCGCCTCGGGCACGTCCAGTCGCGTCTGTGCCTCGTTGATGATCTTGCGGCCGGCCAGGGCCGCGCGCACCAGCGCGTCGGCCTGCGGGACCACGGCCTTGGCGTCCCACGGGGGGGTCGGCTGGGCCTTGCGCGCACCGCCAAGGCTCCCCGCGCCGCCCACGAGGGCGCCCCCGCCCAGGGCGGTGTTGGGCATGCCAAACAGGCCAAGCAGATAGCTGTTGTCGATCACGCGGACGGAACTCCTCAGCTCCACCGTGATCGGGTTGCGATAATGAAGGCTTAAGGCGCGGCCGGATCAGATCGGCGTGATCGCCGGAACGCGGGGGCGCGTCGGCGATTTTAGCGGGACCACGGGAATCCGAGGTCCCTGATGCCGTTTCCTCAAAACCTGCTGCGCGCGGTCCTGGCCCTGTACGGACTGGGACCCAAGCCCGCCCCGATTCGCCGGCGCCGGCCGGCGATCGAGATCGGTCACGTCCACCAGCCCCGTCGCTGGGCCTGAAAAACCTAGCCGCCGCGGAACAGCGACAGGATGATCTGCGGCGCCTGGTTGGCGATCGACAGCGCCTGCGCGCCCAGTTGCTGCTGGACCTGCAGGGCGGTGAGTCGCGCGCTTTCCTTGGCCAGGTCGGCGTCGACCAGATTGCCGATCCCCGATTCCAGCGTGTCCATGAGCTTGGCCACGAACCCGTTGTGCGATTCGATCTGCTTGGCCTGCGAGCCCAGCTCGCCGAGGGCGGCGTTCAGCTGGCCGATCGACAGCTTCAGATCGTCCAGCGCCTGGGCGGCCGCCGTCAGGGTGTCCAGCGACGAGGTCGCGGGCATTTCCAGAATGTCCCCGCCCAGGGTCAGGTCCTTGGCGGTCAGGGTGACGAAGGCGTCGGCGTCGGCGTTGGCCAGGAAGCGGATGCCGCTGGACAGCGAACCGTTGAGAATGTTGGCCCCGTCGAACTCGGCGTTGTCCACCGCCTGTTCGATCGAGCGGAGAATGGCCTGGTAGTCCGAGTTCAGCGCGGCGCGCGCCTGGGTGTCCAGCGACTCGTCGTTGGCCGCGACCACCTTCTCCATCAGCTGGTTCAGCATGTCGGAGATGGTCTCGCCCGCCGCCAGGGCGACGTCGGCGATCGAGGTGGCCCGGTCGAGGCTCATCTGCACCGCCGCCAGCGCGCCGACGTCGGCGCGTTGACCCTGGGCAATGGCCCAGACCGAGGCGTTGTCCTTGGCGCCCTGCACCTTCAGCCCGGTGTTGACCCGGCTCTGAACGTCGGTGAGCCGTTCGTTGGTCTTGTTCAGGCTCTGCAGCGCAAGCAGGGCCGAGGTGTTGGTGTGAACGCTGTTCGTCATGGGTCTTCGCCCCCGCTAACTCTTGGGCGGAAGCTATGACCCGAGTCGTGTGCGTATGGTTAACGCGCGCTAACAACCGACAACGCCCGCGCGGCGCACGCCTTCGCGGGGATCATGGACAGATTGGAGCTGCGCCTCAGGCCCTGGTGCTGATGACCTTGCCTGCGGTGTAGCCGGGATCCTGGCGCATCCGCACGACCTCTTCGCGCGGAAGCTGGCTGATCACCTCGCCGGTGATGCGGTCCAGCGTCTTGTAGACATAGACGCCCGCCTCGGGTTCCTGCTCGATGACGAGCCGGTAGCGGGTCGCCCGCTCCGCATCGCGCGAGGAGCGCGAATCGAAATCACCCGCGCCGCCCGATGGCGTCACGGGGGCGATGGGAGAACCGGTCACGACCGGCGCCAGGCTTCGAACCTCCGATTTCATCGTGTTGCCCGCGGCGACGTCAGTCGACCGCGGCTCCTGAGCTCAAACGCTCGGAGTGGCGGCCGACCCCCAGATACGCCACACGGGGGTCAGCCGCCGTTCCGGGATTAACGGAACAGGCCGAGCAGGATCGACGTCGACGAGTTGGCGATCGACAGAGCCTGCACACCCAGCTGTTGCTTGGTCTGCAGCGCCTGCAGTCGAGCGCTTTCCTTGGCGAGGTCGGCGTCCACCAGGTTGCCGACACCGGCTTCCAGGGTGTCCTGGAGCTTGGTGACGAAGTTCAGGTGGGTCCCGAGCGACTTGGAGCCGGTGCCCAGGCGGGCCAGGGCGGCCGAGACGTTCTCGATCGAGGCGTCGACCGCGGCCAGCGCGTCAGACGCGTTGGTGGTCGTGCTGATGTCGTCCGAGGCGCCGAGGGTCACGATCGAGCCCGACAGGCTCATGTCCTCGTCGTTCACGGTGATCGAGTCGCCGGCGACGTTGGCCAGGGCGGCGAAGCCCGCGGTGACGCTGCCGTTCAGCAGGTTGACGCCGTTGAACTCAGCGTTGTCCACGACCGTCTGGATCTGGTCGCGGATCGAGGTGAAGTCCTCGTTCAGCGCGTTGCGGGCGGCGGTGGTCAGCGAGGTGTCGGTGGCGGCGAGCGCCTTTTCCTTCAGCTGCAGCAGCAGATCCGAAACCGATTCCCCGGCGGCGAGGGCGACGTCCACGGACGACTGACCACGCTGCAGGCTGTCCTTGACGGCGTTCAGGGCGCCCACTTCGGCGCGCTGACCCTGGGCGATGGCCCAGATCGAACCGTTGTCCTTGGCCGAGCCGATCTTCAGCCCGGTGTTGATCCGGGACTGGACGGTCGCCAGTTCGCTGTTGGTCTTGGACAGGTTCTGGAGGGCGATCATCGCGCCCACGTTCGTGTTAACGCTGTTCAGCGCCATGGCACGTAGTTCCTTCTTCAAGGTGTCCGGCGTCGTTTTGACTGCCGGGGGCGTTCTGCCCGGCAGCACATGCAGCAAGGACCGGGCCATTACGTTCCGCGAGCGTCGACCGGCAACTGACTGTTTTTGTGCGGGTACTTTGCCTTAACCGTGTTCATCGCCCGGCAATTTCTGCCGACCGGGTGACCGGAACGGCAAGAACTGCCGGGCGCCGGGCATTATTTGCCGGTTCGCCGCCAGAACCGCCCTCGAAGCGGCCCCTCCTCCGGGGTCAGCGCCCTGGTCTGGAGCTCCCGCTCGGCCAGCAAGGTCTCGACGGCCAGCCGTCGGGCCGCGTCACAGACGGCGATCTGCGCGCCGCGGGCCGCATAGCCGATTTCCAGATCCGCCACGTTCGCGTCGTCGGGCAACCGATGCAGTTCGCACGGGCGGGTGGCCAGCTCAGGAAGCGTCAGGCGCGGCGGGACAACCGCCGAGGGCGTACTGGCGGCACAGCTCGCGATCGTGAGCCCGAAGGCGAGCCAGCCGATCCGGATCAAGAGGTTCGCGCGCATCGTCGGCTCTCCGGGCTTCGGTTTCCAGCGCGCGGACCCCGGCCCGCGCGGATTCAGTCTGTCGGATCGCGGTCTCCCGTCGCTCGGCCTGAGCCCGTTCGCCCTCCACCTCCAGCGTACGAGCCCGGGCGGCGGCGCGCGCGGCGGCGGCGGCGATCTGCGCTTGTTCGGCCCGTCGCCGGCTCAGGTCGAAAGGGTCGAAGCGGAACCCGGCCAGGGTCGCCAGCGCCAGCAGCGCGGCCAGGACCATTGCGGCGGCGACCGCCCAGCCCAGCGGGGTCAAGGCGCGCCAGCTCATGGATAGACCTTCCGATCCAGCTCGAAGTGCGGCCCGTCGCGCAGACGCGGCCAGCGACCGCCCCACATCACCGGAACCGACAACTCGCGCGCGGCCGCCTCGAAGGCGGCGGCGATCTTCGGATACAGCGGCCAGTCCCAGCGGACCTGTCCGGCCACCACCGCCGCGACATCGATGGCGTGGCCCGTCAGATGGCGGGACTGGAGGGTCCGGCTGGCCCCCGCCTTGACCACGGCCGCCTGGCGGGCCGGATCGCGCCGCCCCTCGGTGACCATGAAGTCGACTTCGCTCAGCGCGAGCGCCCGTTCGGCGACTCTCGCAAGATCGGGATGGACGCCGCGCAGGTTGCGACGCGAGCGGGCCGAGAAGCGGAAGCTCACGACCGCCCCCCGATCCGCAGGCGCAGCGCCGCCAGCATCTCGACCAGCTGCTGGGCCGTCGGCGCGACGAGATAAAGCACCAGCACCAGGGCCAGCAGTTGCATCAGCCCGGCGGCCAGCTCGGGCAGACGCTCCACCGGCGCCCGGCGCACCAGGCCGTTCAGCGACGCCCACAGCGCGGCCGTCACCGCGAACACATAAAGGCGTCGCCACAGCCAGCGCCCCTCGGGAAGCGACCCGCGCATCAGCCGAGGGCCGTGATGCGGACTTCCCCGCGCCCGCCCGGACCGCCGGCGCCGGAGCCCGCCGGGTCGCGCCCCGCGCCGCCGCCCCCGCCGCCGCCGCCCGGCGCGCCGCCCGGCCCGCCCGCGCCGCCGCTGGTCAGGTCATCGCCCGCGCCGCCGCCGGCCCCGCCGCCGCCGAAGCCGTCCGCCCAGGCCGCCGCCGCGCCGGAAGACCCGGCCTGGCCGGCCGCCCCCGCCGCGCCGCCGGTCGCCCGGCGGTCCGACTGGCCGATCACATAGCCGAAGCCACCGGCCCCGCCCGCGTGCTGCAGGCCCGAGCCTTCCAGCCCGCCGCCTCCGCCGCCGCCGCCAGCGCCGGCCGGACAGCCATCCGTCTGGCCCGGCAGGCCCTCCGCGCCGACGCCGCCGTCGCCGCCAGCGTTGGCCCGGCCATGATTGGTCCGCCCGCCAGACCCGCCCGGACCTGACGCCGCGCCGCCCGCGCCACCGGCGCCGCCGGTCGCCTCGATCAAAAATTCCTCGCCGTCGAGCACCAGGGAGGCTTCCCCGGCGCCGCCCTCCAGTCCGTCGCCCGAGCCGACCGCCGCCCCGCCGGTCCCGCCGGCGCCGACGAGCACGGTGAGCAGCGATCCGACCTCGGCCATGTCCAGCTCGACCTCGGTCACCCCGCCGGCGCCGCCGCCCCCGCCGCCGCACAGATCGGCCGAGGCCGCGCCTGCGGCGCCCGAACCGCCGCCCCCGCCGCCGCCGATGCACACAATCCTCACCCGCCGTGCCCAGGCCGGGGGCGCGTAGTCGCCATCATCCGTCAGGCGCGTGGTCTCGCATCGGACGACCCCGCGCGCGAAGGCGGCCGCCCCGGTGCTGCGGTCGACGCTCATCACCTCGCGCCAGTCGCCCCCGTCGGCGCTCACCTTGAGGCTGAAGTCGTCCGAGCCGATCAGGCCCAGCTCGGCCCGTCCGCCCCAGCCGCTCTGGAACAGCAGCGACAGGACGTCGGCCGGCCCCTCCTTGTTGAAGGTGAAACGCAAATCGCCGTCGCCGCCCTCGCCGGCCGGAAGCGCCGTCCACAGCGCCTTGTTAAGCCGGGCGGCGAACGGATTGGCCTCGTCGGCGCCGGTGTTGAGGCCGAAGCGGGCCAGGTCGCGGATTTCGCCGAGCGCCTGCCCCGCCGGTCGCCACTGTCCGCCCCCGCGGATCACCAGCACGCCCTCGTCGGCGACATGAACGATCAGACCCTCCGGGACCGGCACGCGCGTCCAGCCGCCGGCGTCGACCCGCACCAGGTCGCCGGGGCTCCAGCCGGCCCAGACCTCGCCGGACGGGGCGTCGGGCAGCAGCCACATCCGGCCTTCCTCCGGGTCCGACGGCTGTTCGGCCGTCGACCGGCTGACCACCGAGGTCTGGACCAGGGCGTCCAGCCGCGACAGGGCTTCGTTGAGCGTGACGTGCTTCTGCATCTGGCCCGCGGCGAGGTAGGGCAGTTGCAGCCGGCCGGTGGCGTCGTCGGGGGAATGGGGCACTTTCGGGCGTCCTCCAGGGTTCGCCACCAGTCTGGAAGCCGCCGGCGACCCCGGGGGCGGATTGGCGGTATTCGCCGCCGTTCGCCTTTCGAATCCACGCCCTGGCCCGGTCAAACCCGAGGGTTTGCAGCCCCCGCGCTTGACGCAGGCAGGCGCCGGTCGCATCACCGCCCGGTGAAAAACCTCGCCGAAAACTTCCCCGTCCCGACCTACGACCAGTGGCGCGCCCTGGCCGAGAAGGGCCTGAAGGGGGCGCCGTTCGAGCGCCTGGTCAGCCGCACCGCCGACGGCCTGACGGTCCAGCCGCTCTATGTGGCCGAGCCCGACGCGCCCGCCCTGGCCGCCCGCCCCGCCCCGTCCGGCGACGTGCGCCGGCCCTGGGACCTGCGCTCTTGGGTCGAGCATCCCGATCCGGCCGAGGCGAACCGGCGCGCCCTCGAAGAGCTGAGCCACGGCGCGGGCTCGCTTCTGCTGCGCCTCGATCCGACCGGCGCGGCGGGCGTCGCGGTCGGGGCGATGGAGGATCTCGGCCAGGTGCTGGACGGCGTGCTGCTGGACGTGGCGCCGGTGGCGCTGGACGCCGGCTTCCTCGGCGCCGAGGCGGCCAACTGGCTGGCCGTGCTGGCCAAGGGGGCGCCGGAGGCCCGGCTGGCCTTCCACCTGGACCCGCTGTCGGCCTTCGCCGTCGCGGGCGTCAGCGAGGGCGCGATCGAGGGCCATGTGGCGGCGGCGGCCCAGACGGCGGCCCGGCACGCCGGCGCCTATCCGCGGGCGTCCCTATTCCAGGCCTCGGGCCGTTTCGTGCACGAGGCCGGCGGCGCCGCGCCGCTGGAGCTGGGCGTGATGGCCGCGGCGGCGGTCGCCTATCTGCGCGCGCTCGACGCGGCGGGCCTGTCGCCGGACGAGGCGCTGGATCGGCTGGTTCTGGGGCTGTCGGTCGACGCCCGCTACTTCGCCGGCATCGCCAAGCTGCGCGCGGCCCGGGCCATCTGGGCCCGCATCGCCCAGGTCTGCGGCGGGGGCGGTCCCGCCCGCATCGAGGCGCGGGCCTCGCGCCGGATGCTGGCCGCCCTGGATCCGTGGAGCAATCTGCTGCGCCTGACCGCCGCCGGCTTCGGCGCCGGGGTCGGCGGGGCCGACGCGGTGGTGCTGGAGCCCTTCACCCGCCCGCTGGGCGCCCCCGACCCGCTGGCCCGCCGCCAGGCGCGGAACACCCAGCTGGTGCTGATGGAGGAAGCCCATCTGGGCCGCGTCGCGGACCCTGCCGGCGGCGCCTTCTTCATCGAACAACTGACGGACGAGCTGGCCCGGGCCGGCTGGGCCGTCTTCCAGCGGATCGAAGCCGCCGGCGGCCTGGCCGCGGCCCTCGCCTCGGGCCTGGTCGCCGACCAGGCGGCGCGGGATCGCGAGGCGCTGCAGGCGGCGGTGGCCGGCGGCGACCTGCCGGTTATCGGCGTCACCGTCTTCCCCGATCCAGACCAGGCTCCGGTGCCTGTCGAAACCCTCAGCCCCCGCCCGGTCGAGGCGCCGGATGTCCGCCAGGCCGGCGATGACGGCCGCTGCCCGCCGCTGACGCCGATCCGGCTGCCCGAACCGTTCGAGGCCCGTCCATGAGCCTGCCCGACTTCACCGCCCTGCCCTTCGAGTCCGCCGGCGCGCCCGCCCCGGCGACCCGCGATCAATGGTTGACGCCCGAGGGCCTGCAGGTCGCCGGCGCCTACAATCCGGCGGACGCCGCGGATCTGGACTTTATCCATGGCCTGCCCGGCATCGCGCCGTTCCTGCGCGGGCCGTACGCCTCGATGTACGTGACCAATCCGTGGACCATCCGGCAATACGCCGGTTTCTCCACGGCGGAGGACTCCAACGCCTTCTACCGGCGCAACCTGGCCGCGGGGCAGAAGGGCCTGTCCATCGCCTTCGACCTGGCGACCCACCGCGGCTACGACTCGGATCACCCGCGCGTGCAGGGGGACGTGGGCATGGCCGGCGTGGCCATCGACTCCATCCTCGACATGCGCATCCTCTTCGACGGGATCCCCCTCGACCGGATGAGCGTCTCGATGACGATGAACGGCGCGGTGCTCCCGGTGCTCGCGCTCTACATCGTTGCCGCGGAGGAGCAGGGCGTCCCCCACCACCAGCTCACGGGGACGATCCAGAACGACATCCTCAAGGAGTTCATGGTCCGGAACACCT
>CAZQBJ010000030.1:0-16046 GCA_964591465.1 uncultured Brevundimonas sp.
CCGCGATGATCGAGGGAATGTGGAGATCGCTGCGGGCGGCCGCGGCCGGGCCGATGCAGACGCTTTCGTCAGCCAGCCGCACGTGCAGGGCCGAGCGGTCCGCCTCGGAGTGAACCGCCACGGTGGAGATGCCCATCTCCTTGCACGCCCGGTGGATGCGCAGGGCGATCTCGCCGCGGTTGGCGATCAGGACCTTCTCGAACATCCTATTCGAGCACCACGAGGGCTTCGCCGAACTCGACCGGCTGGGCGTCGCCGACCAGCACCTCGGACACCACCCCGTCGCGCGGCGCGGGGATCGGATTCATGGTCTTCATCGCCTCGACGATCAGCAGGGTCTGGCCGGCCTTCACCTTGTCGCCGACCTTGACGAACGGATCGGCGCCCGGGGACGGCTGCAGATAGACGGTGCCGACCATCGGCGACTTCACTTCCTCGCCCGAACGGGCAGGGGCGGCCGCAGGCGCGCCGGCGGCGGGCGCCGTGGCCGGAGCCGGGGCCGCCGCGGAGAGGGCCGGGGGCGGGGCGTAGGCGGCCGGGGCGGCGGCCATGGTGACGGTGCGGGCGACGCGGATTTTCACCTTGTCGCGCTCGACCTCGATCTCGGTGAGATCGGTCTCGTTGAGGATGTCGGCCAGCTGGCGCACCAGCTTTGCGTCGAACAGGTCGTCGGTCTTGCCGCCGGTGCTCTTGGGGGAAGTCGCCATGTTTTCAAAAATGCCCTGTTACGCCTGCGACGCCGTCGCCCCGGCGCGCTCGCGCGCCAGGCTCAACGCCGCCTTCACGGCCAGCTCGTAGCTCAGAGGGCCGAAGCCCGAAATGACGCCGGCGGCCGCCGACGACACGAAATTGGTCCGCCGGAAGCGCTCGCGCGCGGCGGGGTTGGATAGATGGCACTCGACGACCGGGATGTCCAAGGTCTTGAGCGCGTCCAGCAGGGCCACCGAGGTGTGGCCGTAGCCCGCGGGATTGAGCACGAGGGCGCAGGCCTGCTCGCGCGCTTCCTGCACCCAGTCGATCAGTTCACCCTCGTGGTTGGTCTGGCGGAAGATCACGGTCGCGGCACCGGCCGCCGCCTCGCACAGACCGCGCACGTCCTCCAGCGTGGCCTGGCCGTAGATCGCCGGCTCGCGCGTCCCCAACAGGTTGAGGTTCGGGCCGTTGAGCACATATAGGGGTTTGGCCAAGGTCAGGGACATCCGTCTCGATTCCGGCGGCCTTAGTAACTGACGGCGGCCGCTCCCCACAAGCGCGGGCGGCTTCGGAGGCTGACGTAGCGGCATGCACATCCACATCAACGGCGAACCGCGCGAGGTGAAGGCGACCACCATCTCGGCCCTGGCCGAGGAGCTGGGGCTGGACGCGCGCAAGGTCGCGGTCGAGCGCAATCTGGAGATCGTGCCGCGCTCGCAGCATGCCCACACCGCCCTGGCCGAGGGCGACCGCATCGAGATCGTGCAGTTCGTCGGCGGCGGCTGACGACACCCGGTCGGTGTAGCGGCGGCGGCCCTGAAGGGCTATCCAGCGGGCCATGACCGACAGCGCAACTCCCGACACCCCCGATACCTGGACCGTGGCTGGCCGGACGTTCTCGTCCCGGCTGATCGTCGGCACCGGAAAGTACAAGGACTATGCGACCAACGCCGCGGCCGCCGAGGCGGCGGGGGCGGAGATCGTCACCGTGGCCGTGCGGCGGGTGAACCTGACCGATCCGGGCCAGCCGGTGCTGACCGACTTCCTGGACCCGAAGCGGTACACCTACCTGCCGAACACCGCCGGATGCTTCACCGGCGAGGAGGCCGTGCGGACCCTCCGCCTGGCGCGCGAGGCCGGCGGCTGGACCCTGGTCAAGCTGGAGGTGCTGAGTGATCCGAAGACCCTGTTCCCCGACATGGAGGAGACCCTGCGGTCGCTCAAGTTGCTGACCGCCGAGGGGTTCGAGGTGATGGTCTATTGCACCGACGACCCGGTCTATGCGCGCAAGCTCGAGGACGCCGGCGCCGTGGCCATCATGCCGCTGGGGGCGCCAATCGGCTCGGGCCTGGGCGTGCAGAACCCGATCAACATCCGGCTGATCGTCGAGCAGTCGAAGGTGCCGGTGCTGGTCGACGCCGGCGTCGGCACGGCGTCGGACGCGGCCGTGGCCATGGAGCTGGGTTGCGACGGGGTGCTGATGAACACCGCCATCGCCGAGGCGCGCGAGCCGATCCGCATGGCGCGGGCGATGAAGCACGCGGTGATCGCCGGCCGCGAGGCCTATCTGGCCGGGCGGATGAAAAAGCGGCTGTACGCCGACCCGTCGAGCCCGCTGGCCGGGTTGATCTGAACTTCCCATTGAGGGGAACGGCCCGAAGGGCTCAGGCGCCCCGCTTGGCCTCGGCGATGGCGGCAGCGAGGTCCTGGGGCCGGATCGAGTCGGTGGCGCGGCCATTGACCAGGAAGGTGGGGGTCCCCTGCAGGCGCAGGGTCTCGGCGGCGATCTGGATGTCGGCCAGGTGGCGCGAGGTGTCGTCCGCGCCGAGGATGGCGCGGGCGCGGGCCAGGTCGACGCCATTGGCCTCCAGCACCCGGTCGACCTCCTCGGGCGTCAGGGCCGGCGCGGCCATCAGCGCCTGGTGCACCGGCAGGTAACGGCCCTGGGCGTGGGCGGCCAGGGCGGCGCGGGCGGCGTAGTTCGAGGTCGTGTCCTCGCCCCGGTCGAGGATCGGCCATTCCTTGAACACGAAGCGTACGTCGGGATTGGCCCGCACGATGCGCAGCACGTCGGCCGACACCGCCTTGCAGCCGGGACAGCGGTAATCGAAGAACTCGATCACGGTGACCGCCGCGTCGGCCGGGCCCACGGCCGGATCGCGCGGGTCATGCGCCAGCAGGTCGGCGTTGGCGCTCGCGGCCTGGTTGATCTGGTCGGTGATCATCGACTGCTCGCGCAGCTGGCGGGCCTGGACCACCTCGTCGAGAATCTGCGGGTTCTCCAGCAGATAGGCGCGCACCCGGGCCCCGAAAGGGCCGCCGTCGGTGACGTAGGGCGCGCCGGCCAGGGCCAGGGCGACCAGCGAAACGCCCAGGGCGATCACCCCCGGCTGCGCCAGCCGCGAGACGAGGGCAGGGCGCTCGTCGGCGCGCGCGGAGGGCTCGGCGTCGTGGGTCATGCGGTTCCTGGCTTAGCGGGGCTGGACGTTGTTGCGGCGGGCCTGGGCGCGGTCGAGGGCCTGCAGGTCCTCCAGCGTGGCGCCGGAGGCCAGCACGATGTCGACCGCGCGGCGCCATTCGACCGAGCCCGGGTCGAGCATGTCGCGGGCCCGCAGGGCCATTTGCACCGACTGATCGTCCTGGCCGATCGCATAGTAGTACTCCGCCGAGGCCAGCCGGGCCTCGCCCTCGAGGCCGAGCGACGAATAGGCCTGGCCCAGCAGCCGCCAGGCCATCGAGTTGTTCGGCTCGACCACGGTCACCCGGCGCAGCTGGTTGACCGCTTCCTCCAGCTGGGTCTCGTCCCCGGTCTCGATCAGGGCGTGGCCGAGGTTGATGCGCAGCAGCGGCGCGTCGGGCGCCAGCTCGACCGAGCGGCGGTGGGCCGGCACGGCGTCCAGCGGCCGGCCGGACTCGAACAGGATCTGGCCGCGCAGCTCCCAGAAATAGGGGTTCTCGGGGTCTTCCTCGAGCAGGGCGTCGACGGCGGCGACGGCACGATCGGTCTGACCGTCCTTGTACCAGGCGATGGCCCGGGCGTAGCGGGCCGGCAGCGAGGTGTTGCTCTCCGGGAAGGTGCGGAAGGTGTGCCGCGGCGGGTTCATGAAGCCGCGGATCTTGGCCTGCATCAGGGCCAGCTGGGCGATCCGCTCCGGATCCTCGGGCACGCCGTGGTTGGCCATGGCGGCGACCGGGCGGCGCAGGGCCTCGATCCGGTCGGACGACAGCGGGTGGCTGCGGAAATAGGGATAGCGACGGGCGTCGGAGAACACCTCCTGGGCCCGGAACTCCTCGAAGAAATCCACCATCCCCTGGGCCGACAGGCCGGCGCGGTCCAGCGCCCGGGCGCCGGTCAGGTCGGCCTCGCCCTCCTGGCTCTGCATGTACTGCAGAGCGCTAAGGGTGCCGAAGAAGCCCGAGCTGCCGATCAGGGCCATGCCCGCGGTCGGTTCGCCGGCGGCCAGGGCCAGGGCGCCCAGGGCCATGGTCATCAGGAACGGCTGGCGGGCGGCGTCCTGGGCCCCGGTGCGCAGCACGTGCCGGTTGCGGATGTGGCCGGCCTCGTGGGCGACGACGCCGAGCAGTTCGCCCGGCGTGTCGGCCTCGAGAATCATGCCGGTGTTCAGACCCATGATCTGCCCCGGGGCCGCGAAGGCGTTCAAGGTCGGATCATTGATCAGCAGGATGGTCACGTCGTCCGGCTCGAGGCCCATGGCCACGAGCACCGGATCGGCCCATTCGCTGATGATGGCCTCGATCTCGGTGTCGCGGATGACGCCCTGGGCGGCGGCGAGAGGGGCCAGGGCCAGCCAGGCGGCCGCTGCGATCAGTACGCCGACAAGCCGGCGGGACCAGACCATGGTGCAACTCCTACGCTCGCCCCCGCTGCGCGTTACCGGGCCAATCTAGCCCCTCCCTAGCCGCGGCGCCACCAACCCCTTTTTGGCTTGGCCGGCGGGGCGGTGATCTCGGCCGGGTCGGGCTCGGCCGCGACGGCCGCAACCGGCTCGGGCTCAGGCGCGGGTTCGGGTTCGGCCGCCGGTTCCGGGTGGGGCTCGGGCTCGGGCTCGCGCGCAAGCTCGGGCTCAGGGGCGATCTCGGCCGCGATCTCGATCTGCGGGGCAGGCTCAGGATCGTTGGCCGCGGCGATCTCGACCGGCGCGGGCTCCTCGGCCGGGGTCTCCGGCACGGCGGTGGTCGCGGCGCCGGCCGGCTTGCGCCGCACGCGGCGGCGGCGCGGTTCGGCCGGAGCCGCCTGGGGCGCCTCGGTCGGCGCGGCCGCCGCGGTCTCGACGGCCTCGGCGACAACCTCGGGGGCCTGCTCGGGCGCGGTCTCGGCCCGCGGCGGACGCGGCGCGCGCTCGCCGGGGTTCAGCGGATCGAACCAGACGTACGGGTCGTCGATCGACGGGGTGCGGCCGCGCACCCAGGCGTAGGCGTCGCGGCCCCGCTCGGCGCCGTCCTCGCGCATCCGGCGGCCGCCGCGGCGGCCCCGACGGCGGCGCGGCCGGTCGTCGCCCGATTCGTCGTCCAGACCCGGGGCGACGGCGTGCGAGTCGGTCTCGCCGTTCTCCCCGTTGTCATCCCGACGTCCGCCGCGGCGGCGGCGACGGCGGCGACGGCGGCCTTCGCCGGAGTCCTCGTCGTTGGCGGCGACGGCGACGCTGTCGCTCTCGCTCTCGTCCTCGTCGCTGTCGACCAGTTCGTCCTCATCCTCCTCGGCCTCGTCGTCGAAAGCCTCGTCGGCCAGATCAGGCTCGGGCGAGGGCAGGGCGACATCGGCCCCGGGGACGAAGTCCTCGCGCGTCTCGGTCCGCTCGATGGCGTGCTCCGAATGGGCCAGGGCGTCGTCCAGCAGCACGGTGACGAACAGGCCGTGACGGGTGTGCAGCCGGTTGAGGTAGTCCCGCTTGTGGTTGAGGATGTACAGGGCCACCGCGGTCGGCACGCGCAGGGTCACGGCCCCGGCCCCGCCGCGGGCGACCTCGATGTCCACGGCCCGCAGGGCCATCAGGGCGGCCGATTCCGGCGACCGGATGCGCCCGGCGCCCTGGCAGTGCTCGCACACGTGGGTCACGCCCTCGAGCAGGCCCAGGCGGCGG
This sequence comes from uncultured Brevundimonas sp., assembly GCA_964591465.1. Classification (GTDB taxonomy): domain Bacteria; phylum Pseudomonadota; class Alphaproteobacteria; order Caulobacterales; family Caulobacteraceae; genus Brevundimonas. Next base: position 5,796 of record CAZQBJ010000030.1, read on the forward strand.
CGCTGGCGGCTGATCTCCATCAGGCCGAAGCCGGAGATCTTGCCCATCTGGATGCGGGCCCGGTCCGAGGCCATGGCCTCCTTGAGCTTCTTCTCGACCGCCCGGTTGTTCTTCGACTCCTCCATGTCGATGAAGTCGATGACGATCAGGCCGGCCAGGTCGCGCAGGCGCATCTGGCGGGCGGCCTCCTCGGCGGCCTCCATGTTGGTCTTGAAGGCCGTCGCCTCGATGTTCCGCTCCTTGGTGGCGCGGCCCGAGTTGACGTCGATGGCGACCAGCGCCTCGGTCTGGTTGATGACCAGGTAGCCGCCGGACTTCAGCGGTACGGTCGGGGTGTGGATCTGCTGCAGCAGGTCCTCGACCTTGTGCGCGGCGAACAGCGGCGTGCCGCTGGTGTTCAGCTGCACCTTCTTGGCCTGCGACGGCATCAGCACGCGCATGAAGTCGCGGGCCTCGCGCCAGCCTTCCTCGCCGTCGACCTGGATGCTGTCGAAATCCTTGTCGAACATGTCGCGCACGGCGCGCCTGACCAGGTTCTCCTCCTCGTAGATCAGCGAGGGGGCCATGGAATTGAGCGTCGTCTCGCGGATCGTCTCCCACAGGCGCAGCAGGTACTCGTAGTCCCGCTTGATCTCGGCCTTGGTCCGCTTGGCTCCGGCGGTGCGGACGATCAGACCCATGCCCGGAGGCACGTCGAGGCCCTGGACGATCGACTTCAGCCGCTTGCGGTCGGTGGCGTTGACGATCTTGCGGCTGATGCCGCCGCCCTTGTCGGTGTTGGGCATCAGCACGCAGTAGCGGCCCGCCAGCGACAGCCAGGTGGTCAGGGCCGCGCCCTTGGCCCCGCGCTCGTCCTTGACCACCTGCACCAGCAGGATCTGGCGGCGGCGGATGACATCCTGGATCTTGTACTTGCGCATGAGGCGCCGGCGCAGCCGGGCCTCCTCGGCCGAGGGACCGTCGTCCTCGTCGTGGTCCTCGCCGTTTTCGCCGTTCTCGTGGTCGTCGTCGTCGTGATCCTCGCCCGCGGCGACCTCGGCCATGATCGCCTCGCGGTCCGCGACGGGGATCTGGTAGTAGTCCGGGTGGATCTCGTTGAAGGCCAGGAAGCCGTGGCGGTTGCCGCCGTACTCGATGAAGGCGGCCTGCAGGCTGGGCTCTACGCGGGTGACCTTGGCGAGGTAGATGTTGCCGCGGAGCTGGCGCCGGGCCCGGCTTTCAAAGTCGAACTCCTCAACCTGGCGGCCATCCACGATCGCGACGCGCGTTTCTTCCGCGTGCGCCGCGTCGATAAGCATGATTTTGGACATTAAGGGTCTCTCCAGGGCGCGCCAGCAGGCGACCTTCAACGAAGGCCGCGGCGGCTCGCCGATGTGATGGGATGAGGGCGCAGGCGCGCGGTCCCCGGCCGCTCGTGGCGGCGCCGGCGTCTAGCCGAAGGGGAAGGCAGGCGGTGCGGCCCATGAAGTCAGCAATGGTCCTTGGTCGCGGGCTGTCCCGATCGGGTGCGGCCCGCGCTTTGGCTGGGCGAACCGCCGGTGACCCGGACGCTCCGCTCAAAAGGCAGGGTGCGTCGGCAGCCGACGGCGGTTTCCACCGCGCCGGTCGACGCGCTGCACAATAGTCACGCGAGCGGCGAAAAGAAAGCGCCGCCATGCAATGACCTACGCTTTCGCGCCCGCGCGGCCCCGCCGCTCACGCAATCGCGCGGACGGGCGGGGGAACGGCGATATGAACGGACCGTTAACCTCCTGCTCACCCGCGTTGAGGCAAGAGTACGCGCGAGGACTGGAAGTGAAGGTGTCCCGGCCATGTTCGGCCCCGTGCCACAGCAGATCGACGGCCTGACCGGAGGCTGGCGGCGCAACGCGCTGCTGGTCCTGGCCGCGTTGGTGTTCGCGGTGGCGGCGCTGATCGCCTTCCGGGCCATCGCGGCGGGCGGCGGCGGGGAAATCCTGCGCGTCCGCTTCGGCGGCGACGCCGAGCGCACCCGGGTGGTGATCGACCTGGAGGCCTCGACCCGGGGACAGATCGTCGACGCCGCGCCGGGCTCCACCCGCTTCACCCTGGCTCTGACCGGAATCGGCCCGGGCGACAGCCCGCGCGGAGCCGGCCTGGGCCTTGTCCGGCAGTACGAGGTCGATTCGGTGGCCGGCGCCTCGCGCCTGCGCCTGACCCTGACCCGTCCGGCCGAGGTCGAGCGGCGCTTCCTGCTGCCGCCGGGCGACGGGGTCGCCCACTACCGCTACGTCATCGACCTGAAGGCGCCGGACGGCGCGCCGGCCGTGCAGACGGCCGCGGCCGCCCCGCCGCCGCCCCCACCCGAACCGCGCCTGATCGTCATCGATCCGGGCCACGGCGGCCGCGACCCGGGGGCCCTGGGGGCCAATGCGCGCGAAAGCGAGATCACCCTGGCGGCCGCGCGGACCCTGAAGGGCGAGCTGGAACGCAAGGGCTATCGGGTGCTGCTGACCCGCGACGCCGACGTCTACATCCCGCACGACCGCCGGGTGTCCATCGCCCGCGAGGCCGACGCGGACCTGTTCATCTCGCTGCACGCCGACGCCGGCTCGGCCCCCGAGACCCGCGGGGCCAGCGTCTACACCCTGTCCGAGCAGGGCGCCGAGCGGGCCGTGCGCCAGGTCACCGGCCAGGCCGACTGGACCCGCCAGATGCACCTGCCCGGCGGCGACCCGTCGGTCGATCGCATCCTGCTGGACCTGACCCAGCGGGCCACCCAGAATCGATCGGCCGAGTTCGCCCGGACCCTGCTGGCCGGGCTGGAGGGGGCCGAGCACCCGATGCTGAGCCGCAGCCACCGGGTGGCCAATTTCATGGTGCTGCTGGCCCCCGACGTGCCGGCGGTGCTGCTGGAGATGGGCTTCATCACCAACCCGGACGACGAGGCCCTGCTGAGCGAGGAGCGCAGCCGCCGCCGGCTGATGCGGGCGGTCGCCCAGTCGATCGACACCTATTTCGAGGCTCCGGCCAGCGCCCTGACCCTGGCCGCGCGCCCCTGAGGGGCGGGCCCGAAACAACACTCCGCCCGGATTCGCGCGCAATGTTGCTCTGGACTGTTTGCCGCGCGCGCGACAGTCGCTAAACCGGTCCGAACGCGTGTCCGGAGGTTTCGAGTGAGAACAGGCGAACGCTGGTTCGTCATGGCCGGGATCGGGCTGCTGGGGGCGATCGCGATCGCGGGGCTTTCGCTCGCGATCTACGCCGCCTGGCTGTTCCATGACCTGCCCGACGCCTCGGAGCTGGCCGAATACCGGCCGCCGACGGCGACGCGCGTCTATGCCTGGGACGGAACCCTGATCGGCGAGTTCTCGCAGGAGCGGCGCATCTATGTGCCGTACGACGAGATTCCGGTGCAGGTGGTCCAGGCCTTCCTCGCCGCCGAGGACAGCAATTTCTTCCAGCACGGGGGCATCGACGTCAGCGGCCTGGGCCGCGCCATGCTCAAGAACGTGCTCAACGCGGTCACCGGCCGGCGGCTGGAGGGCGGCTCGACCATCACCCAGCAGGTGGCCAAGAACGTCCTGCTGACCAACGACGCCACCATCGGCCGCAAGCTGAAGGAGGCGATCCTCGCCAGCCGCCTGGAGGCGACGCTGAGCAAGGAGCAGATCCTCGAGCTGTATCTGAACGAGATTTTCCTCGGCTATCGCTCGTACGGCGTGGCCGCGGCCGCCTACAACTATTTCGGCAAGCCGCTGAACGCCCTGACCACCGCCGAGGCGGCGTTCCTGGCCGCCCTGCCCAAGGGGCCGAACAACTATCACCCGCGCCGCCGACCCGAGGCCGCCCTGGCCCGGCGCAACTGGGTGCTGAACGAGATGGCCCAGAACCGCTGGATCACCCAGGAGGAGGCCGACGCCGCCCGGGCGACGCCGCTGGTGACCCAGGACGCGCCGCGCCGGGCGCAGTACGCCGACGCCGATTTCTTCGTCGAGGAGGCCCGCCGCCAGGCCCTGGCCCGCTTCGGCGAGGAGGTGAACGCCGGCGGCTACTACATGCGCACCACCCTGGACCCGCGGCTGCAGTCGGCGGCCCGCGACGCCCTGATGCGCGGGCTCGAGACCTACGACCGCCGGCACGGCTGGCGCGGCGCCTGGGGCAATGTGCAGATCGCCGAGGGTTGGGAAGAGCGGGCCCTGTCCGAATCGCCGCCGGCCGAACGGCGCGGCTGGCGCGCCGCGGTGGTCGAGAGCGTCGATGGCAACACGGTTCGCGTCCGCACCGCCCAGGGCGGGTTGCGCGGCGTGCTGGTCAGCGAGGACGTGGCCTGGGCCCGCCGGGGCGCGGGTCTGGATCGCGGCGACCTGATCTTCGTCGAACCGGTGTCCGGCGGGGGCGACCGGTTCAACCTGCGCCAGGTGCCGCAGGTCAACGGCGCCCTGGTGGCCATCGAACCGTCTTCCGGCCGGGTGCTGGCCATGGTCGGCGGCTACTCCTACTCGCTGTCGAGCTTCAACCGGGCGACCCAGGCCGAGCGGCAGCCCGGCTCGGCGTTCAAGCCGTTCGTCTACGCCACCGCCCTGGAGGGCGATTTCACCCCGGCCAGCATCGTGGTCGACGCGCCGATCTCGTTCGCCGGGGCCCGCCCGGGCGAGCGCTGGACGCCCGAGAACTACAGCCGCGAGTACTACGGGCCGCAGACCCTGCGTCGCGGGCTGGAGCTGTCGCGCAACGTGATGACCGTGCGGTTGGCCCAGCAGGTCGGCATGAACACCATCGCCGAGAACGCCGGCCGCTGGGGCATCACCCCAAACATGTCGCCGGTGCTGTCGATGTCGCTGGGGGCGGGGGAAACCACGCCGTATCGGCTGACCGCCGCCTACGCCATGTTCGCCAACGGCGGCCGGCTGATCGAGCCGTATCTCATCGAAATGGTCCAGGACCGCAACGGCGAGACCATCTGGCGGGCCGACCAGCGGACCTGCAGCATCTGCGGCCGCGGCTTCGACGGTTCGGGTTCGCCGCGGCTGGCGCCGCGGGGCGAGCGGGCGATCGATCCGATCACCGCCTACCAGATCGCCTCCATGCTGGAGGGCGCGGTGCAGCGCGGCACCGCGGTGCGCGCCCGCAGCCTGGGCCGCTGGGTGGCCGGCAAGACCGGGACGACCAACGACTACCGCAGCGCCTGGTTCGTCGGCTTCACCACCGACATCGTGGTCGGGGTGTTCGTCGGCTTCGACGACAACCGCTCGCTGGGCTCGGGCGAGACCGGTTCGTCCGCGGCGGTGCCGATCTTCATCGATTTCATGGAAGACGCCATGGGCGGCCAGCCGGCCCGCGAGTTCGTCCGCCCGGCCAATGCCGAGTTCCATCTGGTGCGCGGGATCGAGGAGGCGTTCCGCCCGGGCACCCGCCCGCAGCGCGAGGAGCCGGCCCCCGAGACGCCCAGCGGGCCCACACCCTATCTGGAGATCCTCCGCCAGGAGCAGGAGGCGGCCAATCCGGGTTCGACCACGCCGCCGCCGGCCCCGTCGGCCCCGCCGCCCCCGCGCAAGGAGCCGTCCGAGGACTTGAGCGGCCTGTACTGAGCCGCTATCTCCCGCGGCCCTGAGAACCGGGCGGCCCGGCCGCCCCCTGTTGTTGTGCACGGAGTTGTCCATGCGACCGGATGTCGAGGCCATGAAGGCCGACATCGAGCAGAGCCTGGCTCTGCTCAGGAGGCGTCTTTGACTGGGAGCCCGCGCTCCGCAAGCTGGACGAACTGAACGCCCGGGTCGAGGACCCGACCCTGTGGGACGACCCTGACCAGGCCCAGGCGGTGAGCCGCGAGCGCTCGCGTCTGGAAAGCCAGATCAGCGCCGTGCGCGAGATGGAGCAGGGGCTGGAGGATGGCCTCATGCTGGCCGAGATGGCCGACGAGGAGAAGGACGAGGCGGCCCTCGAGGAAGCCCGCGAAAGCCTCCGCGCCATCAAGGAGCGCGCCGCCCGGGCCGAGCTGGAGGCGCTGCTGTCCGGGGAGGCCGACGGCAACGACGCCTATCTCGAGGTCAATTCGGGCGCCGGCGGCACCGAGTCCAACGACTGGGCCGGCATGCTGCTGCGCATGTACACCCGCTGGGCGACCCAGCACGGCTACGAGGTCGAGCTGCTGGAAGAGACCGCCGGCGAACAGGCCGGGATCAAGTCGGCGACCATCGAGATCAAGGGGCCCAACGCCTACGGCTGGCTCAAGAGCGAGTCCGGGGTGCACCGGCTGGTGCGCATCAGCCCCTATGACTCGGCGGCCAAGCGGCACACCAGCTTCGCCTCGGTCGGGGTTTCGCCGGTGGTCGACGACGCCATCGTGATCGACATCAACCCGGCCGATGTGCGCACCGACACCTACCGGGCCTCCGGGGCCGGCGGCCAGCACATCAACAAGACCGACTCGGCGGTCCGCCTGACGCACGTGCCGACCAACACGGTGGTCGCCTGCCAGGCCGGCCGGTCGCAGCACCAGAACCGCGAGGAAGCCTGGCGGATGCTGCGGGCGCGGCTGTACGAGCTGGAGCTGCAGAAGCGCGAGGCGGCGGCCCAGGCGCTGGCCGACGCCAAGACCGACATCGGCTGGGGCCACCAGATCCGCAGCTACGTCCTGCAGCCGTACCAGATGGTCAAGGACCTGCGGACCAACGTCGAGACCTCGGACACCCAGGGGGTGCTGGACGGCGATCTGGATCAGTTCATGGGCGCGGCGCTGGCCGCGCGCGTCGGCGAGACCCGCGAGGGCGACGCCGACTAGGCCGGGCGGCCCTCCCCGCGGACGGGGAGGGCGCTCAGGCTCAGGCCGGCTTCATCGAGATCAGCTGGGCCTCGGGCGGGCGCGGGGTCGCGAAATTGACCGCCTGGGCGGCCGGCTGCGGCTGCGCCTGGGGCTGCGGATGCGGCGGCGGGGTCTGCTGCGGGGCCTGGGCCGGCGCGTCCTTGCGCTGTTGCAGGCAGCGGCCCTGGAAGTAGGCGCCGACGTCGATCGACAGCTGCTCGTGGGTGATGTCGCCGTCGACGTAGGCGGTGCCGAGCAGCTTGACCTGCTTGCCGGACACGGCGCCGACGATGCGGCCGCGCACCTCGATGTAGTCGGCGCTGACGCCGCCCTCGACCGCGCCGGTTTCGCCGACGATCAGGCGGCCGACGCGGATGTCGCCCTTGAAGGCGCCTTCGATGTTGAGCTCGCCGTTGCCCGAGATGTTGCCCTCGAACTTGAGTCCCGAGGCGATCAGGGACGGCGGCTTGTTGGTCGCCGGGGCGGGCGCCGGCTCGGGCGCGGCCTGGCGGCGGGCGGACGGGGACGGCAGGTCCGGCAGATCGGGGATCGGCACCGGGGCCGGCTGCGGGCGGGTCTTAGCCTTGCTGAACAAGTTGGTCTCCAGCTCTCATGAAACGGGCGGGGTTCTGGGGCCGGCCGTTGACCCACACCTCGTAGTGCAGGTGAACGCCGGTCGAGCGTCCGGTGGTGCCCATGCCGCCGATGCGACTGCCGACGGACACGCGCTCGCCCGGCCGGACGGCGATGGTGTTGAGATGGGCGAAACGGGTCTTGAAGCCGCGGCCGTGGTCGATCTCGACCGTGCGGCCGTAGCCGCCGCGCACGCCGGCGAAGGACACCACGCCCGGCGCGGTGGCCAGCACCGGGGTGTTCAGCGGCGCCGCGAAGTCCTGGCCCTGGTGCAGGGCCGGCCGGCGGTTGAACGGATCGAACCGGGCGCCGAAGCCGGAGGTGACGCGGGCCCCGTGGGTCGGTCGGCCGAACGGCAGGGTCTGGGCCGCGTCGGCCAGGGCGCGCATGTCGGTCAGGTTGTCGGCCGCGTTGCGGATGCGGATGGCGAAGGCCTCGTCGACGTCCAGCACGGCGGCCAGGGCGCGCGGGTCGCGGGCCTCGACCAGCGGGCCGCCCAGGCCGGTGGCCGGGCCGACGTAGGCCGACGGGTTCAGCCCGGCCAGGCGGAAGGCCAGGCGCAGGCGCTCGGCCCGGCTGGCGGCGAAGTCCTCGGCCCGGGCGATCAGCCGCTCCTGGTCCATGCGCACCGCCACGATGCGCTCCAGCGGCGGCCGGTTGGGATCCAGCGGCTCGGCCGGCCGCAGGGCTTCCTGGGCCCCGGCGACGTCGTGGAACATGCCCATGACCTGGGTCAGGGCGCCGTGCCGGCGCTCGACCATGTTGGCCATCTCGTCCAGCGAACCGCTGGTCGCCGTCATGCGGGCCACGGCGCTTTCCAGCCGGGCCTGGAGTTCGGCGTTCAGCCGCTCGGAGGAGGCGCGGGCGCGGACGATCTGGTGTTCGGCCCGGCTGTCGAGCCAGCTGTGGACGACCACCGAGGCCGAGGCCCCCAGGGTCCACAGGCCCAGCAGGCCGGCGACCCCGGCGAGGATCAGCTGCCGGCCGGTGGTCAGCACATAGCCGCGCGTTTCACCGCCGGATCGCAGGTAAACGTGTCTTTCCGGAAACAGTCGCTCGCTAAGTTGGCGCATCCGCGCCACACGTGCCTTGACCATACTCAAACGCCCCCACGCTCTATCGGCGTTATCCTTGATGACGCCTGATCGTGCAAGGGGAACGCGGCGCGCAGGGCCGTTCGCAAGTCATATTCGCCCTGTACGAATGCTGCGCGCATCAAGTTCGCCTACCGCGGGTATTGAACCGAATCTGGACAGTCTCGCGACTGTTCTTGCACGGGCCGTGCCAGCCCGGTCGGTTCACTGCGGGTCAACTGGGGCAGGGCCTAGAGGGCGCTCAGGGCCTCCAGTACCTCGGCCGCGTGGCCCTTGACCTTGACCTTGCGCCAGGCCCGGCGGACGACGCCCTGGCCGTCGACCAGGAAGGTGGCCCGCTCGACGCCCATGTAGACGCGGCCATACAGCTTCTTCTCGCCCCACACGCCCCAGGCCTCGGTGACGTCCCCGGGCTCGTCCGAGGCGAGGACGACCTTGAGGTCATGCTTGGCGGCGAAGCGGTCCAGCTTCTTCACCGGGTCGCGCGAGACGCCGACGACCGTCGCGCCGGCCGCCTCGAACTGGCCGATCAGGGCCGAAAAGTCCTGGCCCTCGGTGGTGCAGCCGGGCGTATCCGCCTTGGGGTAGAAATACAGCACGTAGGGCCGCCCCTTCAGGTCGTCCGAGGAGACGCGGCCGCCGCCGGCGGTTTCCATGTCGAAGGCCGGAGCCTTCGCGCCTTCGGTGATCTCGGTCATCAGACGGGCCTCACCAGGACGATCTTCTTCTTGCCGGCGGCCAGCTTGAGCACGCCTTCGGCGGTCAGGTCGGCGGCCTCCAGCGGGCGGGTCCCGTCGGCGATCGGCTGGTCGTTCAGGCGCAGGCCGCCGCCCTGGGCCAGGCGGCGGGCCTCGCCGTTCGATGCGGTCAGCCCGGCCCTGGTGGCCACCGCGGCGATCATCGCCCCGATCACCTCGTCGCGCGGCAGCTCGACGGTCGGCAGGTCGGCCGACAGTCGGCCCTGCTCGAAGGCCGCCTCGGCCCCGGCGCGCGCGTGGGCGGCGGCGTCCCCGCCGTGCAGCATGGTCGTCGCCGCATCGGCCAGCGCCTTCTTGGCCTCGTTGATCTCGGCCCCGGGCAGCGCCTCGAGCCGGGCGATCTCGTCCAACTCAAGGTCGGTGAACAGGCGCAGGAAGCGGCCGACGTCGGCGTCGTCGACATTGCGCCAGAATTGCCAGTAGTCGTACGGGCTCAGCTGGTCGGCGTTCAGCCACACGGCGCCCTGGGCGGTCTTGCCCATCTTGCCGCCCGAGGCGGTGGTCAGCAGCGGGGTGGTCAGGCCGAAGGCGGCCTTCTGGTCGACCCGGCGGACCAGGTCGACGCCCGAGGTGATGTTCCCCCACTGGTCCGAGCCGCCCATCTGCAGGGTGACGCCCAGCCGCCGGTTCAACTCCAGGAAGTCGACGGACTGCATCAGCATGTAGTTGAACTCGAGGAAGGTCATCGGCTGCTCGCGCTCGAGCCGCAGCCTGACCGAGTCGAAGCTCAGCATGCGGTTGACGGTGAAGTGCGTGCCGTACTCGCGCAGGAACTCAATGTAGCCGTAGGTGGACAGCCACTCGTCGTTGTCGAGCATAACCGCCCCGGTCGGGCCGTCGCCGAAGTCGAGGAACTTCTCGAACACCGTGCGGATCGAGGCGATGTTCGCCTGGATGGTTTCGTCGGTCAGCTGGGGCCGCGAGGCGTCCTTGCCGGTCGGGTCGCCGACCTTGGTGGTGCCGCCGCCCATCAGCACGATCGGCTTGTGGCCGGCCTGCTGCA
>CAZQBJ010000031.1:0-634 GCA_964591465.1 uncultured Brevundimonas sp.
AGGGCGTTGGCGGTCAGGGCGATCATCGGCGTGTCCGCGTTCGGCCCCTCGGCGCAGATGCGGCGGGCCGCCTCCAGCCCGTCCATCACCGGCATCTGCATGTCCAGCACGATGGCGTCGAACGGCGTGTAGGCCGCCGTCTGCACCGCGTCGGCGCCGTTCTCGACCAGCGTCAGCCGGCAGCCGTGCGGCTCCAGCAGCAGGCTGATGATCCGGCGATTCACCTCGTGGTCCTCGGCGATCAGGATCGACCGGCCGGCCAGGCTGGCCGGGTGCGCCGCGTCGACCGGCTGCGCCGGGCCCGCCTCGGCGACCACCGTCACCGGCAGGTGAAGATGAAACACCGAGCCCTCGCCCGCGGTGCTGCGCACGTTCAGCGCGCCGCCCATCAGCTCGGCCAGCCGGCGGCTGATGGCCAGGCCCAGGCCGGTGCCGCCGAAACGCCGGGTGGTCCCGGCCTCGGCCTGCTCGAAGCTGGCGAACACCCGATCCAGCCGGTCCTCGGCGATGCCGCAGCCGGTGTCCTCGACCTCGATTTCCAGCGCCCCGGCGTCGGCGTCCCAGCCGGCGCGGAGGGTGATCACCCCCTCCTCGGTGAACTTCACCGCGTTGGACAGCAGGTTGAGCAGAATCT
>CAZQBJ010000031.1:644-11988 GCA_964591465.1 uncultured Brevundimonas sp.
CCGGACGCCGCTGGCGGCCGCGCGCGGCTCCCACAGGCGCAGCATGGATTCCAGCTTGTCCCGCACCTCCAGCTCGGCGCTCTCCAGCGTCATCTTGCCGGCCTCGATCTTCGAAAAGTCCAGCACATCGTTCAGCAGGCCGACCAGCACGTCGCCGCCGTTCAGCAGCATCGAGACGTGCTCGCGCTGCTCGGCGCTCAGCCGTGTGCGGCGCAGCAGGTTGGCGCCGGAGATCACCGCGTTCATCGGGGTGCGGATCTCATGGCTGATCACGGCCAGGAAGTCGGACTTGGCGGCGCTGGCCCGTTCGGCCCGTTCGCGCTCGCGGGTGGCTTCGTCGCGCGCCTCGCGCAGCGCCGTGGTCGTCGCCGAGGACTGGCGCACCGCCACCACCAGGTGGGCCATGTACAGCAGGCTGGCGATCACCATGATGACGCTGGAAGCGACCTCGCCGCCGGCGATCATCAGGCCCAGCGGCATGCCGAGGAAATACATGCTGTGGGGGATCACCGCGGCCAGCAGCACCGGGCGCGAGTGGTGCATGTGCAGGCTGACGTGCAGCAGGCCGCCGGCCACCTGGATGACCGCGAACAGCCGGCCGGCCTCCCCGCCTTCCAGCCACATGTACAGGGTGATCGCTGAATAGATGGCGGTGTTGAAGAAGGTCGAGACCAGGCACGCCGCCTTGCGGGCGTTGGACACCTCCCGCTCGGGGTGGAGCCGCATCGGCCGGAACAGCACCAGGTCCACGGCCTGGCCGGCCAGCATGGCGACAAACCACAGCACCGGCCACCACGAAGGGGCGAACAGCACCGCCGTCGTACCGATGAACAGGGCCAGACCCAGACGGGTCCAGAGCTCCTTGAAGCGGATCGCCGCGATCATCGCGTACCCGGATGTCGCGCCCATTGCTTCAGACCCTCCTCGCTACTTTTCCGAGCGTAGGGGCCAGATGCAAACGATTGGTTTCCGCTGCTTGACGGCGGGCGCGGCTTCCCCGATGGAACAACCCCGGATTGTCGGCGTTCACCGGTCAGGTTTGGGGAGCGGATTCCTATGCGCAGACTTGCTTTTATCGCGATGCTGGCGGCCGGTGCGGCCCTGAGCGCGTGCGAGGCCGAAACCCGCTACGACGACGAGGCGCCCGCCCCCGAGCCGGCGCCGGTCGAGACCGCGCCGCCGGTGGACGAGACGCCGGCCCTGGCCCCTGAACCCGAGCCCGCCCCGACCGGCTACCAGGAGCCGCTGCCCGAGCCGCGCAGCTCCGAGGAAAGCGTTCAACCCGAGAGCGAAACCCTGTTCTACTGACCCCCGGCGCCATGATTCCGGCCCGGTCCTGACGGTAGTTCAGGCGGACGGCGCGGAACGGCGCCGCTTTGCGCGGGTTATGGTGGTCGCGCCGGGCGGAGACTGCGGGACTTGAAACCTCGGACCTTTTCGTTGCTGGCGGCCCTGCTGGTCTGCACCAGCCTCGCCTCCGCGGCGCGGGCCGAGCCGCGCGCGGTCGTCCGCGGCGAGATGGACGCCGACCTGCGCGCCCGCATCGAACGGGCGGTCGGCGAGACCGACGATCCGGCCTCCAGCCGCTTCCAGGCCCGCCGCCGGGCCCGCGCCGCGGTCGAACGCGCCGTCGCGGTCCTGCGGTCCGAGGGCTACTACCAGGCGGTGGTCGAGGACGAGGTCGAGGGCGAGGACCGACCGCTGGCCGTTGTGCTCGTCACGCCCGGACCGCGCTTCACCCTCGGGGAGCCGCAGGTCGAATGGACCGGCCCTGCGCCCGATCCGGAGGCCGCCGCGGCGGCGACCGGGGCGCTCGAGCTCGCGCCGGGCGACCCGGGCCGGGCGGCCGACGTGGTCGGGGCCGAGGGCCGGCTGGTCGCGGCCCTGGTCCAGCACGGCTACGCCGACGCCCGCGCCGGCGACCGGCGGGTGGTGGTCGATCACGCCGTCACCGCCGTCCAGCCCACCTATGTCATCGATCCGGGCGGCCGCGTGCGGCTGGACGGCATCGAGCTGGTCACCCGCGGACCGACCAACCCGGCCTGGGTCGCCGGCCTCGCGCCCTGGACCGAGGGCGACGTCTACGATCCGGAGGACGTCGCCGAGCTGGAGCGCCGTCTGCTGGAGACCGGGGTCTACGACACCATCGCCGTGGCCCTGTCGCCGGTCGAGAGCACGCGAGCCGACGGTCTGCGACCGGTGATCGTCACCCTGTCGGACAGCCCGCGCCGCACCCTGGAGGCGGGGGTCAGCTATTCGACGAGCGAGGGCTTCGGCGTCGACGGAGCCTGGACCTGGCGCAACCGGTTCGGGCGCGCCGACACCCTGCGCTTTGTCGCCCGGCTGGCGGAGCTGGACAGCCGGCTGGCGGCCAATCTGTCCCTGCCCCACTGGCGGCGCGCGGGCCGCACCCTCGATCTGGGCCTCGCCGTGGTCGACGAGGACACCGACGCCTACGAACGGACCGCCGGGACCCTGTCGGCCGACCTGCGCCAGCGCATCGGCAAGACCTCCTATTTCACCTATGGCGCGGCGATCGATTCCGGCCGCTACCTCGAGCGGCGCTATTTCCCCGACACCGACACGGTCGGCGACCTTGAGCGTCATCTGACCATCCTGACCGGACGGGCCACCGCCTTCATGGACCGGTCGGACGACCCGCTGGACCCGGCCCGCGGCTGGCGCGTGCTGGCCTCGGCCCAGCCGACGGCGGTGACCGGCGACTCGGAGGTCGCCTTCCTGCGGCTCGAGGGCCAGGGCACGGCCTATCTGCCGCTGGACGACAACGCGCGCACAGTGCTGGCCGGGCGCGTGCGCATCGGCTCGATCATCGGCGGCGACGAGCTGTCGATCCCGTCTGACCGCCTGTTCTATTCGGGCGGCGGCGGCTCGGTGCGCGGCTACGAGTACCAGGGCGTCGGCCCGCGGCTGGACGACAACACGCCGCGCGGGGGCGTTTCCCTGTTCGAGACCTCGCTGGAAGCCCGCCGCGACATCGGCGAACGCTGGGGCGCGGCGGCCTTCGTCGAGGGCGGGGCGATCGGCTTTCAGGAGACCCCCAACCTGAGCAACATGCGCTGGGCCGTGGGCGTCGGGGTTCGCTACAACCTGCCCTTCGGGCCGATCCGCGCCGATGTCGCCATTCCGCTGGACCCGCGCGACGGCGACCCCGACTTCCAGATCTATGTCAGCATCGGGCAAGCGTTTTGACCGAGCCGACCGCCCCCGCCCCGGAAACGCCGCGCGCGCGCCGAACGCGCCGCCAGAACGCCCTTCGCTGGGGGCTGGTCGGTCTGGGGACCCTTGCGGTCCTGCTGCTGCTCGCCTTCCTCGGGGGACGTTTCGCGGTCCTGTCGCCGGCCGGCCGCGACCTGGTCGTCAGCTTCGTCGCCGGCAAGCAGTTGGGCCGCTACGGCCGGATCAATGTCGAGGGCCTCTCGGGCGACCTGTGGGACGACTTCACCCTGGAGCGGGTCACAGTCACCGACGCCGAAGGCGTGTGGCTTGAGGCGCGCAACGTGCGGGTCGACTGGTCATGGCTGCCGCTGGTGGGGCGCACCTTCCACGCCACCGAGATCGAGGCCGAGGTCGTCCGCCTGATCCGCCGGCCGCTGGTCGAGCCGTCGGTCGACCCGCCCGGCGCCATGCCCCTGTCGATCCGCATCCGGTCGCTGAAGACCGAAATCGAGATGCTCGAGGGGTTCAGCCGCGAATACGGCCGCTTCACCCTCGACGCCCAGGCCGATGTGCCCCGCGCGGACGGCGTGCTGAAGACCGCCGAGCTCAGCGCCTTCAGCCTGACCCGGCCCGGCGACCACCTGCGCGCCAGCTTCAGCTATGGCGGCCGGCTGGACCAGCTGCGGCTGAACCTGCGGGCGCATGAGGCCGAAGGCGGCCCGCTCGCCGGCGCCCTGGGCTATTCGCCCGACCAGCCGTTCGACCTGATCGCGTCGATCGACGAGTCCCATCTGCTGGCCCGCGTTCGCTCCGGCGAGGTCACGCCGCTGAACGTCGACGGCCGGTTCGACGAGCGCGGCGCCCGGGTGTCCGGCTTCGCCGACTTCGCCGGCTCCGAGCTGCTGGCCGGCTACGCCCGCCGGGTCGGCCCGACCGCCCGCTTCGGCCTGGCCGCCGTGGCCGACGCCGACCGGCCAGGGTTCTACGGTCTGGGCTGGACCCTGCGGGCCGAAAACCTGACCACCCGCGCCAGCGGCATGATCCATGTCGAAAGCCGCAGCGCCCCCGACGGCATCAACGTCAGCCTCGAGACTCCCTCCCTCACCCGCCTGGCGGGCGTCACCCTCGCCGGCCCCGCCGCCTGGGAGGGCGTCTGGCGCGGGGATACCGACAACTGGACGCTGGACGGGGACGTCAGCCTGCAGCGCGCGGCTCTGGCCGGCTACGACATCACCCGGCTGTCGGGCCCGCTGGACATCCGCTGGCGCGACGGACGGGCCACGGCCGACGCCGATCTGACCGGGGCGGGCGGCGAGCGCGCCGGCATGATCGGCGGCCTGCTGGGCGAGACCCCTCGCGCCCGTTTCCAGCTGACCCGCCAGGCCAACGGCCAGCTCCTGCTGCAGTCCATCGACCTGACCGGCGCCGCCGTGCGCGTCCGGGGCCAGGGGTCGCGCAATCTGGGCGGCGGCCTGGCCTTCCGCGGCGACGTCGACGTCACCGACGTCGGACCCCTGCGCCGCGGGGCGTCCGGCGGCCTGTCCGGCGAGGTCCGCGCCCGTCAGCCGTCGTCCGGTCGTCCCTGGACCCTCGCCTTCGATGCGCGCGGTCGCCGGTTCGGCTCCGGCTACGGCCAGCTGGACCGTCTGCTCGGCCCCGCCCCGCGGCTGGTGGCGGCCGGCCAGCTGGCCAACGGCCGCATCGAGGTGGACTCGGCCGACCTGAGCGGCGCCGCCGGACGGCTGGCCGCCCGCGGCCTGATCGGCCTCGACGGCGGCTTGCGCCTGGCCCTGAACTGGACCGCCGAGGGACCGTTCGCGGTCGGTCCGGTGGAGATCGAGGGCGCCGCCAGCGGCGAAGGCGCCCTGACCGGGTCGCTCAACCGACCGCGGGCCGACCTCACCGCCCGCTTCGCCCAGATCGCCGCGGGTCCCCTGACCCTCACCGAAAGCCGCGTCATTCTCAGCTTCCGCCGCGGCGCCGACGCTTCGGACGGGCATGTCACCGTGACCGGGGCCAGCAACTACGGCCCGGCCCGCGCCGCCTCGGCCTTCCTGATCCAGCCGGACGGGGTGGCCCTGCGAAACCTCGATGTGGACGCCGGAGGGCTGACCGCCAGCGGCCAGCTGGCCCTGCGCCACGGGGCCCCGTCCAGCGCCGACCTGACCTTCCAGGCGCGCCCCGGCGCCTTCCTCGCCTCCGGAACCGCGCAGGGGACGATCCGCCTGGTCGAGGGGGCCGGCCAGGACTCCGCGGTGCTGGACGTCACCGGTCGAAATGTCCGCTTCGCCGGCTCGGGCTACGTGATCCGCACCCTGGTCCTGAATGGTCGCGGCCGGCTGGAGCACCTGCCCTTCTCGCTGGCGGCCGACGTCGGCGGCTCCATTCCGGTGCAGTTCGACGGCACGGGCGTCTATGCCCGGGCCAACGGGGCCCAGACGGTCTCCCTGCAAGGCTCTGGCGAGGTGCGCGACGTGGCCTTCACCACCCGCGCCCCGGCGATCATCGCCCTGGCCGGCGACGGCCGGGTGGTGCGCGTCGACCTGGGCCTGGGCGGCCGCGAGGGGGGCGGCGGCCTGACCGGCGAGCTGCGCCAGGACGCCGGCGGGGCCTCGATCACCGCCAATCTGACCCGGGTGAACCTCGCGGCCATCAACCAGAACCTGCGCGGCCAGGTCTCCGGCTCGGTCAACCTGCGCGGCGCGGGCGACGCCCTGGATGGCGCGGCCGACCTGACCCTCAGCGGCGCCGGCAGCCGCGACGCGCCGCGCGACATCGCCATCGACGGCCGCGTGCAGGCCCGGCTGCTCAACGACGTCCTGCAGCTCAACGCCTCGGTCACCGACGAGGGCGGGGTCAATTCCACCGCCAATCTGAGGCTGCCGGTCGAGGCCTCGTCCGCGCCGCTGCGGCTGGCCGTGGCGCGAAACCGGCCGATGTCCGGCGATGTGGTGCTGGCCGGCGAGATCCGGCCGATCTGGGACCTGGTGCTGGGCGGCGAGCGCAGCCTGTCGGGCCAGGTCAGCGGCCGGGCCGCCGTTTCCGGCAGCATCAATGAACCGATCCTCGACGGACGGGTCGACCTCAGGAACGGCGCCTTCACCGACTCCTTCACCGGCGCCCGGCTGGCCAACCTGACCTTCGGCGCGACCTTCGACGGCGGCGGCGCCCATGTGGAGCGGTTCTCGGCCACCGACGGCGGCGAGGGCACGGTGTCCGGCTCGGGCGACCTGAACCTGCGCCAGGGCGGCGAGTCCAATTTCACCCTGACCCTCCAGCGGTTCCTCGTGGTCGACAACGACACGGCTACCGCCCACGCCAGCGGCTCGGTAGTCGCCAGCCGCGCGGTCGACGGCGCCATCCTGCTCAGCGGCGATCTCGGCGTCGACGACGCCCGGGTCGCGGCCGATCCGCCGACCCCGTCCGGGGTGGTCTCGATGGAGGTGGTCGAGGTCAACCGGCCCGGGGGGGATCCGGAGCCGCGCGAGGCGTCCGAGCGCCCCTCCTCGATCTCGCTGGACGTCCGCATGCGGGCCAACGACGGCGCCGTGCGCGTGGTCGGTCGCGGCCTGGACGTGCGCATGAACCTCAATGCGCGCATCCGCGGCACCCTGAACCGGCCGGTGCTGACCGGCACCGCGCGGGTCGCCCGCGGCGACTACGAGTTCGGCGGAAAGCGGTTTGTCTTCGACCAGAGCGGTTCGGTGACCCTGTCGACCCGCGCCGACCGTATCCGGCTGAACCTGCGGGCGGTGCGCGAGGACCCGGCCCTGACCGCCGAGATCCGCGTCACCGGCACCGCCGCCCAGCCGGTCATCGCCCTGACTTCCACCCCCGTCCTGCCGCAGGACGAAATCCTGTCCCAGGTGCTGTTCGGCCGCTCGGCCTCGCAGCTGTCGGCCATCGAGGCGGCCCAGCTGGCCTCGGGCGTCGCCTCGCTGGCCGGCGGCGGCGGCTTCGACATCCTGGGCAATCTGGCCGAGTTCGCCGGGCTCGACCGCCTGTCGTTCGGCGGCGAGGCCTCGGCCATGACCGTGGCCGGCGGCAAATACCTCGGCGACGACGTCTATTTCGAAGTCATCGGCGGCGGCGAGGGCGGCGCGGCGGTGCAGGTCGAGTGGCAGGCGCGGCGCAACATCGCGGTCACCTCGCGGGTCGACGGCCAGGGCGAGGCCAGCCTGGCGGTGCGCTGGCGGCGTCAGTCGCGGCCTCGGGGCGAAGGCCGGCCCGAGCGCCGCCGGGCCGAGGTCCCCCCGCGTCCCTAGGGCGCGCCGCACAGCCTTGGCTTTTGCCGGTCGCCCCTTGTAGGGTCCGCCCGCATGCGGATTCACCCCCAAGACCAGACTGTCCTCGACCACGTCGCGGCGCGCGCCGACGCCTTGGTCGCACGCACCGTCGACTGGGCCCGGATCAATTCCGGCAGTCGCAACGCCGAGGGTCTGGCGCGCATGCTCGCGGCGCTCGAACAGGAGGCCGGCCGCCTGCCCGCCCGGGTCGAGCGCGTGCCCACCGGCGGCTCGGTCCTCGTCACCGACACCGGGGAAGTGCTTGAGGAAGCCCACGCCGACGCCCTGAAGATCTCCACCCGTCCCGAGGCGGAGATCCAGGTCGTTCTGACCGGCCACTACGATACCGTCTTCCCCGCCGACAGCCGCTTCCAGGACGTGGTCGCCCGGCCCGACGGGGCGCTCAACGGCCCGGGCATGGCCGACATGAAGGGCGGCATCTCGGTGCTGCTGGGGGCGCTGGAGGCTTTCGAGACCCATCCGCAGCGCGAGCGCGTCGGCTGGACCGTGCTGCTCAGCCCCGACGAGGAGATCGGCTCGCCGGCCTCGGCGCCGCTGCTGGCCGCCCTGGGCGCGGCCGGCGACCTGGGCCTGACCTACGAGCCGTCCCTGCCCGACGGAACCCTGGCCGGGGCCCGCAAGGGCTCGGGCAATTTCCACCTGATCGTCACCGGCAAGGCGGCCCACGCCGGCCGCGCCTTTCACGAGGGCCGCAACGCGGTCGCCGGCGCCGCCATCGTGGCCGCCGCCCTGCACGCCCTGAACGGCCGGCGCGAGGGCGTCACTGTCAATGTCGACAAGAACTCCGGCGGCGCGCCGCTGAACGTGGTGGCCGACAACGCCGTGGTCCGCTTCAACGTCCGCGTGCCCGACAAGGCGGCAGCCGACTGGACCCTGGCCGCCGTGCGGGAGATCGCCGCCACCCCGCCGTTCGGGGGCCTGACCCTGGCCCTGCACGGCGGCTTCACTCGCCCGCCCAAGCCGATGGACGCCAGCCAGAGCGCCCTGTTCGAGGCTGTCCGCGACGTCGGCGCCCTGCTGGGCCAGACCATCGCCTGGAAGCCCTCGGGCGGCGTGTGCGAGGGCAACAACCTGCACGCCGCGGGCCTGCCGAACATCGACACCCTGGGCGTGGTCGGCGGCGACATTCACTCGGAGCAGGAATACGCCTGGCCGGCCAGCTTCGCCGACCGGGCCCGCCTGTCGGCCCTGATCCTGTGCAAGGTCGCCTCTGGCGAGATCGACGCGAAACGCCTGAAGGCGCTCAGACTGGAAAGCCAATAGCCGTATGCTTGTCGTCCGCCCCGCCGGTCCTTCCGATCTCGATTCCCTGCTGGAGCTGGCCCACCTGTCCGGGCCCGGCTTCACCAGCCTGCCCGAAGACGCCGACCAGCTCGGCGAGCGCCTGGACCTCAGCCGCGACAGCTTCGCCGGCCGCATCGAGCCGCAGGACTGCTGGTACACGGTGATGCTCGAGGACACCGAGACCGGCGACGTCGACGGCGTGGCCAGCGTCAAGGCGGCGGTCGGCCTCAAGCGGCCGTTCTTCTCCTTCCGGGTGGTCAATCACACCCAGTCCTCGCCGACGCTGAACGTGCGGCTCAATCACGAGACCCTGGTGCTGGTCAACGAATGCACTGGCTGGAGCGAGGTCGGCTCGCTGTTCCTCAAGGCGGACCGGCGCAAGGGCGGCGCGGGGCGCCTGCTGTCCCAGTCGCGCTACATGCTGATCGGGGCCCAGCCGGAGCTGTTCGCCGAGAACGTGCTGGCCGAGCTGCGCGGCGTGTTCACCCCCGACGGGGCCTGCCCGTTCTGGGACCATGTGGCGCACAAATTCTTCCCCATGCCGTTCGACGAGGCCGACCTGATGTCCGGCTCGACCGACAAGCAGTTCATCCTCGACCTGGCCCCGCGGCACCCGATCTATGTCGAGCTGCTGCCCGACCCGGCCCGGGCGGTGATCGGCAAGGTCCATCCGCAGGGCGTGCCGGCCATGGCCCTGCTGGAAAGCGAGGGATTCCGGCCCAACGGCCTGGTCGACATCTTCGACGCCGGTCCCACCGTCAGCTGCGCGCGCGACCACATCCGCACCGTCCGCGACGCCCGGGTGATGACCGTGGCCCTGGCCGACCAGGTCGAGGCCGAACTTCCGGCCCTGATCTCGACCACCACCGTCAGCCGGTTCCGCGCCGTGCGCGGCAAGGTCGCGATCGACGACGGCACGGCCCATATGACTCCCGAGATGGCCGCCGCCCTGAAGGTGCGGGCCGGCGACCAGGTGCGCGTGAAGAATTGAGAACTCCATGACCAACGACGGACGGCTGTACATTGACGGGCGCTGGGTCGCCGGCGAGGGCGACGGCTTCGTCTCCTTCGATCCCGCGACCGAGACCGAGGTGTGGCGCGGCCGCGAGGCCTCCGGCGCCCAGGTGGCGGCCGCCGTGGCCGCGGCCCGCGCCGCCTTGCCGGCCTGGGCCGATCTGCCGCGAGCGGAGCGCGTCGCCGCCGTCCAGCGCTACCAGGCGGCGCTCAAGGAACGCGCCCCGGCCATGGCCGAGGCGATCAGCCGCGAGACCGGCAAGCCCTTGTGGGAGACCAACGCCGAACTGGGCTCGATGACCGCCAAGGTCGACGTCTCGATCAAGGCCTATGACGAGCGCACCGGCGAGCGCAGCGCCGACACCGCCTTCGGCCGCGCCGTCCTGCGCCACCGGCCGCACGGCGTCGCCGCGGTGCTCGGCCCGTTCAACTTCCCGGGCCACCTGCCCAACGGCCACATCGTGCCCGCCCTGCTGGCCGGCGACACCGTGGTGTTCAAGCCGTCCGAGGAAACGCCCCTGATCGGCCAGCTGATGGTCGAGGCGCTCGAGGCGGCCGCCCTGCCCGCCGGGGTGGTCAATCTGGTGCAGGGCGGCCGCGACGTCGGCGCCGCCCTGGTCGACCAGCGCATCGACGCCCTGATGTTCACCGGCTCGGGCGCCGCCGGGGCCCACTTCCGGCGCAAGTTCGCCGACGACCCGCACGTCATCCTGGCGCTGGAGCTGGGCGGCAACAATCCACTGGTCGTCTGGGACGCCGCCGACGCCGAAGCGGTGGCCGGCATCGTGGTCCAGTCGGCGTTCATCACCACCGGCCAGCGCTGCTCGTGCGCCCGTCGCCTGATCCTGCCCGAGGGCCCGCAGGGCGACGCGATCGTCGCGGCGGTCGACGCCCTGGCCGGACGGCTGGTGTTCGGCCCGTGGAACGGCGACGCCGAACCCTACGCCGGCCCGCTGATCTCGGCCCGCGCGGCCGCCGCGGCCCTGGCCCAGGTCGACGATCTGCTCGCCCGGGGGGCGCGGGTCATCCGCGCCGCCGGCGGCGTCGACGGACTGTCCAAGGCGTTCGTCCGACCGGCCATCCTCGACGTCACCGGCATCGAGGTCCCGGACGAGGAGATCTTCGCCCCGGTGCTGCAGGTGCGCCGCGTGGTCGACTTCGACGCCGCCATCGCCGAGGCCAACAACACCCGTTACGGCCTGTCCGCCGGCCTGGTCAGCGACGATCCGGCCAACTGGGAGCGGTTCATCAACCGGATTCGCGCGGGGGTGGTCAACTTCAACCGGCCGACCACCGGCGCGGCCGGCTCGATGCCCTTCGGCGGCCTGGGCGCCAGCGGCAACCACCGCCCGTCGGCCTACTACGCCGCCGACTACTGCGCCTTCCCGGTCGCCAGTTTCGAAGCCGACGCGGTCCAGAACCTCGAAGGCGAGATCAAGGGGCTGAGGCCCCCCGGCGGCGCGGGTCAATGACCGCCGTCGAGGCCAACGCCGACGGCCTGGTCGGCCCGACCCACTCGTACGCCGGGCTCAGCCCCGGCAACCTGGCCTCCAGCCTGAACG
>CAZQBJ010000031.1:12088-15814 GCA_964591465.1 uncultured Brevundimonas sp.
CCGACCCACTCGTACGCCGGGCTCAGCCCCGGCAACCTGGCCTCCAGCCTGAACGCCGGCGAGCCGTCCAACCCGCGCGCCGCGGTCCTGCAGGGCCTGGACAAGATGAAGCGCCTGGCCGACCTGGGCGTACCGCAGTTCGTCCTGCCCCCGCACGAGCGCCCGGACGTGCCGTTCCTGCGCACCCTGGGCTTTTCCGGCGCCGACGCCGCGGTGATCGAGCAGGCGTGGCGGGTCGCCCCGGCCTTCGCCGCGGCGGCCACCTCGGCCTCGGCCATGTGGGCGGCCAACGCCGCCACCGTCACGCCCAGCGCCGACAGCGCGGACGGCCGCGTGCACTTCACCCCGGCCAACCTCGTCACCAACCTGCACCGCAGCCTCGAGGGCGAGCAGACCACTGCCGCCCTGCGCGCCCTGTTCCCGGATCCGAAGCGGTTCGCCGTCCACCCGCCCCTGCCGGCCGTGGGCCACCTGGCCGACGAAGGGGCCGCCAACCATGTCCGCCTGTGCGCCGATCACGGAGCGCCGGGGGTCAACCTGCTGGTCTGGGGCCGCGAGGCTTGGGAGCGGTGGGAGATCGAGTATCCGGCCCGCCAGACCCGCGAGGCGTCCGAGGCCATCGTCCGCCGCCACGGGGCCGGTCGCCCGGTGCTGGCTCGCCAGGGCCGCACCGCCATCGCCGACGGCGCCTTCCACAACGACGTGGTCTGTGTCGGCACCAAGCAGACCCTGCTGTTCCACGAGCGGGCGTTCGAGGACAAGGCCGGGACCCTGGACGCCATCCGGCGCATGGCCGACGGCCTGTTCGAGCCGATCTTCCTAGAGGTGTCCGAGGCCGACCTGCCGTTCGCGGACGCGGTGAGGTCCTATCTGTTCAACTCCCAGCTGCTCAGCCTGCCGGGCGAGGACAGGCTGACCCTGCTGGCCCCGACCGAGACCGAAGAGACGTCCACGGCCCACGCGGTCGCCCAGGCCCTGGCCGCCTCCAACGGCCCGATCGGCAAGGTCGAGTACGTCGACGTCCGCCAGTCGATGCGCAATGGCGGCGGCCCCGCCTGCCTGCGCCTGCGGGTGGTGTTGACCGAGGCCGAGCTGGCCGCGGCCAACGGCGCCCAGCGGTTGACCCCGGCGCTGTACGACCGTCTGCGCGAATGGGCCGGCCGCTGGTACCGGGAGAAACTCACGCCGCGCGACCTCGCCGACCCGGCCCTGCTGGACGAGGTCCGCGGGGCCCTGGACGACCTGACCGGTCTGCTCGGACTGGGCTCGGGCTTCTATCCGTTCCAGCGCGACTGACCGTCGCCGCTGCGCCGCTCTTCGGCCTGAGGCTGGGGATCAGGCCCTGGCGAAGCGACCGCCGGCGCGGGCGTAGGCCTGGGTGCCGCGGGTGTAGACCCTGTCGCCGGGCAGGATGGTCTCGATCGGCAGCGGCTCGGCGCCCTTCAGCTGCTCATAGACCGGACCGAAGTCGCGGGTGGTGATGTCCAGCAGCTCCTCGATCGAGGGGATGACGAAATAGACCTGCTGGAAGTCGTCGATCCGGTACAGGGTCCGCATGACCCGCTCCAGATCGAAGCCCAGCCGGTTGGGCGACGGATCCTCGAGGCAGAAGACGCTCTCGGTGCGCGACGAGACGATGCCGGCGCCGTAGATGCGCAGCCCTTCGGGGCTGTCCATCAGGCCGAACTCCACCGTGTACCAGTACAGCCGCGCCAGGTTGGGCAGCATGCCCAGGCTGGCCGCCCGCTGGCCGCCCTTGCCGTAGGCTTCCATGTAGTCGGCGAAGGTCGGGTCGGTCAGCATCGGCACATGGCCGAACACGTCGTGGAAGATGTCCGGCTCCTGCAGGTAGTCCAGCTGGTCCGGCTTGCGGATGAACTGTCCCGCCGGGAAGCGCCGGTGGGCCAGGTGGTCGAAGAACACCTCGTCCGGCACCAGCCCCGGCACCGCCACCACCGTCCAGCCGGTCAGGGCCTTCAGCTTCTCGTTCAGCACCCGGAAGTCCGGAATGCCGCCGCCGTGCAGGTCCAGCGCGTCGAGGCCGCGCATGAAGGCGTCGCAGGCGCGGCCCGGCAGGATGCCCATCTGCCGCTCGTACAGCGTCACCCAGGTCCGGTGCTCCTCCACCGTGTAGTCGTCCCATCCCTGCGGAATGGTCCAGTCGGCGGCCGCGCCGGGCGGCGGGGTTTCGAAGACGTGGGCGAAATCAGACATGCACGGGCCTCGCGGAACGACGGGCCCAGCATACCCCGGCGCGCCGCCCGCGTGAAAGCCGCCCGGCCCGCTCAGCCCAGCGGCTGGTTGAACGCCCAGACCACCCCGTACGGATCGCGCACCTGGCCGTAGCGATCGCCCCAGAACATGTCCTCGACCTCGACCACGCTGGTGCAGCCGGCCTCGATCGCCCGGGTCCACCAGGCGTCGGCGTCGTCCACCTGCAGGGTCAGGATGAAGGCCTGCGGCGCCGCCGAGGCGAAGCCGTGCTCGGGGTACGGGTCGCACAGCATCACCGAGCCGTCGTTGATGTACAGGTGCACATGCATGGTGCGGCCCTGCTCGTCCGGCGGCTGGCCGCCGACCACCTCGGCGCCCAGAGCCCGCGTGTAGAACTCCGCCGCGGCCAGGGCGCCGTCCACCTGAAGATAGGCGACCACCCCGCCCTTGACCGGCGCCGTCGCCGTCTCGACCTTTTCCAGAACCGCTTCGCTCATCGTTCGTCTCCCGTTTGGCAGTGCCCGGAGGACGAACCGGACCGGCGCGGTCCGACATCGCCGAGAAATTTTATCCGGAGGCCGCCTCCGGCCCCTTGGCGCCCAGCCGGTCCAGGTGCTGACGGATGTGGGCCGCCTCGGCCGCGGTGTTGGCCAGGGCGATGGCCCGGTTGAACGCCTCGCGCGCCTCGGCCCCGCGCCCCAGCTGCATCAGCAGGGCCCCGCGCGCGCCGTGGAAATGGAAATAGCCGTCCAGCCGCGCCGCCAGCGGCTCGATCAGTTCGAGCGCCACCGCCGGTCCGCGCAGCCGCGACACCGCCACCGCCCGGTTGAGGGTCACGACCGGCGAGGGCTGCATCTGTTCCAGCGTCCGGTACAGCAGCTCGATCTGGGCCCAGTCGGTGTCCTCGAACCGCGGGGCCCGCGCGTGCAGGGCGGCGATCGCCGCCTGCAGCTGGTACGGTCCCGGCCGCTGGTGCCGCATGGCCTTGTCGATCAGGGCCAGCCCCTCGGCGATCATCGTCCGGTTCCACAGGCCGCGATCCTGGTCCTCCAGCAGCACCACCTCGCCCGCCGCATCGAACCGCGCCGGGGCCCGGGCCGCCTGCAGCAGCATCAGGGCGGTCAGTCCCATGATCTCCGGCTCGGCCTGGAACAGGCGCAGCAGCAGTCGGCCCAGCCGGATGGCCTCGTCGCACAGCGGTTGGCGCGCCTCGGCCGCCTCCCGGCCGGCTGAATAGCCCTCGTTGAACACCAGGTAGATCATCGCCGCCACGGCCGCGAGGCGCTCGGCCCGCTCCGGCGCGCCGGGGGCGTCGAAGGCGGTTCCGGCCGCCGCGATCCGCGCCTTGGCCCGGGTGATGCGCTGTTCCATGGCCCGCTCGCCGACCAGGAACGCCCGCGCGATCTGCCGGACCGACAGGCCAGAGACGATGCGCAGCGCCAGGGCGATCTGCTGGGTCGCCGGCAGGTCCGGATGGCAGCAGATGAACAGCAGCCGCAGCACGTCGTCGCG
>CAZQBJ010000032.1:0-10398 GCA_964591465.1 uncultured Brevundimonas sp.
TCGTCGATCAGCAGGACGATCAGGTAGCACTCGGGATGGTTGGCCGCGATCGACTTGGCGATGTTCTGCAGCATGACGGTCTTACCGACCCGGGGCGGGGCGACGATCAGGCAGCGCTGGCCCTTGCCCAGCGGGGCGACGATGTCGATCACCCGGCCCGAGCGGTCCTTCAGGGTCGGGTCCTGGATTTCCATGACCAGACGCTCGTCCGGGTACAGCGGGGTCAGGTTGTCGAAATTGACCTTGTGCTTGACCGTCTCGGGGTCTTCGAAATTGATCGTGTCGACCTTGAGCAGGGCGAAGTAGCGCTCGCCCTCGCGCGGGCCGCGGACCGCCCCGTGCACCGTGTCGCCGCTGCGCAGGCCGAAGCGGCGGATCTGCGAGGGGCTGACATAGATATCGTCGGGCCCCGGCAGGTAGTTGGCGTCCGGGCTGCGCAGGAAGCCGAAGCCGTCCTGCAGCACCTCGAGCACCCCGTCGGCCGAGATCTCCACGTCCTCGTCGGCCAGGGTCTTGAGGATGGCGAACATCAGGTCCTGCTTGCGCAGGTTCGAGGCGTTCTCGATCTCCAGCCCTTCGGCGAAGGCGACCAGCTCGGTCGGCGACTTGCCCTTCAGCTCTTCCAGCGAGATGCGGCCCGAGGGAACCAGGGGCTCGTCGTCGGAGTCGTCCTCGCCGGTCTCCGGCGCCTCGGCGGCCGGCGCGTCGGCGGCCAGCGTGTCGGGCGCGGTGTCGGTTTCGGCCCCGGCTTCAGGGGCGGACGGGTCGGTGTCTCGGACGTCGGTCATGATCTTGCGGGTCTTGCACACGGCCGCTTTGGCCGGCCGACGGGCGGCGCGGCGAGCGGGAAGGGATGTCTGGCCTGGCGGCCGGAGGAGGCCGCAGCGGGATTCCGGCCGGTCGATCCGGCAGGCGCTGCGAAGAGGAGAGGGGCCGTCCGGAAACACCAGGACGGTTCAGGGCCAGCGAAACCACGCCCGCCGGGCCGCGTCAAGCGCCGCCGTCTCAGGCGCCCCATTCCAGGGTGACCGAAAGCACCATGATAGTGGCCAGCACGAACGGAATCTCGTTGGTCATGCGCCAGAACCGGCCGGTCCGGGTCGAGGTTCCGGCATGGATGCGCCGCTGCTCGGCCTCCAGCACCCCCTGCCAGCCGGCCAGGGCGATCACGCCGATCAGCTTGGCCGCCATCCAGGGCTCCAGCAGAAACCCCCAGCCGCGGCCGAAGGTCTCCGCGTTCAGCCAGATCAGCCACAGGCCGAAGCCGAACGCCGCGAACATGGCCGGCCGCAGGATGATGCGCAGCAGGCGGCCCTGCCAGACCCGCAGCAAGGATCGCATCTCCGAGCGCAGCGGCTCGGGCTTGTCGGCCTGTTCGGCGTCGTAGGCGTACAGCCGCGGCAGGAACAGCAGGCCGGCCATCCAGGCGATCACCGCCAGGATGTGCAGGCCGCGGGCCAGATCATAGACGCTCATGACTGTCTCCCCGCCTGGCAGGGGCATGCCTTCCACGACCCCCGGCATCCCGGCCCCGTCGGCGCCGGCCGATCCCGGGTCAGGGCCGCCGCCGTCGCCTCGGCCAGGGCGTCGATAAACGCGGGGGCCGCCCCGACGGCCGGCGCGCGGATGTAGGGCGCGACGCCCAGACCCCTGGCCAGCTCGGCGTACTCGATATCCAGCTCGACCAGGGTCTCGATATGCTCCGAGACGAAGGCGATGGGGACCACGACCACCCCGACCCCGTCGCGGGCGGCCTGTTCGACCGCCTCGGGGGTCGAGGGGCCCAGCCATTTCATCGGCCCCACCCGGCTCTGGTAGCAGATCGCCCAGTCGCCCAGGCCCAGTCGGGCGGCGACCGCGCCGGCGGTGCTCTCGACCTGTTCCTGATAGGGATCGCCCCGACGCCTGACCAGGCTCTCGGGGATGCCGTGGGCCGAGAACAGGACACGGACCGGCCGGTCGCCCGCCTGGTCGAGCGCGGCGCGGATCAGGCCGGCCTGGGCCTCGATCCAGCCGTCGGCCTCCGGATAGCAGCACACCAGGCGCTCGACGCCCGGACCGGCATAGGTCCGGCGCCACTCGCGCACCGAGGAGGCCGTGGTGGTGGTGGAAAACTGCGGATACAGCGGCAGCAACACCAACTCGTCCGGCGCGAAGGCGGCGACCTCGGCGGCCGCGTGGGCGACCAGCGGCGTCCAGTAGCGCATGGCGATGAAGGTGCGCACCTCCGCCTCGGGCAGCCGGTCGGCCAGCCGGGCCTGCTGGGCGTCGGCCTGCTTGCGTGTCTCGTCCAGCAAGGGCGAGCCGCCGCCCATCAGGACGTAGTTGGCCTGGGCCTCGGCCTCGCGCCTGGAGGCGATCCGGCGAGCCAGCGGAGTGCGCACAAGGCCGGGTAGGCCGATGATCGCTGGATCATTGAACAGATTGAAAAGAAACGGCTTTACGTCTTCCTGACGGTCCGGCCCGCCGAGGTTGAACAGGACGACGGCGATCCGGCGACCGGTCATCCGGCGCCGATCCGCTTGAGCACCTGCTCGACGTGCGGGATGGGCGTGTCCAGCAGGATCCCGTGGCCGAGGTTGAAGATCCACGGCCCCTGGCCCCAGGCGGCCATCAGCTCGTCCACCCGCCGGTCCAGCGCCGCCCCGCCGGCGCGCAGCAGCAGCGGATCGAGCGCCCCCTGGATGGGCCGCTTCGCCTGCACCTGACGGCCGATCTCCAGCGGACAGGCGGTGTCCAGCGCCACGGCCTGGACCGGAATGGCGTCGGCATAGACGCCCGCCAGCGCCGCCGAGCCGCGTGGGAAGCCGATCAGCGGGACGGTCACGCCCAACTCGCGCACCCGGGCGACCAGTCGCCGATGCGGCTCCAGCACCAGCCGATGGAACAGGTCCTCCGGCAGGCCCTCGGCCCAGCTTTCGAAGATCTTCAGCACCTGGGCCCCGGCGTCGGCCTGCATCTTCAGATAGTGGGCGGTGCTCTCGACCAGAACGTCCAGCAGGGCGTCGACCTTGTCCGGCTCGGCGTAGGCGAACTGCCGGGCCGCCGCCCGCTCGCCCTTGCCGATGACCCGGTTGTCGCCGTCGAGCATGTAGGTGGCCACCGTCCACGGCGCCCCGGCGAAGCCGATCAGGGCCCGCTCGGGCTCCAGCTCGGCCCGCACCCGGCTCAGGGTCTCGCCGACCGCCGAGAGGGCCTGGCCGGCGCCCTCGACGCGATCGCGCATGGCCGCGATCTCCGGCAGGGGTCCCAGCACCGGACCCTCGCCGGCCGCGAAGCGCACGTCCTGGCCCAGGGCCCGGGGGATCAGCAGGATGTCGGCGAACACGATGGCCGCGTCGAACGGGAACCGGCGCATCGGCTGAAGGGTCGCCTCGGCCGCCTTCTCCGGATCGAGGCAGAAGGAGACGAAGTCCGGCGTGGTCGCGCGCAGGGCCCGGTACTCGGGCAGATACCGACCCGCCTGACGCATGAACCACACCGGCGGACGCGCCGTCGTCGCGCCGTCGAGCACCTGGAGGATCAGGGGAAGGGAAGCGGCCATGCCGGATGGTCTAAGGCCCCCCTCAGGTCCGCTCAATCCCTAATCAAGAAAGAGATTTAAAAGGGTGGTGGAAGATGGCTGGGCCGGGGATCGCGGGGAGAACCGGGGACCGGCGGCCGCCTCTCCCCGACCCTTGCGGCCGATCATCCCCCGGTGAGCGATCGGCGCCGCGGGCCTGTGGGCTCTGGGGATCGAAGTCGCGACGGCCAAGACCGGCCAAGGGATCGCGGGGCCGGCGGGCCGGGGATGAGGCTGTATCGTTAACCCTTGCTTAAGGTTTTCCCCAGGGCCCGCGAACCGGATGTCCCGTTGGGCGCCGATGGGCCCGGAGCGCCCGTCGGCGTCCCCGTTCATGCAGGGTGCGCCCGGCGCCGGCGCGCGCTATGCAGGGTTCGTCATGATCGATCCCCAGCTCTCTTGGCCGTCTGTGGCCGGAATCGTCCGATGAGCCCGGCGCGCCTGGCGACCTATTTCCACGTCCATCTCGTCTCGGACTCCACCGGCGAGACCCTGAACGCCATGGCCAAGGCGGTGACCGCCCGCTTCGACGGAGTGATCCCCATCGAGCACATCTACGCCCTGGTCCGCTCGAAGAAGCAGCTGGACCGGGTGCTGGAGGAGATCGCCGCGGCCCCTGGCGTGGTGTTGCACACCCTGGTCGACCGGGAACTGCGGGCGGCGCTGGAGGAGGGCTGCCGCCGGCTGGACATGCCGCAGATCGGGGCGCTGGACCCGCTGGTCGCCGCCCTGTCGCGCTATCTGGGCGCGGCCCTGTCGACCCGGGTCGGGGCCCAGCACGCCCTGGACCACGACTATTTCAACCGGATGAGCGCCCTGGACTTCGCCATCAGCCATGATGACGGGCAGGGCCATGGCGATCTGGAGCAGGCCGACGTCGTGCTGGTCGGGGTCAGCCGTACGTCCAAGACGCCGACCTGCATCTATCTGGCCCACCGGGGCATTCGGGCGGCCAATGTGCCGCTGGTGCCGGGGGCCGAGCCGCCGGAGTCGCTGAGCCGGCTGCGAAATCCGCTGGTGGTGGGGCTGACGGTGTCGCCGGACCGGCTGGTGCAGATCCGCAAGAACCGGCTGATGGGCCTGGGGGAGCATCGCCAGAGCGCCTACGTCGACCAGGAGGCGGTGCGCGAAGAGACGGTGCGGGCCCGGCGGATGTTCGAAAAGCGCGGCTGGCCGACCATCGACGTCAGCCGCCGCTCGGTGGAGGAGACGGCCGCGGCGGTGGTCAACCTGCTGAACGAACGGCGCACGGGCAAGGCGGGGGTGGTCTCGTGACCGCCCTGGTGCTGGCCTCGCGCAGCGCCGCCCGGCGCGAGATGCTGACCCGGCTGGGGCTGGAATTCGAGGCTGTGGACTCCGGCCTGGACGAGGCGCCGCTGAAGTCGCGCCTGCTGAAGGAAGGCGCCGATCCGGCCGAAGTCGCCGCCCGTCTGGCGTCGGCCAAGGCCGAGGCGGCCTCCGCCGGCCGGCCCGGCGCCCTGGTGCTGGGCTCGGACCAGACGCTCGAGGTGGACGCCGACCTGGTCGACAAGGCGCGAGACCTGGCCGAGGCTCGCCGCCGGCTGCAGCGCCTGCGCGGCCGCGACCACATCCTGCATTCGGCCGTCGCCCTGGCCGTGGACGGTCAAACCGTCTGGACCGATCGCGACCAGGCCCGGATGACCATGCGGCCGTTCACCGACGCCTTTCTGGATCGCTATCTGGCCGCCGAGGGCGATGCGGTGCTCGGCTCGGTCGGCTGCTACCGGCTCGAGGGACTGGGCGGACAGCTGTTCGACCGCGTCCAGGGCGACTGGTTCACGGTCATGGGCATGCCGCTGTGGCCGCTGCTGGCCGAGCTGCGCCGACGCGGGGCGCTGGCCTCGTGAGCGGGCGCAGGGTCGCCGGGGTGGTCGGCCGGCCGATCGCCCATTCGCTGAGCCCGCTGATCCACACCGCCTGGATCGAGGCCGCCGGGCTGGAGGCCGCCTACGCCCCGTTCGAGCCGGCCGATCGCGACGCCTTCGCCCGGCTGGTCCAGGCCGGCCGCGACGGGGTGCTGCGCGGGGTCAATGTCACCGCCCCGTTCAAGCTGGACGCCCTGGAGCTGGCCGACCGGGTCGACGGCCTGGCCCGCCGCTGCGGCGCCGCCAACCTGCTGTTGTTCGACGGTGGCCGGGCCGAAGCGCGCAGCACCGATGGGCAGGGGCTGATCGCCGCCCTGACCGAGCAGGCCCCCGGGCTGGACCTGGCGGCCGGGCCGGTGGTGGTCCGCGGGGCTGGCGGGGCGGCGCGGGCGGCCGCCCTGGCCCTGCTGGACGCCGGCGCCCCGCAGGTGCGCATCGTCAATCGCAGCCCGGCGCGGGCCGGCGAGCTGGCCCGGCTGAACACCCGGATGAAGGCCTTCGCCGGCGACCAGCTGGCCGAGGCCAGCGCGGGCGCGGCCCTGCTGGTCAACGCGGTCTCGGGCGGGCCGCCGCCGGACCTGACCGGCCTGCCGGACGGCGCGGTGGTCATGGACATGACCTATCGGCCGTTGCGCACCCCGGTCCTGCAGGCGGCGCTGGACCGGGGCCTTGGCGTGGTCGACGGCCTGGCCATGCTGATCGGCCAGGCGCGCCCGTCTTTCGAGGCCCTGTTCGGCGTCGCCCCGCCGGCCGAGGTCGATGTGCGGGGCCTCGCCCTGAAGGCGCTGGAGGCGGACGGATGATCGTGCTTGGCCTGACCGGATCGATCGGCATGGGCAAGAGCACCACCGCCAGGCTGTTCGCCGAGGCGGGGGCCGAGGTGTGGGACGCCGACGCGGCGGTGCACCGACTGTACGCCCCCGGCGGGGCGGCGGTCGGACCGGTCGAGGCGGCCTTCCCGGGCGTGTCCGGGCCGGACGGGATCGATCGGGTCGAGCTGGGCCGGCGGGTGCGCGGGAACCCCGCGGCCCTGGCGCGGCTCGAGGCGGTAGTGCACCCGCTGGTCAAGGCGGACCGGGCGGCGTTTCTCGCCGCGGCGCGCGCCAGGGGCGCGGCCCTGGCGGTGCTGGACATCCCGCTGCTGTTCGAGACCGGAGCCGACGCCCAGGTCGACGCGGTGGTCGTGGTCTCGGCCCCGGCGGAGGTCCAGCGGGCGCGGGTGCTGGCGCGTCCGGGCATGACCGCCGAGGCCTTCGAGGCCCTGCTGGCGCGCCAGAGCCCCGACGCCGACAAGCGGGC
This sequence comes from uncultured Brevundimonas sp., assembly GCA_964591465.1. GTDB lineage: Bacteria > Pseudomonadota > Alphaproteobacteria > Caulobacterales > Caulobacteraceae > Brevundimonas. The sequence goes on from CAZQBJ010000032.1 coordinate 6,748, forward strand.
GCGGGCCGATTTCGTAATCGACACCGGCGCCGGGCTGGATCCTGCACGGGATCAGGTGGGGCGCGTAATCGACACGGTCCTGGCCCCCGGCTGGCGGCCGACCCGGGGGCTTCCCTCAGGCGGCGAACCGCCGCAATAAGAGGCCATGGCCCGCGAGATCATCCTGGACACCGAGACCACCGGCTTCGACCCCCGTCAGGGGCATCGCATGGTCGAGATCGGCTGCATCGAGATCGAGGACCTGCTGCCGACCGGACGGACCTTTCACCGCTACATCAACCCCGAGCGGAACATCGACGCCGAGGTCGTGCGGGTGCACGGGGTGACCAACGAGAAGGTCGCCGACGCGCCGAAATTCCGCGAGCTGTCGGACGAACTGCTGGACTTCATCGGCGACGCCCCGGTGGTCGCTCACAACGCGGCCTTCGATCGCGCCTTCATCAATTACGAATTGGAGCTGTGCGGTCGGGCGATCGTGCCGGAGCCCCGCTGGGTCGACACCCTGGCCCTGGCGCTGAAGCGGTTTCCCGGCATGGGCAATTCGCTGGACGCCCTGTGCAAGCGATTCAAGATCTCGCTGGCCGAGCGGACCCTTCACGGGGCGCTGATCGACGCCCGCCTGCTGGCCTCGGTCTATCTGGAGCTGAGGGGCGGGCGCGAACGGGCGCTGGACCTGACCGCCGCCCCGACGGCGGAGTCGACCCGGACCGTGGCCGCGGTCAGCTACGGCCCGCGACCGGTCCCGCTGGCGGCGCGCTCCACCGAGGCGGAGCGGGCGCGCCACGCCGCCTTCCTGAAGGCGACGCTGAAGGATCTGTCGCTGTGGACTCCCCACCTGCCGGAGCTGGCGGGGAGCTAGGGTCGCCTCAGGCCTGGCCGGCCGGGGCGGCCGCGGCCCCGCCGTTCTGCTTGCGCGCCATGTAGATGGCCGCGAAGTCCAGCGGGTCCAGCTGGAACGGCGGGTAGAAGCCGCCGTCGGCGGTGCAGGCCGAGATGATCTGCCGGGCGAAGGGGAACAGATAACGCGGGCACTCGACCAGCAGCATCGGCTCCACGTCCTTCTCGGCCACGCCGGCCAGCTGGAACAGGCCGCCGTAGACCAGTTCGACCTGGAACAGGGTGGCGTCCGGCGAGGCGGCCTTGACCGACAGCTTCAGGTCGACCTCGAACAGCCCGTCGGCGCGGCCCTGGGCGTTCATCTCCACGTTCAGGTCGATCTGCGGCTTGCCCTCGACCCGCAGGCTCTCGGGCGCGCGCGGATTCTCGAACGACAGGTCGCGGACGTACTGGGCCAGCACCCGGAAGCCGGGGGCCGCCGGCCCGGCGGCCTTGGCCTTGTCGGCGGGAGCGGCGGCCTTGCCCTTCGGGGCGGGGGTCTCATCGGTCATGATCTGCAATCGGGTCGGCTGGGCGCGGGCGCGCGTGAAACTGAAGCGGGGCTGCTAACACGCGGGCCGGTCGGTCGCAACGTGAAGGGGGCGCGGCGCTGCGCCTTGCGTGCGCCCATATGAGTCCGTAAGCCGTTCGAAGCGACCCGCGAGGACCTGCAGTGCCGACTGATTTTCCGTTCGAGATCGTGATCTTCGCCGCCATCGCCGCGGTGGTGCTGTTCCAGCTCTACAACGTGCTGGGCAAGAAGGTGGGCCGCCAGCCCGAGGACGGGGCCAAGGCGCCGCCGGCCGTCGGCATGGCCGCCGTCGCCCCCGCCGCCCCCGCCACGCCCGAGGCCCCGGTCGATCCGGCCGTCGAGGCCGCCGCCGCCGGGCTGAAGGCCCGCGATCCGGCGTTCGATCCGATCCGTTTCCTCGAGGGCGCCCGCCAGGCCTACGAGACGATCGTGCGCGCCTACGCCGCCGGAGATCGCGAAACCCTGCGCCCGCTGCTGTCGCCGCGGGTGATGACCTCGTTCGAGGCCGGGCTGGACGCCCGCGGGGTCGAGCGGACCGAGACGGTCGAGTTCACCCACCCGCCGCGCGCCGATCTGGAGCACGCCGGGGCCGACGGCGACACGGCCCAGGCCCAGGTCCGCTTCCTTGCCGAGCTGCGCAGCCGCATCGTCGAGGCTGACGGGGACGAGATCGTCGAGGAGCGCCGCACCGCCGAGCTGTGGACCTTCGAACGTCAGATCGGCGCCCAGGACCCCAACTGGGTGCTGGCCCGCGTCGAGCCGGCGTCCGCCTGATGCGGGTCTGGCCGGCGGCCCTGGCGGCCCTTGTCCTGGTCGCCGGATGCGCCAGCACCCCGCCGGCCGTCGAGCCCGGGCCCCCGTCCGCCCCGCCGCCGGTCGAGCCGAGCCCGCCAACGCCGCTTCCCCCGGACGGCCTGCCGCCGGCCGCCCTGCCGGGCTGGGGCGACGAAAGCCATCTGGACGCGCTGATCGCCTACGGCGCCACCTGCCACCTTCAGCGCGAGGCCGCCAACGTCTGCGCCGGCGCCCGGGCCCTGCTGGCCGACGGCCTGCCCTCGCCGACCGAGGCGCGCAGTTTCTTCGAGACCAATTTCGTCATCGTCGGCGGCGAGGGGACCGGCCTGCTGACGGCCTATTTCGCGCCCGAGTACGAGGCGCGGCGGCGGCCGGACGCCGAATTCTCGGCCCCCGTGCTGGGCCCGCCGGCCGATCTGACCCGCGGACAGACGTACGCCTCGCGGGCTGAGATCGAGGCTGCGGCCGACCCGGCCCGGGCGCTGGCCTGGATGCGGGCCGAGGACCTGTTCTTCCTGCAGATCCAGGGCTCGGGCTATCTCACCTTCGAGGACGGGTCGCGGGCCCGCGCCGCCTATGCGGCCGACAACGGTCACCGGTTCGTCGGCATCGCCCGGCCGATGGCCGAGCGCGGCCTGCTGCCGCGCGACGGGACCTCCGGCGAGGCCATCCGGGCCTGGCTGGCGGATCACCGCGGTCCCGAGGCCCAGGCGGTGATGGCGCTCAATCCCCGCTACATCTTCTTCAACGTGGCCGCCGACGACGGCGGGCATCCGGACGGCGCCGCCGGCGCGGCCCTGTCGGCGCGGCGATCGATCGCCGTCGACCCGGCCCACTGGCGCTATGGCGACCTGGTGTGGGTTTCGGCCGAGGGCGGCGGCCTGCGCGGGGCGATGGCCAGCTATCACGGCCTGGTCGTGGCGCTGGACACGGGCAACGCCATTCGCGGCCCGGTGCGGGCGGACCTGTACATGGGGCGCGGCCCCGAGGCGGGGCGCGAGGCCGGCACCGTCAGCCATCCGCTTAGGATGTGGCGGCTGGTCCCGCGGCGCTGAGTCGGATCAGCGCCGCCGCAGGCTGCCCAGCACCCCGCGCAGGACTTCGCGTGTGATGGTTGAGCCCGCCTGACGCAGCACCGACTTGGTCAGGGCCTCCATCGGCGTCTGGCGGTTCGACCGGCGCGGGGCCGGGGCGGCCCGCTCGCGCGACCGCGTCGGCGCCGGTGCGCGGCGGGCGGCCGCCTCGCGCGCCTCGGCCGCCTTGGCTTCGGCCTGGGTCGCGGCGGTCTGTTCGGCCCGGCGGGTCAGCAGTTCGTGCGCCGACTCCCGGTTGACCGGCGTGTCGTACAGGCCGCGCACCGGGCTGGCGGCCAGGGTCGCCTGACGTTCGGCTTCGGTCGCCGGCCCCAGCCGCGAGCTGGGCGGCCGGATCAGGGTGCGCGCGACCAC
>CAZQBJ010000032.1:10498-15770 GCA_964591465.1 uncultured Brevundimonas sp.
CCTTTCGAGCGGATCAGGCGCACGACCAGCTCGACCTTCTCCAAGAGGCTGGGCGGCGCGTCGCGAAACAGCAGGTGCGCCTCGTCGAAGAAGAACACCAGCCGCGGCTTGTCCGGGTCGCCGATCTCCGGCAGCTGCTCGAACAGTTCGGACAGCAGCCACAGCAGGAAGGCCGCGTACAGGCGCGGGCTGGTGATCAGCCGCTCGGCCGACAACACGTTGACATATCCACGACCGGCCAGGTCGGTGCGCAGCAGGTCCTCCAGCCGCAGGGCCGGCTCGCCGAAGAACAGCTTGCCGCCCTGGCCCTCCAGCCCCAGCAGGGCTCGCTGGATGGCGGCGATCGAGGCCGGCGCGACGTGCCCGTGGTCGCGGCCGATCCGCTGGGCGTTTTCGGCCACATAGGTCAGCAGGCTGCGCAGGTCGTCGAGGTCCAGCAGCAGCAGGCCTTCCTGGTCGGCCACGTGGAAGGCGACGGTCAGCACCGCCTCCTGCACGTCGGTCAGCTCAAGCATGCGCGACAGCAACAGCGGCCCGATCTCCGAGACGGTGGCGCGGATCGGGTGCCCTTTCTGGCCATACAGGTCCCAGAACACCACCGGCGGCGCGGCCGGCTCGAGCGTCAGGTCCATGCCGGCGGCCCGCGCCATCAGCTTGTCGTTCGGGGACCCCGGCTGGCTGATGCCCGACAGGTCGCCCTTGACGTCGGCGCAGAACACCGGCGTGCCGGCCTCCGAGAAACCCTGGGCGAGGATCTGCAGGGTGACCGTCTTGCCGGTGCCGGTGGCGCCGGCGACCACCCCGTGCCGGTTGGCGCGATCGAGGCGCAGGTATTCGGGTTTGTCGGACTTGCCGAGGAACAGGCCTGGGGCGTCGGTCATGAAAAGCTCCTTGCTCGCCGGCGAGCGTGGCGCAGCCTCGTCGGCGGGTCATCATAGATTGACGCCGTCGGTCCCGCACTCGACAACAGCCGGATGAAACCGCCGATCGCGCTTCCCACCTCGACCGTGTCGCGCAACGCCCTGGTGATGATCGCCATCGTGGCCGCCGGCGCGGCCCTGTACTGGTTGCGGGACATCCTGACGCCGCTGGCCCTGGCGATCTTCCTGCTGATCATGATCGACGGCCTGGCCCGCAGCATCGCCCGCCGGAGCCGGCTGTCGCCGGGCATGGCCACGGGGGCGGCCATCGTGCTGGTGGTGCTGGCCTTCGCCGCCTCGATCTGGATCGTCATCGACGGGGCCGCGGGCTTCTTCAACGAGGCCTCGCAGATTTCCGACCGGCTGAACGTGATCATTTCGGACATCGCCGGCCTGTTCGGCGTCGAGGTGGCCCCGACGGCGCGCGAGCTGATCGGCGACCTGGACGTCCGCGGCTACGCCGCCAGCATGGCCCTGCGGGTGCAGAACGTGGCTTCCGGGGCCTTCTTCGTGCTGGTCTACCTGGCCTTCCTGCTCGCCTCGCAGGTCGGCTTCCGTCGCAAGGTGGCGGCCATGTTCCCGCGCAAGTCCGACCGCGACGAGGCGGCCGAGGTGTTCAACCGGGTGCGAGACGGGGTCGAGGGCTATCTGTGGGTCCAGACGGTCACCGGCCTGATGATCTGCGCGGTCGCCTATGTGCTGATGCGCGCCGTCGGCCTGGCCAATCCGGAGTTCTGGACCTTCGTCATCTTCGTGGTCGGCTACATCCCGATCCTCGGCGGCGCGGTCGCCGGCCTGGCCCCGCCCCTGTTCGCCCTGGTTCAGTTCGACACCTACTGGCAGGCGCTGGTGCTGCTGGCTGGTCTGCAGACCCTGCTGTTCGTCATGGGCAATTTCATTCAGCCGCGGATGCAGGGAGACAACCAGAACATCGACCCGGTGGTGGTGCTGCTGTCGCTGGCCCTGTGGGGCAAGCTGTGGGGGGTGATCGGCATGTTCCTGTCGACCCCGCTGGCGGTCATGGCGATGGCCGTGCTGGCCGAATTCAAGGGCTCCCGCTGGATCGCCGTCCTGCTGTCGGGCGACGGCGAACCCTACGCTCCGACCGGCGCCCCCGGCGCCCCGGCGCGGCCGGCCCGCGTCAGGTCGCCGCAGAGGCCCCGCAAGGGGGGGAAAGGGGCTTGATTGGCGCGCGGCGGGGCCTATCTGGAGCGCACACCCCCGGCTCTCCCTCCCCCTCCTGGAGCCGGGCGGCGTCGGACCGCCTTTCCCTCCCCCCTCGGGCGGTCCCCTACCAGGCCGCCGGACGCCGCAAGGCGGCCGGCGGCTTTTGTACATCTGGCGTTGGCATCGACGGCGGCGGCGGCGTGAATTCCCCTTTCCCCTTGCGGACCATTGGCCTAGCAGTCAGCGGCGGTTTGATCCCCGTCGCCGGCCCGTTAGGTTCGCGCGCGATGGCGGCGGCCGCCGCATAAGGACGGAACCTATTCCATGGACGGCGATCCGGTCTCCTCGACCTTCAAGACCCTCAAGGCGGCTTTTCTGGAGGCCCTGGGCGGCTCCGCCCAGCCGCCCGGTCCGCTGGAGGAGGCGTTCCTGAGACAGGCCGCCGAGGACTACGAGGTCGACGAGACTCCGGGTCTGGACGCGACCGGCCTGGGCCGCGCGCTGGCCGAGTTCTGGCGCTTCGGCGAGACTCGCGAGGACCGTTCCCCGCAGATCCGCATCCGCCCGGCCGACGGTCCGGACGGGGCCTATGACGCGGTCGAGATCCTGCAGGACGACTCCCCGTTCCTGGTCGACAGCGTGATGGGCGAACTGGCCGAGGCCGGCGTGTCGGTGCGGGCCATGTTCCACCCGGTGATGACCCTGTCGCGGGACAAGGCGGGTCGTCGCCAGCCGGGCGAGGACCTGCGCGAGTCGATGATCCTGGTGCTGATCGACCCGCTGCCGCAGAAGCGCCGCGCCGCGGTGGCGGCCGAGCTGGTCGCGGCCATGGGCGACGTGCGCATGGCGGTCGGCGACCACGCGGCCATGACCGCCCTGATGGCCGCGTCCATCGCCCATCTGGAGGCCGGGCCCAAGGGAGTCGACCCGGAGGTGCTCGAGGAGAACCTCGCCTTCCTGCGCTGGCTGAACGACGACCACTTCGTGTTCCTCGGGGCCCGGGACTACGACTATCCGCGCACCGGCGACGGCGGTTACGAGGCCGAGGCCCCGCTGTCGCAGTCGGGCGACGGCCTGGGCGTGCTGCGCGACGCGTCGCGCACGGTGCTGCGCCGGGCCAGCGAGCCGGCGGTCCTGACCCGCCAGATGAAGCGCCAGCTGAACCTGTCCGAGCCGGTGACGGTGGCCAAGGCCAACCTGCGCTCGCGGGTGCACCGGCGGGCCTACATGGATTACGTGGGCGTCAAGCGGTACGGGCCGGACGGCAAGCCGTCGGGCGAGACCCGCTTCGTCGGCCTGTTCACCGCCGAGGCGTACGACCGGGCGGCCAGCGACGTGCCGCTGCTGCGGCGCAAGGTGCGCAACGCCCTGACCCGGGCCGACAAGGCCCCGGGCAGCCACAGCTACAAGCGGCTGCGCAACATCCTCGAGAACTACCCGCGCGACGAGCTCTTCCAGATGAGCGAGGACGAGCTGCTGTCGATCTCGCTGGGCGTCATGCACCTGTTCGACCGCCCGCGGGTCAAGCTGTTCACGCGCAAGGATCCGTTCGACCGCTTCGTCTCGGTGCTGGTTTATGTGCCGCGCGAGCGGTTCGACGCCGATGTGCGCGAGCGCATCGGCCGCATCCTGGCCGAGGCCTGGGGCGGCCGGGTGTCGGCCTGGTATCCGCAGCTGACCGACGCGCCGCTGGTGCGCATCCACTACATCATCGGGGTCACGCCCGGGGCCCATCCGGAGCCGGACCTGGGCGAGCTGGAGGCCGCGGTGGCCGAGACCAGCCGCACCTGGGTGGATCGCTTCGAGGCGGCGGCGCGGGCCGCCGGGGTGGCCGAGGCCGGCATCGGCGCCCTGACCAGCAAGTGGGCCAACGCCTTCCCGGCCGGCTACCGGGTGCGCTACGACGCCGACGAGGCCCTGACGGACCTGGGCGAGATCGACGCCCTGCCGGCCGATCCGGAGTCCCGGGCGGTGGTGGTGCGGGCCTTCCGCACTCCGGCGGACACGCCGCTGCAGTTCCGCTGCAAGCTCTACAGCCGCGGCGCGTCGGTGCCGCTGTCCGACGTGCTGCCGATCCTGGCCGACATGGGGCTGAAGACGCTCGAGGAGTTCGGCCAGGCGATCCGGCCCTCGGGCGACGCGCCGATCCACGTGCACGAATTCCTGCTCGAGGACCCCCGCGGCGAGACCCTGGTGTTCTCGGACGTCAAGGATCCATTCGAAAGCGCCTTCGCCGCCGTGTGGAGCGGCCAGACCGAGAGCGACGGTTTCAACCGGCTGGTGCTGGAGCTGGGCGTCGGCTGGCGCGAGGCGGCCCTCATGCGGACCCTGTGCCGCTATCGCCAGCAAACCGGGCTGGACCCCAGCCAGACGGTGCAGGAAGAGGCGCTGCGCGAGAATCCCGACGCGGCGCGAGCGCTGCTGGCCCTGTTCGACGCCAAGTTCGATCCGGCCCGGGGGCCGGTGGCCGGCCGCGAGGCGGCCGTGGCCGAGCTGGTCGCGCGTATCGACGGCCTGCTGAAGTCGGTGGCCAGCCTGGATCACGACCGGGTGCTGCGGCGCCTGTCGCAGCTGGTCCAGGCGATCACCCGGACCAACTACTACCAGACCGGCGAGGACGGCGGCTTCAAGCCGTACATCTCGATCAAGGTCGCCTCGCGCGAGATCGCCGACCTGCCGGCGCCCAAGCCGTATCGCGAGATCTTCGTGTGGGCGCCGCACGTCGAGGGCTCGCACCTGCGCTTCGGCCCGGTCGCCCGCGGCGGCCTGCGCTGGTCGGACCGCCGCGACGACTACCGGACTGAGGTGCTGGGCCTGGTCAAGGCGCAGCAGGTCAAGAACTCGGTCATCGTGCCGGTCGGCTCCAAGGGCGGCTTCTTCCCCAAATGCCTGCCCAAGGGGGGCGACCGCGACGCCATCCGGGCCGAGGCCGTGCGCGCCTATTCGACCTTCCTGTCCAGCATGCTGGACGTGACCGACAACCTCGGCCCTCAGGGCCAGGTGATCCGCCCGCCGGCGGTGGTCGCCTGGGAGGGCGATGACCCGTATCTGGTGGTCGCCGCCGACAAGGGCACGGCCACCTTCTCGGACATCGCCAACAGCATCTCCGAGAAATACGGCTTCTGGCTGGGCGACGCCTTCGCCTCGGGCGGTTCGGCCGGCTACGACCACAAGAAAATGGGCAT
>CAZQBJ010000033.1:0-7446 GCA_964591465.1 uncultured Brevundimonas sp.
CCGCCGCGGCCGCCGTCGCCGCCGTCGGGGCCGCCGTACTGGATGAATTTCTCGCGCCGGAACGACACCGAACCGGCGCCGCCGTTGCCGGAGCGAATGTAGATCTTGGCCTGGTCGAGGAACTTCATGGGGACTATCTGGCGTCAAACGGAGGCGAGGTCGAGGCGTTGCGGCGTTTGGACCGGCGCGCGCGGCCGGCGAAGGCGCTAGAAGACCGGCCATGGATCCTTCGGCCAACCCTTCGACCGCGCCCGACCGCTGCTGGCGGCGCGCCGCGTTGCGCGGGCTGCGCGGCCGCTGTCCGGCCTGCGGGGCGGAACCGATGTTCGCCCGCTACCTCAAGCCCCGGGCGGCGTGCGACGGCTGCGGCCAGGGCTTCGACGGCCACCGGGCGGACGACTTCCCGCCCTATCTGGCCCTGTTCGTCACCGGCCACCTGGTGGTCCCGCTGATGCTCGAGGCGCAGAGCCGGCTGGACGTCCCGCTGGCATGGCAGGCGGGCTTCTGGCTGGTCGTCACCGGCGCCCTCGCCCTGGCCCTGCTGCAGCCGTTCAAGGGCGCGGTGATCGGCGTCCAGTGGGCCCACCGGATGCACGGCTTCGGGCCCGGGCGCTGAGCCTCACGCCAGCCACACCATGCGGCGCGCCGGCGCCGCCTCGCCGCGGGCGAGGCTGAACTGGCGGCGGGTCTCGCCGGTGTACAGAAAGCCGGCCTTCTCGAGCACCCGGCCCGATGCCGGGTTGTCGGCGAAGTGGCCGGCGACCACGACCCGCCGGCCCTGGCGGCGCGCGGCCCAGGCCAGCAGGGCCTCGACCGCCTCGGTGGCCAGGCCGCGGCCCCAGTAGGGGCGGCCGATCCAGTAGCCGATCTCGGGCCACGGCTCGTCGCCGCAGGCCAGGCCGATGGTCCCGACGGGACCCAGGTCCTCGTGCTCGATCAGGAAGGTCGAGGCTCGCCGCGGGTCCTGCCCCGCGACCCGGGCGATGAAGGCCTCGGCCGCCTCGATCGTATAGGGATGCGGCAGGCTGGTGGTCATGCGGGCGATGTCCGGATCATTGGCCAGGGCGGCCAGCCGGGGCGCGTCCTGGAAGGCCGGCGCGCGCAGGGCCAGGCGCCGGCTTTCAATGACGGGACTCGCTTCGATAACGCACATTCTAGTCGCCCTTCTCCGGCCGATGCCGGCGCTGTGGGGCGGGGAAACGAAAAAGGGGAGCCCGGTGATCCGGACTCCCCGCGGAATTTTTTCCCTTGGTCCGGATCGCTGCTGTGGGCCGCGCGATCCGGAAGAAGAGTGTTCCGTTCGCGCTACTCGGCGGCCTTGGCCGGCATGGCCGGCAGGATGGAGACGTAACAACGGCCGCCAGCCTTCTTGGTGAACTTCACCGCGCCCTCGACCAGGGCGAACAGGGTGTGGTCACGGCCCATGCCGATGTTCTCACCCGGATGGAAGGTGGTGCCGCGCTGACGCACGATGATGTTGCCGGCCAGCACGTGCTCGCCGCCAAACTTCTTCACGCCAAGGCGTTTGGATTCGGAATCGCGGCCGTTACGCGACGAGCCGCCGGATTTCTTGTGAGCCATCGGTGTGCTCCTGAACTCTTATTCTTTTCGGGCGACTCAGGCCTTGTCGGCCTTGGGCGCGGATTTCTTGGCGGGCGCGGCCTTCTTCGGCGCAGCCTTGGCTTCGGTCTTGTCGGCCGCGGCCTTGGGGGCCGCCTTCTTGGCCGGGGCGGCCTTGGCTTCGGCCTTCGGCTCGGGCTGGGCTTCCGCCTTGGCTTCGGTCTTCGGCGCCGCGGCCTTGGCCGGCTTGGCCTTGGCTTCGGTCTCGACGCGCGGGGCCAGGCCGCGGGCGCGGGCGTTCATCTCGGCCTTGGTCAGGGTCTCGGTCTTGCCGTCCCACTTGGCCGACTGGCCGTCGCCTTCGATGCCGGTGATGCGCAGCACGCTTTCCATCTGGCGATGGCCGGCGGTGCGACGGTAGCCCTGGCGGCGGATCTTCTTGAAGATCTTGACCTTCTCGCCCTTGCGGGTTTCGACCAGGGTGGCCGCGACGGCGGCGCCCTTGATCAGCGGCGCGCCCACGGTGACGCCCTTGTCGCCGCCCAGCATCAGGACGTCCTCGAGCTTCACGTTCGCGCCGGCCTCGCCGTCGAGCTTCTCGACCACGATGAGATCGCCCGGTTGAACCCGGTACTGTTTGCCGCCGGTCTTGATCACCGCGTACATGAGGAGCCTCGGCTTAACGCAAAAAAGATTGCGCCCGCGAGCCAGCCCGCGGGCGAAGAGCGGCGATGTATACGGACAGGGGCCGCGGAGTCAACGCGCAAGGCGCGATTTCCGCCCCGGCTGGCCCGGATTTCCCCGGTCGCGTAAAGCAGGCCCGGAACGAACAGCGGGGCGCCCATGATGACCGACCGGACCGACAAACGCGAGCAGGCCGCGCGCCGGATCGTGGCGCACGTCGCCGAGCACCTGCAGGCGGATCTGTCGGTGCGGCTGTGGACCGGCGAGGTCCTGCCGCTGGGGCCCGGCGCCCGGGACGACATCCAGATCGTCATCGCCCGCCCTGGCGCGGTGCGGCGGCTGCTGCTGAAGCCGGCCCTGATGACCCTGTTCGAACTGTTCGCCTCGGGCGACCTGCGGATCGAGGGCGGTTCGCCGCTTGAGGCCGCCGACCGTTGGGATCACGGCCGGGCGGTGCACCTGGCGCGTCGCGTGGACAAATGGCTGATCGCGCGTAACGCCGTGCCGTTCCTGCTCGGCCGGGGCGAGGCGGGGGCCGAACTGCCGGCGTGGGACGCCGACGGCCTGGGCGGCGTCGGCCAGGGCTACGGCCAGCGGCGGGACCAGGAGTTCATCCAGTTCCACTACGACGTGTCGAACGCCTTCTACGGCCTCTTCCTCGATCCGGAGATGGTCTACTCCAGCGCCTATTTCACCTCGCCGGACGCCACGCTCGAGGCGGCCCAGGCCGAGAAGCTGGACCGCATCTGCCGAAAACTGAGACTGCAGCCGGGCGAGCGGATGCTGGATGTGGGCTGCGGCTGGGGCGGGCTGGCCTGCTGGGCGGCGCGGCACTACGGCGTCCATGTCCATGGCGTGACCCTGTCGCAGGCCCAGCTGGACTACGCCCGGGCTAGGGTCGAACGGCTGGGGCTGTCGGACCGGGTGACGCTGGAGCTGCGCGACTACCGGACGATCGACGAGCCGGGCGCCTACGACAAGATCGCCCAGGTCGAGATGTTCGAGCACGCCGGGTTCAAGAACCACGACCGGCATTTCGAGCAGATGCACCGGCTGCTGAAACCGCGCGGCCTGTATTTCCACCAGGCCTCGGTCCGGCGCGGGACCCGCGATGTGGCGGCGCTGGCGCGGCCGACCCCGACCACCCGGGTGATCACCCGCTTCATCTTCCCCGGCGGCGAGCTGGACACCATCGGCATGACGGTGACCAACCTCGGCCGGCTCGGGTTCGAGACCCTCGACGTCGAGGACATGCGCGAGCATTTCGAACTGACCCTGCGCCACTGGACGCAGCGGCTGTACGACCGGCGGGCCGAGGCCGCGGCCGAGGTCGGCGAGGCGCGCACCCGTCTGTGGCTGATCTATTTCGCCCTGTTCGCCAAGGGGTTCGAGCGCGGCTCGGTGCTGGTCTATCAGACGGTGGCCCAGAAGCGTCGGCCGGGTCCCTCGGGCCTGCCGCTGGACCGGTCCAGCCTCTACGCCCCGGCCCCTCGCGGTCGGGCGCGCAAGGCCTGAGGCCGCTCGATCCAGACTGGATTGTTATAATGTAACGCGCTATGGGAGCGGCGATGGCCTTGCCGAACCTCGCCGACCCGGTGCTCGTCTCTCTCCTCGCCGGCGGCGCGGGGGCCGCCTTCCTGCACGCCGCCCTGCCGACCCACTGGCTGCCCTTCGTGCTGGTCGGCCGCGCCCAGGGCTGGGGCGGCGCGCGCACCCTGACCACGGCGGCGGCGGCCGGCGGCGCCCACATCGCCACCACCGCCGCGGCGGGGGCGGTGGTGCTGGCCGCCGGCCTGATGCTGAACCAGTGGATCTCGGGCCTGCTGCCGTGGCTGGCGGGCGCGGCCCTGTTCGCCTTTGGCCTGTATTACCTGACCAAGGCCGCGCGCGGGACGGCCCCGGCCCGGAACGGATCATTGCCGCTGGCCGCCGGGCCCGGCTCGAACCGCGCGGCCACCCTCGGCCTGATCGGGGCCCTGGCGGTGTCGCCGGGCGAGGCGCTGCTGCCGCTGTACCTCGGCGCGGCCGGACACGGGCCCTGGGCCTTCGCCGCCCTGACCCTGGCCTTCCTGATCGGCACCCTGGGCGGCATGCTGATCTTCACCGGCGTGGCGCGGGCCGGGGTTTCGGCCTTCAGGCTCGAGCGCCTGGCGCGCTATGAAGGGGCGATCCTGGGCCTGGCGCTGATCGCCCTGGCCGTCTTCGTGGTGATCAATCCGGCATGAGCGCGCACCACCACCCTCACAGCCACGCCCACGGTCACGGCCGCGCGCATGGTCACGGCCACGCTCACGGCCACGCCCACGGACCGGTCGACACCGGCGACTGGCGCTATGGGGTGGCCTTGGCGATCAACCTGGCTTTCGTCTGCATCGAGTTCGGCTACGGCCTGATCGCCAATTCGACCGCCCTGATGGCCGACGCCGGCCACAACCTGGCCGATGTGCTGGGGCTGGCCATGGCCGGCGGGGCGGCCTGGCTGGCGCGCCGGGCGGCGCCGTCGCGGCGCACCTACGGTTTTGGCAAGGCCACCATCCTGGCGGCGCTGGGCAACGGGGTGCTGCTGGTGTTCGCCTGCGGGGCCATCGCCATGGAGGCGATCCGCCGGCTGTCGGCCCCGATCGAGCCGGCCTCGACGACCATCATGGTGGTCGCCGGCATCGGCTTCGTGGTCAATATCGGCACCGCGGCCCTGTTCCTGAAGGGGCGCAAGGAGGACCTGAACGTCCGCGGCGCCTATCTGCACATGGTCGCTGACGCGGCCGTGTCGCTGGGCGTGGTGGTGGTCGGCCTGGCCATGCTGATGACCGGCTGGAGCTGGATCGACCCGCTGGTCGGCCTGGCCATCGTGGTCATCATCCTGTTCGGGACCTGGGGCCTGCTGCGCGACTCCTTCGACCTGGCCATGGACTCGGCGCCGGCCGGCATCGATGTCGGCGAGGTGCGGGCCGCCCTGCTGGCCCTGCCGGGGGTGCAGGACGTGCACGACCTGCACGTCTGGGCCCTGTCGACCACCGAGACGGCCCTGACCGCCCACCTGGTGCATGCGCCCGGCGGGACGGACGGCTTGCTGGCCGCGGCCCAGGGCCTGGCCCGGGATCGCTTCGGCATCGGCCATGTCACGGTGCAGCTTGAGGAAGCGGCCCAGCCGGACTGCCCGACCTGCTGATCAGCCCGCCGGCGGCAGGATCACCCGGCCGGCCGGATAGTCGAACAGCAGCACCCCTTCGGCCCAGAACACATAGTTGCCGACAAAGCCGATCGCGTCCTCGCGGGCGAAATAGCCCTGACGCGGCTGGACGATCAGCCACGGCGCGTCCCGCGTCACCGGCCCCAGCTCGAAACGGCCCGCGCGATAGACCGCCAGGCTCACCGTCCCGCCGGCGCCCGAGCCGCTGAAATGGGCCGCCGGCTCGCCCGGCGCCGGGCCGGCCACGGCGGCGTGCTGGGCCTCGGTCAGGTTGACGTAGGTCTCGGTCGTCTCGAACAGCCCGGCCCCCGAATCGTGGCGCAGGTCCACCGGCTGACCGTCGAGGCTAGCGGTATAGCGCACCATGCCGTTGTCCAGGGTGAAGGGGATGGCCCGGTCGCAGCTTCCGGCGGCCGGATCGGCCGGCGTCAGCCCGATGCGCCCGCCGGCGAAGTCCAGCAGCAACAGCCGGCCGATGAAGGCGTCCGACCCCAGGATGCCGGCCACCGGCTCGCCGTCGGGGCCGACCAGGCCCGACAGGTCGCTGACCGTCGGCGACAGGCCCTCGATGGTCGCGGCGCCCAGCTCGAGCCGCTGCAGCCGGGTGCTGCCGGTGCGGATCACCCCGGCGGAGCCCTCGACCTGCTGCTGGCCAAGCTCGGGCAGGCCCAGCCGCCCGGCCAGACCCGCGTCCAGCGCCGACCGGTTGGCCCCGGTGTCGACCAGCATCCAGTGGGGTCCGTCGCCGTCCAGCCGCACTCGGGCGAAGCCGACATAGCCGGAAAAGGCGGCCTCGGCGGCTCCGGCGCGGGCCTGGGCGAAGACCGCCGCACAGGGGTCGGAGGGATCGGTCGTTCCGGCGTGGGCGGCCGGGGCGGCGAGGAGGGCGAGCACGAGCGGGGCGGCGGCGAGAGCTTTCATGCCGGCGAAGGTCGCCGCCCCCGCGGCGACGCTCAAGTGAACTCTCTTTCATCCAGGGGGCCGGAGCCCTAAATGGCGCCCATGGACCAGACCAAGATCCCCGTCACCGTGCTGACCGGCTACCTCGGCGCGGGCAAGACCACCTTGCTGAACCGGATCCTCACCGAGGACCACGGCAAGCGCTACGCCGTGATCGTCAACGAGTTCGGCGAGATCGGCATCGACAACGACCTGGTGGTCGGCGCCGACGAGGAAGTGTTCGAGATGAACAACGGCTGCGTCTGCTGCACGGTGCGCGGCGACCTGATCCGGGTGGTCTCGGGCCTGATGAAGCGACAGGCGCCGGGCAAGAAGGCGTTCGATGCGATCATCGTGGAGACCACCGGCCTGGCCGATCCGGGTCCGGTGGCCCAGACCTTCTTCGTCGACGAGGACGTCAAGGCGAAGACCCAGCTGGACAGCGTCACCGCCCTGGTCGACGCCAAGCACGTGATGGCCCGGCTGGACGACTCGAAGGAGGCCCGCGAGCAGGTGGCCTTCGCCGACCAGATCATCGTCAACAAGACCGACCTGGTGGACGAGGCCGCCCTGGCCGAGGTCGAGGCGCGCCTGCGGGCGCTCAATCCGCTGGCCCCGATCCGCCGGGCGACGCGGGCCGACGTGCCGCTGGACCAGGTGCTGGGCCGCGGCGGGTTCGACCTGGAACGCATCTTGGACGTGCAGCCGCAGTTCGCCAATCCGGCCCACGGCGAGCCCGGCCACGTGCACGACGAGCATTGCGGCCACGACCACCACGACCATGGGCATGACCACGATCACGCCCACGGCCCGCGCGGCCACGCCCACCAGGACGACATCCGCGGCATCTCCCTGTCGCTGGACCGGCCGCTGGACGGGAGCAAATTCACCCGCTGGCTGGACCAGCTGCTGGGCGAGAAGGGCCCGGACATCCTGCGGGCCAAGGGCATCATCGACGTAGCCGGCGAGGATCGCCGGCTGGTCTTTCAGGCCGTGCACATGATCCTCGAAGGCGACCTGCAGAAGCCGTGGGGACCGAACGAGCGCCGCTGGAGCCGGGCGGTGTTCATCGG
>CAZQBJ010000033.1:7546-15706 GCA_964591465.1 uncultured Brevundimonas sp.
TGCGAACCGCGGACGGCCGCCGGCGGCTTCGGGGACCCGGCATGACCAGCTTCACCTTCGACGCCCAGGTGACCGAGGCCCTGTTCGATCGCGATGGGGCGGTGTTCGCCCTGGGCGACGGCTCGGTCCACTACGAAGACGGAACCCATGTGATGGCCAACCACGGGGCCATCCTGTGCGCCGCGGTCCATCCGTCGGGCGACGGGGTGGTCGCCGGCGGCGACGACGGGGCGGTGATCTGGGCCCGGCGCGAGGACCCGGTGCGGCTGACCCAGCTGAAGGGCCGGTGGATCGACGCCCTCTGCGCCTCGCCGGCCTCTGGCCTGATCGCCTTCGCAGCCGGCCGGACGGTGACCGTGCTGGACGGGGCCGATCCGCATTTCCGGCGCACCTTCGAGCACGAGCGGCCGGTCTCGGCCCTGGCCTTCGATCCCAAGGGGCGGCGGCTGGCCTGCGCCACCTACGGCGGGGCGGCCCTGTGGTTCGCCCGCATCGAGACCCAGAAGCCGACCTTCCTGAAGTGGGCCGGATCGCACACGGCGGTGACCGTCTCGCCCGACGGCAAATTCGTGGTCACGGCGATGCAGGACAACCAGCTGCACGGCTGGCGACTGTCGGACGCAAGGGACATGCGCATGGGCGGCTATCCGGCCAAGATCCGCACCCTGGCCTTCCTGTCCGGCGGCGCCCTGCTGGCGACCTCCGGGGCCCAGGGGGCGGTGCTGTGGCCCTTCACCGGGTCGAACGGCCCGATGGGTCGCGAGGCGACCGAGATCGGCTACGACCAGAGCGCCCTGGTGCTGCGCGTCGCCGCCGCGACCCGCCACGGCCGGCTGGCGGCCGGACTGGACGACGGACGGGTGTGGGTCGCCGACCCGGCCGGCCGGGGGCTGAATTTCATCAAGGCCGAGAAGGGCGCGCCGATCTCGGCCCTGGCCATGAGCGACGACGCGAAGCGGGTGGCCTGGGCCGACGAGGACGGCCGGGCCGGCGTCGCCGACGCCGCCGTTTGATCGCCCTTCGGCGCCGCCCTACGGTCTGGTCGTGACCCCGCCGCCGTCCGACGAAGCCCCTATTCAGACGTCCCCGCGCGCGCCGCGCCGCTGGGGCCGCGCCCTGCTGGCCGGGCTGCTGGCCCTGGCCATCCTGCCGGTCGGCGGGGTGCTGACCCACGCCCTGGCGCCGCCGCCGGTGACCCTGCTGATGCTGACCGAGGCGGCCAGGGGGCGCGGGCTGGATTATCGCTGGCGGCCGCTGTCGCGGATTTCGCCGGCTCTGGTCGAGGCGGTGATCGCCGCCGAGGACGCGCGCTTCTGCAGCCACCAGGGTTTCGACTTCGAGGCCATCGAGCGGGCCATGCGGGCCAACGCCGACGGCCGGCGGCTGCGCGGCGGCTCGACGATCAGCCAGCAGACCGCCAAGAACGTCTTCCTGTGGCCCGGCCGCGGCTGGATCCGCAAGGGTCTGGAGGCCGGCTACACGGTGATGATCGAGACCGCCTGGTCCAAGCGGCGGATCGCCGAGGTCTATCTGAACGTCGCCGAATGGGCGCCGGGTGTTTACGGCGCTGAGGCCGGGGCCCGCCACTGGTTCGGCAAGAGCGCCGCGGAGCTGACCCGGGCCGAGGCCGCCCGGATGGCGGCGGTCCTGCCCAGCCCGCGCCGGTACAACGCCGCCAGCCCCGGCCCCTATGTCCGTCGCCGCGCGGCCCGCATCCAGGCGGCCATGGGCACGGTGCGGGGCGACGGCCTGGCCGCCTGCGTGCTGGACTGAGCCCGAGCGGGCTTGACGGCGGCGGCGGGCTTGCCTCCCATGCGCGCCGATCGCGGTTCGCGGGCGGGGGCGCGCACCGCTGGAGGAGGAAACCCATGAAGAAATTTCTGATGGTCGCCACGGCGGCCTGCGCCCTGACCGCCGGCCTGGCGACCGCCACGGCTCCCGATGCGCGGGTGCAGTCATCGGCCCCGGCCGCCGCGGCCCAGCAGTTCCCCGCCACCCCCGAGGGCGCCCGCGCCTTCGTGGAGGACGCCGAGGCGCGGCTGGCCGACGTGGCCGAATACGCCGCGCGGGTCGCCTGGGTGCGCAACACCTACATCATTCACGACACCATGTGGCTGGAGGCCCGGGCCAACACCCAGTTCACCGAGCTGGGCGTGGAGCTCGCCAACGCCGCGGCGCGCTTCAACGACGTCGAGGCCGACCCGGTGACCCGCCGCAAGCTGGACATCCTGCGCCAGGGCCTGACCCTGCCGGCGCCGAACCGTCCCGGCGCGGCGGCCGAGCTGTCGGAAATCGCCACCCGGCTGGATTCGACCTACGCCACCGGCAAGTTCCAGTACGACGGCCGCGAGCTGACCCTGAACGACGCCGAGGTGATCATCGCCGAGTCGCGCGATCCGGAGGTCACCCGCGCCATGTACGAGGGCTGGCGGACCATCTCGCCGGTGATGCGCGACGACTATGCGCGGCTGGTCGAGATCGCCAACGAGGGCGCGCGGGAGCTGGGCTTCGCCGACACCGGCGCCATGTGGCGCTCGGGCTATGACATGGACCCGGACGCCTTCGCCGCCGAGACCGACCGGCTGTGGGAGCAGGTGCGGCCGTTCTACGAGAACCTGCACTGCTATGTCCGCGCCCGCCTGAACGAGCGGTACGGCGACGCGGTGCAGCCGGCCACCGGCCCGATCCGCGCCGACCTGCTGGGCAACATGTGGTCCCAGCAGTGGGGCAACATCTACGACGTGGTCGCCCCGCGCGGCCTGCCGGAGTCGACCGTCGACCTGACCCAGCTGCTGGTGGGGGCGAACTACGACGCCGAGCAGATCGCCCGCACGTCCGAGCGATTCTACACCTCGATCGGCCTGGACCCGCTGCCGGACACCTTCTGGGAGCGGTCGATGATCACCCGGCCGCAGGACCGCGAGGTGGTGTGCCACGCGTCGGCCTGGAACGTGGACAACGTCGACGACCTGCGGGTGAAGATGTGCACACGGGTCAACGCCGAAGACTTCCAGACCATGCACCACGAGCTGGGGCACAATTTCTACCAACGGGCCTACAACCAGCAGCCGTTCCTGTTCCGCAACGGGGCCAATGACGGCTTCCACGAGGCGATCGGCGACTTCGCGGCCCTGTCGGCGGCGACCCCGACCTATCTGAACCAGATCGGGCTGCTGGACGCCGTGCCGGGCGAGGAGGAGGACATCACCTTCCTGTTGCGCATGGCGCTGGACAAGATCGCCTTCCTGCCGTTCGGCCTGATGGTCGACCGCTGGCGCTGGGACGTGTTCTCGGGCGAGACGACTCCGGCGGAGTACAACGACGCCTGGTCGGCCAACATGCTGCGCTACCAGGGCCTGGTGCCGCCGGGCCCGCGGCCGGAGAACGCCTTCGACCCGGGCGCCAAGTATCACGTGCCGGGCAATACGCCGTACACGCGCTACTTCCTGGCCCACATCTACCAATTCCAGTTCCACCGCGCGGCCTGCGAGATCGCCGGCTGGAACGGGCCGCTGCACCGCTGCTCGGTGTACGGCAACGAGGAAGTGGGCCGGCGCTTCAACGCCATGATGGAGATGGGCATGTCGCGCCCGTGGCCGGAGGCCATGGCCGCCTTCACCGGCGCGCCGGAGAACGACGCCTCGGCGGTGGCGGAATACTTCGCGCCGCTGGACGCCTGGCTGACCGAACAGAACCGCGGACAGGACTGCGGCTGGGAGGCCTGAAGCCCCAGTTGATCGGCGTTTGAACGGGGCCCGGGGCGCATCGTCCCGGGCCCTTTTCACATCCGTTAACCGACCCTGCCAGCGATCCGTTTACCGCGTCCGTGCAAACTGACGCGCGGGCGGAGGTCCTGACTCCGCCGATGGGCATGTGGACGGGCGGCATGAACGCGATCAAACGGGCGGCGGCCAGGCTTCTACCGGCGGCGGGGGCGACGGCCCGGCTGGCGGCGCGCCTGAGGCGCTCCACGGCCGGCGGCGTGGCCATGATGTTCGGCCTGGCCATGCCGGTAATCAGCCTGACGGCCCTGGCCGGGGTCGACATCTATCGCGCCTCGAGCGTGCGCATGAACCTGCAGGACGCGCTGGACGCCGCGGCCCTGGCGGCGGCCCGTTCGCCCTACATCGAGGACCAGGGCATCACCCGCGTCGGCCTGGCGGCCCTGCGGGCCAACATGCAGGCCTATCCGAACACCCGTCTGCTGGAGGACCAGGTCAGCTTCCACCTGAACGAGGAAGGCGTGGTGGTGGCCAGCGCCCGCGCCGAGGTGGAGACCCTGGTCGCCGACATGTTCCTGGGCGACAACATCACCATCGGCGCCGACGCCGAGGTGATGCGCTCGAACTATCGCATCGAGCTGGCGCTGGTGATCGACAACACCGGCTCCATGGCCGGAACCAAGCTGCGCAACACCCAGCAGGCGGCCACCGACCTGATCGACCGGCTGGCCGCGGCCGCCAGCCGCAGCGTCGAGGACGATGCGGTGCGCATCGCCCTGGTGCCGTTCTCGATGACCGTGCGGGTGTCCGAGGGCTTCCCCTCGACCCAGAACGTCACCCGGGCCGCCGCCACGGGCTGGCTGTCGAACGCCTCGAACCATACCGGGGCGACCGGCAACCAGGGCCTGTTCAGCGAAGGCGTCGGTCGCTTCACCCTGCTGGACCGCATGCGCATCGGCTGGGCCGGCTGCGTCGAGAGCCGGCCGTATCCGTACGATGTACAGGACACGCCGCCGGCGGCGGGCAACCAGGCGACGCAGTTCGTGCCCTATTTCGCTCCGGACGAGCCGGACGCGGGGCGCGACGGCGACTACAGCCGCAACCAGGACCGCACGTGGTACGACTACGCGGTCGACAACAACTATCTGGACGACCGGACCAACGAGAAGAACTGGTGGACCCGGCTGCGGAACGTCGACAAGTACCGCAACTCGGGGCTGAATCTGAGCGGCGGCCGGGGCCCCAACCGCGGCTGCTCGCTCGAGCCGATGACCCGGCTGACCGACGACTTCCAGGGTCTGAAGGACTCGATCGACGACATGGTCGCGACCGGCAACACCAATGTGCCGTTCGGGCTGATGTGGGGCTGGCACGCCCTGTCGCCGAACGCGCCGTTCCGCGACGGCCGGCCCTACGGCGAGGACCGCCTGCGCAAGATCGTGGTGCTGATGACCGACGGCGAGAACGTCAACTCGACCTACGGCAACCCGAACAACTCGACCTACGCCGGGGTCGGCTACATCTGGCAGCAGCGCCTGGGGAACAACATCAACGCCAACTCCAGCGCCAACGCCCGCCGCAGCGCGATGGACGGGCGGCTGGCCGAGCTGTGCCGCAACATGAAGGCCCAGGACATCGTGATCTATACGGTGGCCGTGCAGGTGGACCGCGACACCCAGACCATGCTGGAGACCTGCGCCACCTCGGCCGACCACTATTTCAACGTCACCAGCGCCTCGGGCATCGCCGAGGCCTTCGACCGCATCGCCGGTTCGATCGAGAACCTGCGCATCTCCCGCTGACCCGGCCGCTGCGCGCGATCAGAGCAGTCTGATCTCGCGCAGCCGCTGCAGCAGGTAGGCGTCGGCCGTGATCGGCTCGGGGTAGCGGTCCGGATTGTCCGCGGTGACGCAGCCGGCCAGCGTCCTGATCTCGTACTCCGGCTCGAAGTGCAGGAAGAAGGGCGTCGAATAGCGGGCCACGCCGCGCCGCTCGGGCGGCGGATTGACCACCCGGTGGGTCGTCGAGGGCAGCACGTGGTTGGTCAGCCGCTGCAGCATGTCGCCGATGTTGACCACGATGGCGTCCGGCGGCGGGCTGATCGGCAGCCAGCGGCCGTCGCGGTCGAGAATCTCCAGCCCCGCCTCCTCGGCCCCCAGCAGCAGGGTGATCACATTGATGTCCTCGTGCGCCCCGGCCCGGACGCCCGGTGCATCGGGCGGCACCGGCGGATAGTGCAGCAGCCGCAGCACGCTGTTGCCCAGCCGGACCGGCTCGTCGAAGAACCCCTCGGCCAGGCCCAGATAGCGCGCCACCGCCCGCAGCAGCCGCCGGCCCAGGTCGTCGAGGGCGTCGTACAGCCCCTGGACCGCCGGGCGAAAGCCGGGCCGCTCGGCCGGCCAGACGTTGTCGCGCATGTATCGTCGCAACCCGTGGCCCGGCGGTAGCTCCCGGCCGACGTGCCAGAACTCCTTCAGGTCGACCACCTGGGCGTCCTTGGCCGCCTCGACGCCGAACGGGGTGTAGCCGCGCGCGCCGCCGGTTCCGGGCTGGTGATAGGCCCGCTTGACCGCGTCGGGCAGGGCGAAGAAGGCGCGCGCCTCGGCCAGGGCCTGATCGGTCACGGCCGGATCCAGTCCGTGGCCGCCGACCACCGCGAAGCCGTAGCGGGCGAAGGAGTCGCCCAGGGCGCGGGAAAAGGCGTCAAAGTCGGCGTCGTACAGCGACAGGGGAACAGGGGCGATGGCGGAGTCGGTCACGGGCGTCTCGGAACCTCGGAGGGCGATGGCTGCTTGTATCCGGGCGGCGGCCGCAATGGCAGGGCCGTGGCGGCCGCGGAACCTTCACCGTAGCGTGACGTTTCGACCCGGCAGTTTTCCAGGAAGGATCATTCCATGCGCCTCAAGCTCATCGTCTCCGGCGTCGGGGCCGCCGCCCTGCTGGCCGCCGGCTGCACCACCACCGACCCGTATACCGGCGAGCAGGTCCGCTCGAACACCCGCACCGGCGTTCTGGCCGGCGCCGTCGGCGGGGCCCTGCTGGGCTATCTGACCAACACCCACAACTCCGAGGAAGGCCGGACCAACGCCCTGATCGGCGCGGGCATCGGCGCCCTGGCCGGGGGCGCCATCGGCAACTACATGGACCGCCAGCAGGCGGCCATGCGCGAGGAGCTGGCCGGCTCGGGCGTCAATGTGGTGCGCCAGGGCGACAACCTGATCCTGCAGATGCCGGCCGACGTCACCTTCGGCTTCGACCGGGCCGACATCGAAAGCCGCTTCTATCCGGTGCTGGACGACGTCGCCCGGGTGCTGAACCAGTATCCGCAGACGACCATCGACGTGGTCGGTCATGCCGACTCCGACGGGGCCGAGGCCTACAACCTCGACCTGTCGCGCCGCCGGGCCGCCTCGGTGGCCGGCTATCTGATCGAGCGCAACGTGCTGCGCGACCGGCTGTACGTCGACGGGCGCGGCGAAAGCCAGCCGATCGCCTCGAACGCCACCGCCGAGGGCAAGGCCCAGAACCGGCGGGTGGAGATCATCATCCGGCCGTTCCGCGGCTGATGACCCAAACCTGAGAAGGGCGGCGCCGGCGGCGCCGTCCTTTTTTGGCACACGCCCTTGCGCCCGACCGGCGAGCGGTGTTCTCTCACGAGGCGAACGGACCTCGGGGGACGGGCATGGGCGAGCCGGCCGACGACGGCGCGGAGCTGATCCACATTCTGAAGCTGGCCGGGACGGCGACCGCCGCAGCCGTGCTGACGGCGGCCGTGGTCATCGCCGGCGGCCAGGCCCTGGCGCCGGCCCTGTTCGATCCGCCGGCTCCGGCGCCGGACGCCGCCATGGTCCGGCTGGCCGGCGGCTGAGCCCTCAGGCCCGGCCGATCGACGAATACCGGAAGCCGCGCGCCCGCACGTCGTCGGGCCGGTAGATGTTGCGCAGGTCGACCATCACCGGGCTGCGCATCAGCTGGCGCAGGCGGTCCAGGTCCAGGGCCCGGAACTGGTCCCATTCGGTGAGGATGACCACCGCGTCGGCCCCTTCGGCGGCCTCATAGGGCCCGTCGGTGAACGCCACCCCCTCCAGCAGCCGCGCCGCCTCGGTCATGCCCTCCGGGTCGAAGGCCCGCACCGCGGCGCCCGCGGCGATCAGGGCCGGAGCCACGTCCAGCGAGGGGGCGTCGCGCATGTCGTCGGTGTTCGGCTTGAAGGTCAGGCCCAGCAGGGCGACGGTCTTGCCGGTCAGGTCGCCGTCCAAGGCCTCGCGCACCCGTCCGGCCATGGCCTTCTTGCGCGCGTCGTTGACCGCCACGGTGGTTTCGACCAGCCGCATCGGGGCGCCGGCGTCGGCCGCGGTGCGCACCAGGGCCAGGGTGTCCTTGGGGAAGCACGAGCCGCCATAGCCGGGCCCGGCGTGCAGGAACTTGTTGCCGATCC
>CAZQBJ010000034.1:0-15685 GCA_964591465.1 uncultured Brevundimonas sp.
CTTTTACGTGCCCAGCGAGGCTTTGCCCAACTTCCAGCGCTGGGCGCAGGCTGGCGGCATCGCCGTGGGTATTGACCTCTTTTACGACGCCCTGCTGCTGCAGAAAGCAGGCTTAATCCAGTACCTCATCGGTCAGGACATGGTCGCCATGGGGGCCATGGGTTTGGAACTTCTCGTGAACTACATCCGCCACGGTGAGGTTCCCCCCGCATTTGTGGAAGTGGGTCTGGAACACGCCAACGAAAGCAACATAGATCGATTGCTGGAGATCCATAAACCGTGGCTGGTGAAGTAGGGGGCGGTATCCATTAGGGGTTTGGAGAGATTCTGGTCCAAATTGGTGAAACGAGCGCAGATCCATACGATCCGTACCAAGCTGATCCTGTCCTTTTTGATCATTGCCCTGCTACCCTTCGGCATCATGACCATCTTTTCTTACCAAACGTATTTCGGGGGACTCATGCATCGGGTAAGTGAATACTCCCAGGAAGTAGTCAACCGCATGGCCCGGGAGCTTGATGAGTACTTCCTGGATATCGAGGCCCTGCTCACCAAAGAGCAGGACTTTTACCTGGATCAGCTGATTAAGCTCGTTGAGGGCAATGACTTTAACAACCGCAAATACGTGTTCCGCATCTGGGAGGACCTAAGCAACCTGCAGCGGGTGAAGCCCGACGTGGAGGAGCTGTCCATCGTCTTTCCCAACGGTACGCGCCTAAGCAGCTATGGGCTGTATACCCTGGATTATGATGCCTTCCTGGCCGATTATCACCGCTTGGCGGGGGAAGATGGTGTAGCCATTTTCGAGCCCCGGGCCAACTTCTTCAACCATTTGGTTGTGACCATGGTCAAGCCCTATGCGGCGCCAACGGCTGAGGGGGAGATCTACCTCACGGCGGATATCAATATCGACCGTCTGGCTTCAATCACCGATGTGAAGCTGGGGGAAAACGCCCATATCTTTGTAGCCGACGGGACCGGGCGGATCGTTTATCACCCGGATGGCGCAAGCATCGGAACCCGGAGCGGCTTCTTCCAAAACGAGATGGCTCAGGGCTTTGTTGACGGGTTCACTGCGGTGGGCAGCGAGCGGTATTTCCTCACTACGGCCCGTTCGCCCATTACGGGCTGGACTGTGGTCAGTGTGGCCGATGCAGATGAATTGGGGGCCGAGCTCCGCCCCATCCAGCGGATCACCTACTTGGTCATCGTACTCATCGTCATCGGAGTGGTGGCCCTGGCCGCTTACCTTTCCCACGCCTTAAGCAGACCCATCAAGGAGCTCCAGGATCTGACCAATCGGGCTGCCAACAACGAACTGGCGGTGCACATTGAACCCCGCGGCAAAGACGAGATCGCTCAGCTAGGCCACAGCTTCAACACCATGATCCGCCGCATCCAGGATCTCATGGCGGAAAACGTGAAAGAGCAGGAGCTCCTGCGCAAGCTGGAGTTGGAAAGCTTAGATAACCAGATCAAGCCCCACTTCATCTACAATACCCTGGATCTGATCATCGGGCAGCTGGAAAGCAACAAGACAGAAGAAGCCACCTACCTCATTGAGGCCCTGGGCAGCTTCTTCCGCCTGTCGTTGAGCAAGGGCCGGGAGACTGTGCCCATCGCCAGTGAAGTGGAGCATGTGCGCAACTACCTGTTCATCCAGCAGCTGAGGCACGGTGGGGAGTACCGCTATGAGATCATCATTGAGGACGATGCCATCCTAGGCAAGTTCATCCCCAGGCTGCTGCTGCAGCCCCTGGTGGAGAACGCCATTTACCACGGCATTTTGCGGGCGGGCAGGGAAGGCACCATCACCATCCGCGGCCATCAAGAGGGCGAGAAGGTGATCCTAGAAGTTGCCGATGACGGCATGGGGATTGAACCCAGCAAGCTCCAGGACATTAACGAAGTGCTGCGCGGGGTGCGTCCCTTGAACAATGACCGGGAGTACTTCGGTCTGCGCAACGTGAACAAACGTGCCCAACTGCGCTTCGGTCCCGAGTACGGTGTGGTCCTGGAAAGCACCTTAGGCGAGGGCACCAAGGCGATTTTGACCATTAAGGCACTTGAGGGGGAGGCCCATGTGTAATCTCTTGATCGCTGAAGATGAAAAGTCTCTCCGGGAAAAGGTGGCCGGCAACGTGGACTGGGCAGGGCTGGGCTACAGGCTTTTCGTGGCCAAAGACGGGGAAGAGGCCCTGGCCATCATGGGGCAGGAACCCATTGACATTTTGGTTACCGACATCCGCATGCCGGGCATGGATGGCTTGGAGCTCACGGAAAGGGCCAAGGCCATCAATGACCAGCTCAAAGTGATCATCATCTCCGGACACGCCGAATTTGAACTGGCCCAATCCTCCATCCGGTTAGGAGTGGAGGACTATCTGCTCAAACCTTTCCGGACTAAGAGACTCTTGGAAGTGGTGGACAAAACCCGGGCCAAGCTGGAGGCTGAGCGGGAGCGCTTGGAACACCAGCGCCGCCAGGAGGAACTAGCCAAGCAGAACTTGGAAAGGCGGATGCGGGACGTGTTTGGTTGGCTGGCCAATCCAAAATCCCTGCCTCACCAGTCCCAGGCGCCCATGAGGCACGGCTTGGCGGAGGTATTACGGACGGGCACCCAAGATGAGCTGGAGAGGGAGATTGGCCTGATCCATGCCGCCATCGACGAAAACGCGGACAACCCCGATAATCTCTTGGTCATCCTGGGCGATGTCGTACTCTCCACCCTCACGGCCCTGGAGGAGCTGGATCTAGATGTGCAGCAGGGAATTGAGGTCATGGGTAGGCTGCTGCCCGGGGATCCCCAAGACCAGCTCACAGAACTTAAGGGCTGGGTGGCGAGTTTTCTCCTAGAGATCGATGAGTTGATCAAAGCGCGCCGACAGGGCGGCGCGCAGCAGCTGATCAGCACCATCAAGGCCTATGTGGATGAGCACTACCGCAGCGGGGTTTCCCTGGGCGTGCTCGCCCAGGAGCTGGGCATGAGCCCTTCCCAGCTCAGTAAGCTGTTCCATGAATATGTGGGGGAGAACTTCTCCGACTACGTGAACCGCCTCAAGGGGCAGAAAGCCAAGGAACTTTTGAAGGGGACGGATCAGAGGATCTACGAGATCGCAGACTACTTGGGCTTCAGCGATGCCTATTATTTCAGCGCCTGGTTCAAGCGCACCGTGGGCGTGAGTCCCACGGAATACCGCGAAGGCTTGGCCGGGGATAGGTAAGCCTAAAGGTACTTGGAAAAAGATCAAAAGAAAAAGAAACAGATCAAATGGAGACCGCTACCCCTTTCCTTTACAATGTGGATATAACCGACGCCAACGGTTAATAAATCACAAAAAAAGGAAAGGTGGCAATTCATGAAGAGATTTGTCGTACTACTGGTAGCGATCTCCGTTTTGCTGATCAATACTGGCGCTATGTTTGCCCAAAGGGTTGATGTGGGTATCGTTCTTCCCACCAAAGATGAGCCCCGCTGGCTCCAAGACGTGGCACGCTTCGAAGATGTAATCTCCAAGACACCTTACAGCGTTGAGGTGCTCTTCAGCCAGGGTTCCTCCGCGGCTGAGAAAACCAACGTGGAGACCCTCATTGCCAGAGGCGCTAAGGTGATTATCATCTGCGCCCACGACGCAGCTGCCGCAGCAGCCGCTGTGGAAATGGCCAAGTTTGAAGGTATCACCGTAATCTCTTACGACCGCTTGATCACCGACACCGATGCTATCGATTACTACGTAACCTTTGACAGCATTTCCGTTGGCGAAGCCATGGGTCAGTACCTGGTGGATAACGCCACTGGCCAAGGCAATCCCCTGTACCTTTATGCCGGTGCCCTCACCGACAACAACTCCTTCCTTTTCTTCCAGGGTGCCTGGAACATCCTCCAGCCCAAGATTGCTGACGGTACGTTTGTAATCAAGAACTCGGCCCAGGCCGACGCCGTCAAGGACATCAAGGAACTGAGCAGGGAGCAGCTGGCTGCCATAATCGGCGAGATTACCACTGACTGGGATATGAACGTGGCCAAGTCCAAGGCAGAAGCCCACCTCACCGCCAAGACCGCGGCTGACAAGGGCCAGGTTTACATCTTGGCTCCCAACGATGGTACTTCCCGCTCCATCGCCGACGTGTTTGCAGCTGATACCGATGTAACCAAGTACTTCATCACCGGTCAAGACGCGGAAAAGGCTTCTGTGCAGTACATCATCGATGGACGCCAGAGCATGACCGTCTTCAAGGACACCCGGGTTTTGGCTGCCGATGCCATGAACATGGCCATCGAGATTCTGGAAGGCAAGACTCCTAACACCGATGCGACCTACTTCAACCAGGCCATCGACGTTCCTTCCAAGCAGTCGCCCGTTCTCGTTGTAACCAGCGACAACGTGCAAGAGGCATTGATCGATTCTGGCTACTACGATGCAGGAGAGTTCACCGGTATCTAAGACAGCCAGGGAATGGAAGGCCGGCTCGCTATCGGGTCGGCCTTCTCAGACGTGAAGGGAGGGCTGGAGATTTGAGTGATTATATCCTGGAGATGAAATCCATCACCAAAGAGTTTCCCGGCGTAAAGGCGCTGGATCAAGTATCTTTCCAAGTGCGCAGAGGAGAAATCCACTGTTTGGTAGGGGAGAACGGTGCAGGCAAGTCCACACTGATGAAGGTCCTCTCCGGCGTGTATCCTTTCGGCACCTACGGAGGTTCCATCGTCCTCAACGGGCAAATCCAGCAGTTTCGCCATGTTTCCGACAGCGAAAAGCAAGGCATCGCCATCATCTATCAAGAACTGGCGCTCTTTCCTGAACTCCCCATTTACGAGAACTTGTTCGTAGGTCATGAGATCATGCGGGGGAAAGTGATCAACTGGAATGAGACCAAGGTAAGGGCTAAGCAAATCCTGGAGCGGGTGGGCTTGGATCTGGATCCCTCCATGAAGATCAAGGATCTGGGCGTGGGGCAGAGACAGCTGGTGGAAATCGCCAAGGCCCTGTCCCGCGATGTGCAGCTTTTGATTCTGGACGAACCCACCGCGGCCCTCAATGAGGACGACAGCGAAAACCTCCTCAGTCTGCTGCAGGAACTAAAGGGCCAAGGGGTCACCTGCATTTTGATCTCCCACAAACTGAAGGAGATCGTGGCGGTGGCCGATACTATCACCGTTTTGCGCGACGGCCGGGTGGTTACTTCCCTGGACGCCAGGGAGCGGAAGATTACGGAGCAGGAAATTATCAAGCACATGGTGGGCCGAGAGATTGAAAACATCTATCCCAAGCGGGAGAACGTGCAGATCGGCGATGTGCTGTTTGAGATAAAGAACTGGACTGTGGTGGAACGCTCCACCAACAGGGAAATCCTGCACAACGTGAACATGCACGTGCGCAGGGGAGAAATCGTGGGTTTGGCTGGCCTCATGGGCTCGGGCCGCACCGAGCTGGCCCTGAGCGTGTTTGGCAACGTGCCGGGGTACAACATCACCGGCGGCGAGCTGTACCTGCATGGACAGAGGGTGCAGTTTAGGCACCCTGCGGATGCCATCGCCAGCGGTGTTGCCTATGTAACGGAGGACCGCAAGCTCAACGGGCTGGTCCTGATGCAGGATGTGAAGTTCAACATTTCCCTGGCCAAACTGGAAAAGCTGGTCCAGGGTGTGGTGGTGAACGAGCATGAAGAAATCACCATGGCGGAAGAGTTCCGGAAGTCCTTTGATATCCGGACGCCCAGTGTGAAGGCGAAGGTGGGCAACCTGTCCGGCGGCAACCAGCAAAAGACCTCGGTGGCCAAGTGGATGTTTGCAGAACCGAACCTGATCATCCTCGACGAGCCCACCCGGGGCATCGATGTGGGGGCCAAGTTTGAGATCTACAGTCTCATGAATC
The DNA here is from genome assembly GCA_964591465.1 of uncultured Brevundimonas sp. Lineage (GTDB taxonomy): Bacteria > Pseudomonadota > Alphaproteobacteria > Caulobacterales > Caulobacteraceae > Brevundimonas. The sequence continues at coordinate 5,877 of CAZQBJ010000034.1, forward strand.
AGCTTGTGGCCCAGGGCATGAGCATCATCATGATCTCCAGCGAACTCTTGGAGATCCTGGGCATGAGCGACCGCATCTACATCATGTCTGAAGGGACCATCACTGGTGAGTTGGATGCGGAAGAAGCTACGGAAGAGAAGGTCATGGCACTGGCAACAAAGACAACGGAGGGAGTAAGGGCATGAAAACGGCCAGAGTATCTGAAACTGCTGCAAAGGGGGGCCTAGGGGCGGAAATCCGTTCCTTACTCGCAAGCAATATCCGCGATTACGCCATGTATGTAGCCCTGGTGGTGATCTTCATCGTGTTCACCATCGCCACCGACCGGCTGTTCATTTCCCCCCGCAACTTAGTCAACTTGGTGAATCAGACGGGTTATGTGGCCGTCCTGGCCATTGGCATGACCCTGATTCTGATTATCCGACACATTGACCTGTCCGTGGGCTTTGTGGCCGGCTTCCTGGGGGCCATCGCAGCCATTCTGCTTATGAAGGGCTTGCATGTGTGGCTGGTGGTGCCCATTGTGCTGCTCTGCGGTATAGGCGTAGGTGTGTACCAGGGGCTTTTGGTTACCAGGATCAAGGTTCCCGCTTTTGTCACCACCTTGGCGGGCATGTTCATCTTCCGTGGCTTGCTCTCCTGGGTGACCGCGGGGACCGGGACCATTATCGTGCGTGATCGCACGTTTCTGCAGTTTTCCAATGGGTATGTTCCCGACCTGCCCTGGGGGCAGGATCTGAGCTTCCACCTCTTGACCCTGCTATTAGGCTTGGTCATGGTAGCCGTGGTGATCATGGGACAGATCAAGCAAAGGCAGGATTTGAAGCGCTACAACTTCCCCACAACATCTCCGGTGATCTTCGGGGGTAAGCTGGTGTTCTTCGCCGCGCTGATCCTGACCATCACCTGGATCATGGCTTCTTACCGGGGGCTGCCCTGGACCGCTGTGATTGTGGCTGTGGTACTGGTGATCTACAACTTCATCCTCAACAAGACCAGGCTGGGGCGCCATATCTACGCCATCGGGGGCAACCCCGAGGCGGCGGAGCTCTCCGGCATTAAGGTGAGGAATGTGACCTTCCTGGTCTTTGCCTCCATGGGCCTCATGTCGGCCTTGGCGGGTATCTTGTACACCTCGCGCCTGGCGTCGGCCACGCCCACCGCGGGCTTGGGCTTCGAACTGGATGCCATCGCCTCCAGCTACATCGGCGGTGTGTCCGTGGGCGGTGGCGTGGGGCGGGTAACCAACACCATCGTTGGAGCCCTGGTGATCATGTCCCTGACCAACGGCATGAACCTGTTGGGCGTGGACATCTCCTTCCAGTACGTGGTGAAGGGCATCATCTTTGTCCTGGCGGTGGCCTTTGACGTGATCACCCGCAGCAGGGCTAAGGCATAGAAAAAGGAAACAGGCAAGTGGGCCGCATCGCAGGATGGGCCCGCTTTCTTTATGTCTGCGGCAGAGGAAAACCTGCCGTGAACGAGAACTACTTCCCCATTGGAGGTATGCTCTATGCTGCTTTTAGGAGTAGATGCTGGCGGTTCCACTACCTTAGCTGCCCTGGCGGACGAAACAGGGCAGGTACTGGCCCTGGCCTCGGCGGGGCCCGGCAACTTCCAGGGTCCGGGGGTTGAAGCCGCCCGGGCTGAGGTAAAAAAGAGCATGGATTTGGCCCTGGCCCAAGCCGGGGTGGATAGCGGCGCCATAACTTCCGCCTATTTTGGTATGGCCGGAGCGGATCGGCCCCGGGACTTTGAGCTAGTGCGGGAGCTGCTCACGCCCATTGTGCCCCCTGGGGCCCGCTGGGGTTTTGAAAACGACGCCCTTTTGGGTCTCTGGGCAGGCACCAAGACCGGAGTGGGCGTGGCCGTGATCTGCGGTACCGGCACCAACGTGGTGGGCTTGAACGCCCAGGGCACCAAGGTGCAGGTGGGCGGCATGGGCACGCTCTTCGGTGACTATGCTGGCGGAAGCTACATCGGGGCCCAGGCCTTGGCCAGAAGCCAGCGCGGCGCGGAGGGACGGGGCGAGCCCACCATGCTCCATGGGGTGCTCTGCGAGTATTACCAGGTAGATGATCTTTTGGATTTGGTGGATTGGATCTATGCGGGGAAAAGTCTGAACCTGGCCCGGCTTGCACCCTTGGTGGTGGAGGCGGCCGCGCAGGGTGATGCGGTGGCCTGGGAGATCCTTTTTGAGGTGGGGGAGGAACTGGCAGTCTCTGCCCTGGCCGCGGTGGAGCGCTTGTTCCAACCGGGCGAAAGGGTGGAAGTGGTGGCCATGGGCAGCGTCTTTCAAAAGGCGCGGCATCCCCTCATGTATGATGCGTTTGCCAAGAGGCTGGCTGACAGCGAATACGAGATTCAGGTGCAGCTGCTTAAGGCGGAGCCTGTGGCGGGGGCCATTTTTGCCGCTGCGGCGCAAGCGGGCCTCGCAGTGAGCGACGAGTTTGCCCGCAGAGTGGAAGAGTCCATGCAGGATTTTCTCCCTAAGGAGTGATAATGTGAAGATCGCCGTCATCGGTGCAGGCAGCACCTACACACCGGAATTGGCGGAAGGTTTGATCCTGGAAGCTAACGCTTTGGGGCTGGAAGAGCTCTATCTGCATGACATCGATGAAGAACGGCTGGAGATCGTGGGCGGCCTAGTTCAGCGCATGGTCCAGGCCCAGGGCAGCCCCTTCAGGGTGCAGTGCACTCTAAATCGGGTGGAGGCCGTGTCGGGGGCGGATTTCGTGATCACCCAGATCCGGGTGGGTGGACAGGCCGCTCGGGCTCTAGATACCAAGATCTGCCTGGAAGAGGGGATTATTGGCCAGGAAACCACAGGGCCGGTGGGTTTTGCCAAAGCCATGCGCACCATCCCTGTACTTTTGGATATCTGCGGAGATATCCGGGCCCATGCCCCAGGTGCCTTTTTGATCAACTTTACCAACCCCGCGGGGATCATTACAGAAGCGGTGCTCAAATACGGAGGGGTGCAGGCCATAGGGCTCTGTAACATCCCCTTCGGCATCCAGGCCGCGGTGGCCAGGGAATGCGGTGTCTCCCCTGAGGCCGTGGAGCTGGAATACGTGGGGCTGAACCACCTTTCCTGGGTGCGCCGCATTTTCGTCTCCGGTCAGGACCGCACCCAAGAACTGCTGGAGAAAACCGCGGCCAAGCCTGCAAATATCCCTGCACTCAAGCTGCATCCCGAGTTCCAGAGGGCTCTGAATATGTGGACCAACAGCTATCTGAACTACTTCTACCTGCACGATGAAATGCTGGAACACCTCCTAAGCCAGCCCAAAACCCGCGGTGAGGTGGTGGCGGAGCTGGAGGCAAAGCTTCTAGAGCAGTACCAAGATCCGAATCTGTGCACTAAGCCTAAGGAACTGGAAAAACGGGGAGGAGCCCACTATTCCTCCGCGGCCGTATCTCTGATCAGGGACATTCACCTGGGCACCGGGAAGAAACACATCGTCAATGTGCAGAACAACGGAGCGCTGCCGGATCTACCCCTAGATGCGGTGGTGGAGGTGCCCTGCCTGGTGGATGCCCATGGTGCTAGGCCGCTGGTCATGGGCAGGCTGGAGCCCCAGATTAGGGGGTTACTCCAGCATGTGAAGGCCTACGAGGAGCTCACGGTGGAAGCGGCGGTGAGGAAGGATTACAAGACCGCACTTCTGGCTCTGACGACCCATCCCTTGACTACATCGGTGAACAAAGCCAAGCGCATCCTCGATGGGTTTAACGCAGCGCACGATCTGCAGCTCGTGAGGAAGACGTGAGGACTTCAGTCCCTTTCATCAAGGGGGGACAGGAACCGTCCAGGTCCATATTGTCCATGATTCATAATTGGCACCCTGGTGTGGCGGAAGGTTTTTTCGAACGGAATCTAGTATTGTAGTGCTAGAAATGAAGTTGGTTTTATTGGCCGGGCCTGTACCAACAGTCAACAGAAAGCTATCTTCTGGTCCTGTTCATAGGTCAAAAGACAGGGGCCGTTGGGGATGCGTTGATCTTGTTATTTGCGGGAGGATTGACCGACTACAATACACTGACCCGTGTGTCGAATGAGGTGTCGCTGATGCTAGAGTTGTGGCGGGGTCTTTGCATGGAGTTCACACCGGAAGCCCTGAGTAGGGTTCTGCGTCGTACAGCACAAAATTTCCGGCAGGCACAATACTCTCTCGAAAGTTTGGTCGTTGATGATGAATTTGATGACGCAGTGCAGCTCGGAGTCATAGAGTTCCCGAATGCTGAGAGCTTGATGGTGGTGGCTGTTAGAGTCGAAGGTGAGCTTACGGCGCGCTCAAGCAAGAAACGACAGTACGACTTAGCAAAGGCAATGCTCAAACATAGCAATCACAACGCGGCGATATTTGCGTTTTACGATGCTACTGGTCGTTTTCGATTGTCATTGGTGGTAGCCACCTATCACGGTACGCGGAGGACGTTCACTACCTTCAGGCGTTACACCTTTTTTGTTGATCCTGTTCTGCCCAACAAGACCTTCTTACAGCAAATGCGGACTGTTCGTTTCTCAAGCCTGACAGACGTCCTAGCGGCCTTTTCGATCGAGGCGGTTTCGGATCAGTTCTACGGGGAGTTCAAAGATAGATATGATGATCTTTGGTCCGCAGTGCGCGGAACCAAAGAACCATCGCTCAAACAGGACTTCGCGCTGCTTTTTGCCATTCGCATCATCTTTTTGGGTTTTGTGCAAAAGAAGAATTGGCTTGGGAACAACACCATGTTTATCCAGGATTACTGGGACGAATACAAAGGCTTGACCCAAAAGAACTCATTTTACAGGCATTGGCTAGAACCTTTGTTTTTCGAGGCATTGAGCGCACCACCGGGGCATAAGAGGGGACTAGAGCACGTTCCATTCTCTGAGCAAACACGAAGGGCGCTGGAGTATGCGCCTTATCTCAATGGTGAGCTGTTTAAACGTACCCAGGGAGTGGACGACTGTGGGCTGTGGATACCGGATGAGTCCATCGGGCGATTCTTTGACTTTCTGTTCCAATATAACTTCACCGTCGAAGAGAACGAGCTGTACGATGAAGAGCTCGAGTTAAACCCTGAGTTCTTGGGTATCATCTTTGAACGCATCACGAACAAGGACCAAGGTGCAGTCTATACTCCTCGTGAGGAAGTAGATCTCATGTGCCGTTTGGCCTTGGTGAAATGGCTGGAAAAGACAACCGGAATTGATAAGCGGGACTTGTACCACTTGTTCTTCAGGGAGGGCGGTACAGGAGAGGTCTATGATGAACACCAAAAGCAGGGAGATTTTTCTCCTCATGAAATCCGCACACTGATTGATAGGCTGGAGAATGTAACCATATGTGATCCGGCTGCGGGTTCCGGCGCATTCGAAGTTGGCATGTTGCAGGTTCTTGAGCAGGTACTAGAGAATCTCTACTGCCGCAGTAACACACCCGACGAAGTAAAGCGCAGAGCCCCTTCACCGTTTGAGCGAAAGAAGGCCATAATTGCTCGGTCACTTTACGGTGTAGAAGTGAAGTCCTGGGCTGTCTGGATCAATCATCTGCGCCTCTGGCTTACCCTGTTTGTTGACATGCCCGATGAATTCAGAGAATCAGCCGATCCGCTGCTTCCCAATCTGACGTTCAAAGTGCGAACTGGCGACTCCCTCGTGCAAAGAATTGGGAGCAAAACCTTTCCGGTGAAAGGAGACATTCGCCTACCACAAAACATAAAGAAAAGAATCACCGAGCTTAAGCAGAAGAAGATCCAGTTTTTCTACAACAGAAGAACCGATGATCGAGCTATTGAGGGGGAGAAATTGGATCTGTTTCGTGCCATACTTGACCATGAGATCGCAGAGCGCAAACAACGGATTCATGAACTGAGCCAACCCACGTATAAGGCCCAGAATTTGTTTGGAACAGAGTATGAGCAAGAAGGGTTTGGTTCTGCAGAGGAGGAAAAGGAACGCAAGATTGAGTGGCTCAATGCAGAAATCGATGAACTCAAGGCTCAGAAACGAGGACTAGAAGACAATCCTCCGTTCATCTGGAGTATTGAGTTTCCCGAAGTGTTCTTCGACTCTGGTGGCTTCGATATCATTATCGGGAACCCTCCGTATTTGCGTCAGGAAGAAATTATTGATCCATTGGGCAGACTAGAACCCAAGCTCTATAAAGACGCCCTCATGGAGATGTTGAGGCTTGATTTTCCCGATCACTTCGCCAAAGATCCTTTGGTATCCAAGGAGTTCAGGAAAGGCAGAAAGCCTAGCGGGCGATCAGATCTATACACCTACTTCTATGCTCGCTCTCTGCGTTTGCTGAATCGCAATGGAGTGCATGTTTTCATCTGCTCTAACTCTTGGCTTGACGTGGCCTATGGTGCATGGTTGCAGGAGTTCTTTCTACGTCAGTCGCCGTTATATTTCGTTATCGACAATCATGCGCGCAGGTCCTTCGCTCGCGCTGACATTAACACGGTGATTACTGTAGCCGGTGCACCGAGTGTAATGGATGAGAGTCATATCGTTCGATTTGTGGCATTTAAACGACCGTTTGAAGAGGTAATGCTTTCAGAAAACCTTCTGAGAGCAGAGTACGCCGTGGCAATCGATAATCATGAGGACTTCCGCATATTGCCCATTGCCGTAGGAGAACTACTGCGGGTTGGCTCAAAGCGACCAGAGAATCAAGAAGCGACCAAGCAAAGCGGAAACTCCACTCCGGGGTTGTCGCCGACCGATATGGCTGTAGCTGATAGTCCCTCCTCTACGTACAGCACAAGGCCGGTGAACTCGTTGTCGATGTCCTTTGGCGAGTACCTGGGTGACAAATGGGGCGGAAAATACCTCCGTGCACCCGACGTCTTTTTTACGATACTAGAGAAGGGAAAGAACGTTTTCGCGCCTTTGGGTGAGATAGCGGAGGTGCGCTTTGGCTTGAAGACTGGGGCCAACGATTTCTTCTACTTGGAGCCGTTGGGGATTGGTTCGCGGCATGGCCTTGTGCGTGTTCGCAATAATGCCGGATGGGAAGGGGAGATCGAAGAAGAGTTTCTGAAACCAGTCATAAAGAGCCCGCGGGAATGCTCCACAACGCTAGTTCATCCGGATAGCCTCAAGTATACGGTCTTTATGTGTAACAGGAGCAAGGCTGCGTTAAGAGGTACACGGGCGTTGGAGTACATTAAATGGGGGGAAGAGAAAGGGTATAATTCCAGGTCTACACTTCGGGCTCGTCGCAGGTGGTGGGATTTGGGTCGGCGTGAACCGGGTGTGTATCTTTGGCCCATGATTCATAATGATCGTTTGGCTGCTTTCGTTAACACCCACGCTGTTCAGGTTGATCATAACTTGTTCGAAATAACACCAAAAGACAAGGAAAAAAGCATTGTGTCCCTTTTTTCGGTTTTTTCGGTCTTGGTACGAGAGCTTTTTGGACGCTCAAACTTAGGGGAAGGTGCTCTTAAGACCGAAGGCGTTGACATTAAGCAGTTCCCTTCTCTGGCAATAGACACAGTTGATGTCGCCCCTCTGTTGAACCGAGAAATCCAAAGCATCTTTGTTGAGTGCGGTATCATACCGGAATCTAACATTCCCATAGCGATGCAAGAGCCCAACCCGTTGCCAGACCGTAAAGCGCTTGACGATATCGTCTTTGATGTTTTGGGATTGACTGAAGAGGAGCGTCAAGATGTATACCGTGCGGTCTGCCAGTTAGTGTGGGATCGCATAAGCAGAGCAAGGAGTGTGTAGTGTCGCATGTCCACCAATTTCATCACCAACGCACGACAAAGGACGCTAAAAGGACGAATCCATGCTCTCATAAAACACAGCCAGGAACTGAAGTTCCTGGTCGGTTTCTTCTATTTCTCCGGTTGGCGAGAGTTCTATGAAGCGTTGAGGTCCCGCGATGACTTGACACTAAAGATCTTGGTCGGTCTAGATACTGACGTGTATCTCGGGAAGGTGTTGGAGGTCGCGGATCCTAACGCTGATAGGTGCACTCAGACTGAGCTTGTCGAGAGCTTTTTCGGCTCTTTACGTACAGCACTACGGGATGAGACTTTGGACACACAGGAGTTTTACGAGCAGGTAGCCTTCTTCCTACGGCTCTTAGAAAACGGTCGACTGCACATACGAAAGACTCTGGAGCCAAATCACGCCAAGCTGTATCTGTTTAGGCTGGATGAGGAGACCCAAGAGGCTCTCAATGGACCCGACCGTTTCATTACTGGTTCGAGTAATTTGACCCGCAGCGGGCTGATAGGACAGAATGAGTTCAACGTGGAGATTGGCGATTACGGTTGGGAGGAGGCTGAAAGATACTTCGATGAGCTGTGGGATATGGCCATTCCCATCACCGAGCTGGACGAGCGCAGGGAACAAGTCATCCGCGTCATCCGCCGTCAGACCCAGGTTGCTGAGGTAACTCCCTTTGAAGCATATGTGCTCGCACTGAAGACCTATCTTGACCTAACTGAGCAGAAGGAGCTCCGACCTCACGTCAAGCGTCTTATGGAGGAGCGGGGCTACAAGATCTATAGTTACCAAGAGGATGCTGTACAGCAGGCTTTGACTGTGCTCGAGGAGTACGGGGGAGTGATTCTAGCTGATGTTGTCGGTTTAGGCAAATCCGTAATTGCAAGTTGGCTGGCGCGCGAGCTTAACGGTAGAGGCCTCGTGATTTGTCCTCCCGCTCTGATCGGCGATCGACAAACTAGGGCCACCGGCTGGTACAAGTATCTAAATGACTTTGGACTCTTCGATTGGGATGTACGTTCTGTAGGTGAGCTAGATAAAGTTCTGGAGTACCTGTCGCAGTATGGAGCTGATGTGAACACCATTATCGTGGACGAAGCACACCGCTTCCGTAACGAAGATACTGCAGCTTACGAACGGCTAAGCCAAATTTGCGCCAACCGAAAGGTGATTCTGCTCACCGCGACTCCCTTCAGCAACGCCCCGGCTGACATCTTTTCATTACTGAAGCTTTTCATTCCTCCGGGCAGATCAACGCTTACTTTGGATGAAAGACTGGCTGCCCGTTTTGGGCGCTATAACAGCGAGTTCCGCAAGTTGTCATACATCCTTCGCTATCATAAAGCAGGGGGTGAAAAGCAAGCTAGGGCTGAACGGTACTACGGAGAACTTTTTGATCGTGATCCGCCAATTGATGTCAAACTCGTACGACAGCGAGTTAAGAAACTCGCAGATGAGATCCGCGCGGTCATAGAACCGATTGTCATTCGCCGCAACAGACTGGACTTGAGGCGCGATCCCGTGTACAGCCAAGAGGTCACCGACTTGTCAGAGGTGTCTGACCCAATAGAGTTGTACTATACACTTACCCCCGAACAGTCAGCCTTCTATAACCAAGTCATTTACGACTATTTCGGCGAGGATAGACGATTCCGGGGAGCGATCTATCAACCTTACCTTTACGAGAAGAGCGATGAACCGGAAGAAGAGGACGATGGAGGGGATTTCACCTTACAGCAGCAACGCAACCTATATGAATTCATGCGTAGGTTGCTCGTTAAGCGTTTTGAAAGCTCTTTCGGGGCGTTTGCCAAAAGCGTAGATAACTTCATTCGCGTGCATTCCATTGTCTTGAGTTTTGTGCAAAAAACTGGTAAGTACATACTGGACCGTAGCTTGATTGAGAAGATCTGGGAAGATGATGAGGAAACCATTGAGGAAGCGCTTAGGGAATTTGCTGAAAGGCTTGCAGACACAAAGAGTTTCAACCCACGCCACGATAGGATCTATGTCATTGACGACTTCGATAAGCCAAAACAGTTTTTGGATGATATTAGGGCTGATC
>CAZQBJ010000035.1:0-2233 GCA_964591465.1 uncultured Brevundimonas sp.
ATGACCTTCTCGGGCGTGATCAAGAAATTCACCCCGCGGGGGTGACCTCCCGCCCCGTCCCTCATGGCGCCGTTCCCACCAGCCCGGCGGCGCGGTCCAGCGGCGGGCCGCCATCGCCAAGCAGCGCCAGGGTCCAGCCGTGGTGGACGGCCAGGCCGAGGCGGCGGGGCCCCTCCCCCGCATCGCCGCCGGCGGTGACCGAAACACGGCGGCCGCGGGCCAGGGCGGCAGGATCGATGCGGCCCAGGGCCAGGGCGCAAGGCTGATCGGGCCGGCGCGGGTCGGCCAGGGCGTCGAACACCCACAGATCCGGCCAGCGGCGCGGCAGGTCGATCCACCACGGCGCGTCCGGATCGATGGCCAGAACGGCCACGCCGCCGGCGGCGTCGGCGAAGGCCAGGGCGGCCTCGGGGCTGGCGGCCTCCAGGCAGGTCGCGGCGGCGCCGAACCGGCGGCGCGCGGCGTCAGCGGTGCGCACCGCGCCCGCCCCGGCCCACAGACGCACGGTCAGCGGGCCCTGCCGCGCCAGGCCGGCGCCGATGACCTCGCGCCAGACCCCGGCGACGGCGGCGTGGTGTTCGGGCCGGGCGCGAGCCAGCAGCCGGTCCAGCACCGCCGCCTCGCGGTCGGGGCGCAGCTTGAGGTGCGGTCCGCTGGGCGCGCCCTTGGCGCGGCCGACGCGATGGGCCAGGGCAAGCCGGCGCTCGAACAGGGCCAGCATCTCGTCGTCGAGACGGTCGATCTCGAAGCGCAGGGCCTCAAGCGTCATGCGTTCGGGGGACAGGGCGGGGTCGGGCCAGACCTGGTGCGGGCGTGGGCGGGTCATGGGATGTCGTTTCGGGTTGGCTGAAGGGGCGTGAGCTATGCCGCCGCTCTCGCAGGAGCGGTCGCCGGCGAGGCGGTCAGGCGCCCGGGCGGCCTGACGCCTCAGCCGGCGTATCGAAACCCGAAGGAAAACAGGCCGCGCGCGCCCTCGCACCGCAGTCGCGGGAGGTTCGGAAGGGCGCGCAAAATGGACATGGCGACACAGGTCCGTCGGCCGGAATGGCCAGCCCGCATCGGGGCCGCAACCGGCGCGCGGGTCAAGCGGCGGCCGGGCCGAGGAGCACGAAACGGGTCCGGTTGTCGGCCGAATCCTGGATGTCGTGGCGCAGAATCCTCAGTCCGTACAGCTCCGCCGCCGGAGCCGGGGCCACGGCCGCTCGGGCCGGATCGGCGGCCGCGGCCACCTCGCGGGCGGCGCCGGCGGTGTCGAACACCTCGCGGGCGGACAGCCGCAGGCTGGCCAGGGTGCGCGCGCACTGCTGCAGGGCGACCGGGTGGCTCTCGGCCACCCGCAGGCTGGAGAGGGTCGCCCCGGGCGGCGCCATCAAGGCCAGGCGGATCGGGCGCCAGACCTCGGCCGCGACCGACAGGCCCGAGGCCTCGACCAGGCTGGCGGCCGGCTCGACCCGGCCGGCCAGGGTGTTCTCGACCGGGATCAGGGCGCTGGCGCAGTCGCCGGCGCGGACCGCATCGATCGCCGCCTCGAAGGTGTCGAAGGCCGCCGGCTGATCCCATGGCCGCAGCGCAAGGCAGGCGGCGTGGCTGAAGGCGCCGGGCGCTCCCTGATAGGCGACCCGGGCCATGCGCGGCCGCGGTCAGGCCGCCTCGGCCCGGCCGGCGCGGGCCGACTTGAGCCGTTCGGCGACGAGGAAGGCCAGCTCCAGCGCCTGGTCGGCGTTGAGCCGCGGGTCGCAGTGCGTGTGGTAGCGGCTGGACAGGTCGTCCTCGGTCAGGGCCTGGGCCCCGCCGAGGCATTCGGTGACGTTCTGGCCGGTCATCTCGAAATGCACGCCGCCGGGGTGCACCCCCTCGGCGTCGGCCACGTCGACGAAGGCGCGCAGCTCACTGAGGATGCGGTCGAACGGCCGGGTCTTGAAGCCGTTGGCCGCCTTGTGGGTGTTGCCGTGCATCGGGTCGATCGACCAGATCACCCGCCGGCCCTCGGCTTTGGTCGCGGCCATCAGGGGCGGCAGGCGCTCGCCGATCCGGTCGGCGCCGAAGCGGCCGATGAGGGTCAGGCGGCCGGGGATGTTGTCGGGATTGAGCACGTCGATCAGGCGCAGCAGCTCATCGGGCTCGAGCGTCGGGCCGCACTTCAGCCCGATGGGGTTGCGGACGCCGCGGGCGAACTCGACATGGGCGCCGTCCAGACGACGGGTGCGCTCGCCGATCCAGAGCATGTGGGCCG
>CAZQBJ010000035.1:2243-14797 GCA_964591465.1 uncultured Brevundimonas sp.
AACCATTCGCCGGTGGCCCCGTCGAGGCGCGTCAGGGCCTCCTCGACGTTCAGCAGCAGGGCCTCGTGGCTGGTGAAGAACTCGACCCGCGACAGCTCCGGATGGGTTTCGGGGGTCACCCCGACCGCCTCCATGAAGGCCAGGGCCTCGCCGATCTTCTCGGCCAGCTCGCGATAGCGCGCGCCGTAGCTGTTGCCCTCGGCGAAGCCCAGGGTCCAGCGGTGGATGTTGTACAGGTCGGCGTAGCCGCCGCCGGCGAAGGCCCGCAGCAGGTTCAAGGTGGCGCTGGCCTGGTGGTAGGCCTTCAGCAGGCGGGCCGGGTCCGGCGTGCGCTCGGCGGCGTCGAAGGCCATCCCGTTGATGATGTCGCCGCGATAGCTGGGCAGGATCTGGTCGCCGATCTGCTCGACGTCGGACGAGCGCGGCTTGGCGAACTGGCCGGCGATGCGGCCGACCTTCACCACCGGCTTGCGGCCGGCGAAGGTGAGCACCACCGCCATCTGCAGGATCAGCCGGAAGCTGTCGCGGATGTTCTCGGCCGAGAATTCCTTGAAGCTCTCGGCGCAGTCGCCGCCCTGAAGCAGGAAGGCCTTGCCGGCCTCGACCTCGGCCAGGCGCTCGCGCAGGCGCCGCGCCTCGCCGGCGAAGACCAGCGGCGGCAGGGCGCGCAGCTCGTCCTCGGCGCGCGCCAGGGCCGCCGGGTCCGGATAGTCGGTCGGCATGTGGCTGACCGGTTTGGTCCGCCAGGACGAAGGCTGCCAGCGCGCGCTCATGACTGACATCTAGGCCGCGCGGACCGTTGCCACAATCTCAACACGCACGATGCGGCCTTTCGGCCGCCTCGGACGCGGGCGCGTCACCCCGCCGACAGGTCGGCCGGGGCCTGTTTCTCGCGCAGGGTGACCAGCTCCTCGGCGGCGGTCGGGTGGACGGCGCAGGTGGCGTCCCACTGGGCCTTGGTCAGGCCCGCCTTCACCGCGATGGCGGCCAGCTGGATCATCTCGGGCGCGTCGTCGCCGACGATGTGCACCCCGACCACCCGCTGGGTGCTGGCCTCGACCACCAGCTTCATCAGGGTGCGCTCCTCGGCCCCGACGAAGGCGTATTTCATCGGGCGGAAGCGGGTCAGATAGACGTCGACCTGGCCGCAGGCGTGGCGCGCCTCGTGCTCGGTCAGCCCGACCACCCCGACCGGCGGCTGCGAGAACACCGCGGTGGCCACCGCCTCGTAATCGAAGCGGGTCGGGTTGTTGCGATAGACCGTCTCGTGGAAGGCGACGGCCTCGCGGATGGCCACGGGCGTCAGGTTCATCCGGTCGGTCACGTCGCCGATGGCCCAGATGTTGTCGGCGGTCGTTTTCGACCACTCGTCGACCTTGATCGCCCCGGCCTCGGTCAGCTCCACGCCCGCGGTCTCGAGCCCCAGACCCAGCACGTGGGGAATGCGGCCGGTGGCGAACATCACCTGGTCGGTCTCGATCTCCAGCCCGCCGCCCAGCCGGTTCAGCAGGCCGGTCGGGGTCTTCTCGATCGCCTCGTGCTGGCAGCCCAGGATCACCTTGATCCCGCGCTTCTCGATCTCGCCGGCGAGGTGGGCGCGGACGTCGTCGTCGAAGCCGCGCAGGATGTTGGGGCCGCGATAGATCAGGGTGGTCTCGACCCCGAGACCGGCGAAGATGCCGGCGAACTCCACCGCGATGTAGCCGCCGCCGGCGATCAGGATGCGCCGGGGCAGTTCAGGCAGGTGGAAGGCTTCCTCGGAGCTGATGGCGTGCTCGATGCCCGGGACGTCGGCCGGCATCCACGGACGGCCGCCGGTGGCGATGAGGATCTTCTCGGCGGTGATCGTCTGGCCCTTGCCGACGATTTCGACCGTGTGGGCGTCCTTCAGCACCGCGCGGCCATGGATCAGGTCGACCCCCGCCTTGCCCAGGTTGGCGGCGTAGATGCCCGACAGGCGGGCGATCTCGACGTCCTTGGTCTCGAGGAAGGTCTTCCAGTCGAAGCGGGCCTGGTCGATGGTCCAGCCGAATCCGCGGGCGATCTCCAGCTGATGCGAGACGTCCGAGGCGTAGACCATGAACTTCTTGGGCACGCAGCCGCGGATCACGCAGGTGCCGCCGACGCGGTGCTCCTCGGCGACGGCCACGCGCTTGCCGTCCAGGGCGGTCAGGCGGGCCGCCCGCACGCCGCCCGAACCGGCGCCGATGACGAAGAGGTGGTAGTCGAATGAGTCAGCCATGTCCGGTCCCTGCGGCGAAGGTCACGGACTTAGGCGCTCTATGCCGGAATCCAAGCCGATGATCGCCTCGTCGGCCAGGTCCAGGAACAGGCCGTGCTCGACCACCCCGGTCAGGCTCTTGAGCGCGGCGCCCAGGCTGGCCGGGTTGTCGATGCGCCCGCAGGCGGCGTCGTAGATCAGGTTGCAGCCGTCGGTGCGAACCACGCCCCGTTCGGCTGTGCGCAGCCGCGCGGGCATGGCGATGTCGTGCTCGACCAGCACGTCGGCGATGCGGTTGGCCGTCGTCTTGTGACCAAACCCGACCACCTCGATCGGCAGCGGGAAACGGCCCAGGGTCTGCACCCGCTTGGCGGCGTCGGCGATGACCACGCAGCGGTCCGAGGCCTCCCAGACCAGCTTTTCGCGCAGCAGGGCCGCGCCGCCGCCCTTGATCAGGGCCAGGCCCGGACCGACCTCGTCGGCGCCGTCGACGGTCAGGTCGATGCGGCTGACGTCCTCGAGGGTGACCAGCGTCAGGCCCAGCTCGCGGGCCAGGTCGGCCGTGGCCTCGGACGTCGGCACGCAGCGCAGGTCCGGCAGCCGGCGCGCCGCCAGCGCCTTGACGAACCAGGCGGCGGTCGAGCCGGTGCCCAGGCCGACGACCATGCCCGCCTCGACCATTTCGGCGGCGGCGGTTCCGGCGATCTGTTTCTGGAGATCGGCGCTCATGACTTTCTCGCCTTGCGGGCCAGCATCTTCTCACGGAAACGCGCCGCCCAGCCGGGTTTGATCTCCTGGCGGGCGCGGGCCAGGGCCAGGGCGCCGTCCGGCACGTCCGACACGATCACCGAGCCGGAGCCGGTCATCGCCCCTGCGCCGATGGTCACCGGAGCGACGATCGAGGCGTTCGAGCCGATGAAGGCCCCCTCCCCGACCACCGTGCGGTGCTTGGCGAAGCCGTCGTAGTTGCAGAAAATCACCCCGGCGCCGATGTTGGCCTTCGCCCCGACCTCGCCGTCGCCCAGATAGGCCAGGTGATTGGCCTTGGCCCCGGGGCCCATGGCGACATTCTTGACCTCGACGAAATTGCCGACCTTGGCGCCTTCGCCCAGCACCGCGCCGGGGCGCAGGCGGGCGTAGGGGCCGACCTCGGCCCCGGGTCCGACCTCGGCCCCCTCCAGATGGCTGAAGGCGCGGATGCGGGCGCCGGCGGCGACGCGCACGCCCGGTCCGAAGACCACGTTCGGCTCGATCACCGCCCCGGCCTCGATGCGGGTGTCCCAGGAGAACTGGACCGAATGGGGCGCCGGCATGCTGACGCCATCGGCCAGCAACTGGGCGCGACGGCGACGCTGGAACACCGCCTCGGCGTCGGCCAGTTCGGCCTGGGAGTTGACGCCCATCACCGCGTCTTCCTCGGCGAACACGGCGCGGGTCATCAGGTTGCGCCGGCGGGCCAGCTCGACGACGTCGGTCAGGTAGTACTCGCCCTGGGCGTTGTCGTTGGTCACCTCGGCCAGCAGCGAGAACAGCAGGCCCGCCTCGGCCGCCATCACGCCGGAGTTGCACAGCCGGATGGCCAGCACCGCCGGACGCGCGTCGCGGGCCTCGATGATCCGCAGCAGTTCGTCGTCGGCGCCCATGACCAGCCGGCCGTAGGCGCCGGGATCGGCCGCATCGAAGCCGAGCACGTTGATCGCCGCATCGCCCTCGAACACCGGGGCGATGTCGGCGGCCTCCAGCAGCGGGCAATCGGCGTAGGTGACCACCACCTTGCCGGCGAATCCCTTCAGCGCCTGTTCGGCGGCGCGCACGGCATGGCCGGTGCCCAGCGGCGGGTCCTGCACCGCCACCGCCGCCTCGCCCAGCCGGCGGACGACATGCTCGCGCACCGCCGGCGAATGGTCGCCGACGACCACCACGATGCGTTCGCAGCCCAGCGCCTCGGCGGTGTCGATGGCGTGGTCCAGCATGGCGCGGCCGGCGACCCGGTGCAGCACCTTGGGCAGCGGACTCTTCATCCGCGTGCCCTGGCCGGCGGCGAGGATGACGGCGGCGCGCGCGCTCATGACGACTCACAGTTCGATTGCGACCGGGACGGATTTAGACGAAACGGCGCGGACCTGCGACCTTTGAACCGCCATGAGGACACGATGACGGACCTGGCCGGCGCGACCATCGCCTTCGATCTGGACGGCACCCTGGTCGACACCGCGCCCGATCTGTTCGCGGTCCTGAACCGGCTGCTGGACGAACACGGCCTGCCGGCCGTGCCGCTCAGCGCCGCGCGGCATCTGGTCGGACACGGAGCGCGGGCCATGCTGGTGCACGGCTTCGCCGAGGCCGGCGCGCCGTGGGAGGAGGCCCAGGGCGATCGGCTGTTCGACCGGTTCATCGACCTGTATCTGGCCCGCATCGCGGAGGAGAGCCGGCCCTACCCCAACGTGGTCGAGACCCTGGACCGGCTGTCCGGCGAGGGCGCCCGGCTGTGCGTGTGCACCAACAAGCGGACCGATCTGGCGGTGGCTCTGCTGGATGCGCTGGGCCTGAGCGGCCGGTTCGCGGCGATCAGCGGGCCGGACGTGGTCAGCCGCCGCAAGCCGCACGCCGAGCACATCCGCGAGACGGTCGCGCGGATCGGCGGCGATGTTTCCCGCACGGTGATGGTCGGCGACAGCGCCACCGATGTCGGGGCCGCGCGGGCCGCGGGCGCCCCGTGCGTGGTGGTCGGGTTCGGCTATACCGAAATTCCGCCCGCCGACCTGGGGGCCGACGCCCTGATCGACGATTTCGCGGAGCTGCCGCAGGCGGTCCGGCGACTGCTGACCCCTTAAACGCCTTCTCAAGACTAGTCTGCGACAAGGTTCCCACGATCCCAGCGGAACCAATGTCGAGTCTTCAGTCCCTGTCCCTCGCCAAGAAGCTGCTGCTCGGCATCTTCGCCGTGTCGCTGGTGGCTGTCGGCCTGTCGTTCGCGGGGGCCTACCAGGTCTTTCACAGCCGGTTCGAGGCGCAGAAGGTCAGCGACCTCGAGATGTACGCGCGCGAGCGCACGCGCACCGAGCAGAGCCTGTTCACCCAGCTGAACGCCAAGTACGCGGGCGCCACCCGCGAGATGATCGACCGCTACGAGTCGATGGAGCCCGAGGCCACCTGGCGAGAGCTGGACCGCTTCTTCCCGCTGCAGGCCGACGGCACCCGCCGCAGCATCCCTGAGCTTTACGACGGCATCTCCGACGGCGCCGGCGGCCGCATCTTCGGCATGGCGGCCTTCATTCCCGACGCGGCCAGCATGACCGACGACGAGGCCAAGGTCATCCTGGCGGCCGCGCGCATCGTGTTCGCCAGCGGCCCTTCGGGCTTCGAGACCTTCGACAATTTCTACTTTTTCACGCCGCAGAACCGGCTGGTCATGTTCGGCCCGGCGCGCGAGGATCGGCTGATCTACTACCGGCGCGACGCGCCGCCGGACTTCAACTTCCAGCACGAGGAAATGAGCCGGCTGGTGCGGCCGGAGCTCAATCCGGCCGGGGTGATGCGATGCACCCGCCTGCGCCGGCTGATCTCGTCGCCGGGCACCCGCCGCATGAGCACCGGCTGCTATCAGCCGGTGACCATCGACGGCCGGCAGGTCGGGGCCTGGGGCGTGACCATTCCGGTCGGGGATCGGCTGATGCGCTCGGTCAACGACGTGCCCGCCGGGGCGACCGGCCGGATCGTTTCGTCCCAGGGCCAGCTGATCGCCTGGCCGGGCTTCACCGGCCTGAGCGAGGACGAGGCCGAGGCGTTCGCCGCCCAGGCGCGCGAGAAGGAACTTCCGACGCTGATGGAGCAGATCCATCGCACCGGCCGCGACCATGGCGTGGTCGAGACGCCGGACGGCGACGGCCTCGTCGCCTTCGGCCGCATGGGCGGGCCGGACTGGTACTTCCTGATTTCCATGCCCAAGGCGGAGATCCGCGCGGCCGCCAACCAGTCGGCCAGGGTGATCCTGCTGATCGGAGCGCTGGCCCTGGCGCTGCAGACGGCGCTGGTCCTGTGGATCGCCCGCCGGCTGATCGCCGCGCCCCTGGCCCGGCTGGCCGAACACAGCGCCGATCCGGAGGGGTCGGACGTCTCGGACCTCGAGGCCCGGCGCGACGAGATCGGGGTGCTGGCCCGGGCCCTGGCCACCGAGCGGGGCCGCTCGCGCGAACTGCTGGACACGCTGGAGAGCCGGGTCCGCGAACGCACCCGGGCGCTGGAGCGGGCCAACGACGCCAAGTCCGCCTTCCTGGCCAATATGAGCCACGAGCTGCGCACCCCGCTGAACGGGGTGGTGGCGCTGGCCGACCTGCTGAAGTCGCGCCAGACCGACGAGGGCGCGCGCGAGATGGCGGCGCTGATCGTCTCGTCGGGCCGGCTGCTGGAGCAGGTGATCAACGACATCCTGGACGTGTCCAAGATCGAGGCCGGCCAGCTGAAGCTGGAATCCGAGCCGTTCGACCTGGGCGGCTGTCTGGAGAAGATCGCCAGCCTGCACGCCGCGGCCGCGGCGGCCAAGGGCATCCGGCTGGTGTGGAACGTCGCCCCGGCCGCCGCCGGGACCTATGTCGGCGACCCGACCCGGATCACCCAGGTGCTGTCGAACCTGCTGAGCAACGCGGTGAAGTTCACCGACCAGGGCGAGGTCCGCCTGACCGCGCGGGCCAGCAAGCGCGGCCTGCGTCTGTCGGTGCGGGACACCGGCATCGGCTTCAACGCCCAGACGGCCCAGCGGCTGTTCCGGCGGTTCGAGCAGGCCGACGCCTCGATGACCCGCAAGTACGGCGGCACCGGCCTGGGCCTGTCGATCTGCGCCTCCCTGACCCACATGATGGGCGGCGACATCGAGGTGCGGTCGTCCCCGGGCAAGGGCTCGCTGTTCACCGTCATCCTGCCGCTGGAGCGGGCCGAGGCGCCGGCCGCCGCGCCGGCCGAGGACGCCGCCCCGGCGACGCCCGAGGCCCCCGCTGCGCGGCCGCTGCGCATCCTGCTGGCCGAGGACCATGCGACCAACCAGCGGGTGGTGGCCCTGATCCTCGAGCCGCTGGGCGTGGACCTGACCATCGTCGGCGACGGCGCCCAGGCCCTGGAGCAGGCGATGACCAGCCGCTTCGACCTGATCCTGATGGACGTGCAGATGCCCGAGATGGACGGCCTGACCGCCACCCGGAAGCTGCGCGCCCACGAGGCCGCGCAGGGGCTCGAGCGCACCCCGGTGATCTCCCTGACGGCCAACGCCCTGCCCGAGCATGTCGAGGCCAGCCTGGCCGCCGGCGCCGACCGGCATCTGGCCAAGCCGATCCGGCCCGACACCCTGATCGGGGCGGTCAGCGAGATCGCCGCGAGCATCGCCCAGGCCGAGGCCGAAGCTTCCGCCGCGTGAGGTTGCCCCGCCGCGCGCGGGCGAACATGCTGCGGTCATGAGCGGATTCACTTTCGAGACCACGCCCCGGATCATCTGCGAGGACGGGGCCGCGACGCGGCTGGCGGACCTGCTGGCCGAACAGGGCGCGCGCCGCCCGTTCGTGGCGACCGATCCGGGCCTGGTGGCCGCCGGCGTGGTGGACCCGGTGCTGGCGGCCCTGCGCCGAAGCGGGGTCGAGCCGACGGTCTATTCGGGCGTGCAGGCCGACCCGCCCGAGGCCTCGGTCGAGGCGGCCGCCGAGGCCGCTCGCGCGGCCGGGGCCGATGCGGTGATCGGCCTGGGCGGCGGCTCGTCGCTGGACACCGCCAAGCTGGTCGCCCTGCTGGCCGGCGGCGGCGCCCGGCCGTTGCCGGAGCTTTACGGCATCGGCCTGGCCCGGGGGCCGCGCCTGCCTCTGATCCAGATTCCGACCACCGCCGGCACCGGATCGGAGGTCACCCCGATCGCCATCGTGACCACGCCCGACGACCAGAAGAAGGGGGTCGTCAGCCCGCTGCTCTATCCGGATCTGGCGCTGCTGGACGCCACCCTGACGGTGGGCCTGCCCCCGCGGGTGACGGCCATGACCGGCATCGACGCCATGGTCCACGCCATCGAGGCCTACACCAGCCGGCACAAGAAGAATCCGGTGTCCGACGCCCTGGCGACCGCGGCGCTCCGGCTGCTGCACGGGGCCATCCGCCGGGTGATCGCCGACGGGACCGACCTGGCCGCGCGCCGCGACATGCTGCAGGGCTCGCTGCTGGCCGGCATGGCCTTCGCCAACGCCCCGGTCGGGGCGGTCCACGCCCTGGCCTATCCGCTGGGCGGGGTGTTCCACGCGCCGCACGGCCTGTCGAACGCCCTGGTGCTGGTCCCGGTCCTGAGGTTCAACCTGCCGGCGGCCGCGCCGCTGTACGCCGAACTGGCCGGTGCGCTGGGCCTGCGTCCGGAGGCGGAGGCCTTCGTCGAGGAGATGAGCGCCCTGGTCGCGGCCATGCCGATGGAGCAGCGGCTGGGCGAGATCGGCGTCGAGCGCCAGCATCTGGATCGCCTGGCCCGCGACGCCATGGACGTGCAGCGGCTGCTGGTGAACAACCCGCGCGAGGTGACCTACGACGACGCCCTGGCGCTGTACGAGGCCGCCCTGTGAGCGCCCCCGCGCCCGGCCGCGAGGCCTTCGCCGTGATCCGCCCCATCTCCACCCGGTGGATGGACAACGACGCCTACGGTCACGTCAACAACGTTGTCTATTATAGCTTTTTCGACACGGCGGTGAATGCGCACCTGATCGAGGCGGGGGTGCTGGACATCGAGACCAGCCCGGCCATCGGCCTGGTGGTCGAGACCGGCTGCCGCTACCTGGCGCCGATCGCCTTCCCGGACCGGGTCGACGCCGGCGTGCGGGTGAGCCGCATCGGGACCTCCAGCGTGACCTACGAGATCGGCCTGTTCCGCAACGACGAGCCGAACGCCTCGGCCGTGGGCCATTTCACCCATGTCTACGTCGACCGGGCGACCCGCCGGCCGACGCCCATTCCGGAGCCCGTGCGGGCGGTGCTGGAGGCCTTGCGCCGCTGAGTCGCGGAACGCATGGACTTCGCCCCGCGCGCGAGGTAAAAGGGCGGCGTCGATCTCTGTGCGATGTGCTTTGGTCTCCGCTGCTACCGCACGGTAATTCTCAGCCACTCCAACCAGACTCGATACCCCCCGTCGGAGCCTCCGGCGGTACTTGAACTTGCTACTATTGGAGTTGGCAAAATGGCGACTGGAACCGTGAAGTGGTTCAACGCGACCAAGGGCTACGGCTTCATCCAGCCGGATGACGGCGGCAACGATGTGTTCGTGCACATCTCGGCCGTCGAGCGCGCCGGCATGCACTCGCTGGACGAAGGCCAAAAGCTGTCGTTCGAGCTTGAGCAGGACAAGCGCAGCGGCAAGATGTCCGCTGGCCAGCTGCAGGCGGTCTGATCGACCGGGCCCCGACCGGGGTCCATGCAGATGGATTTGAAGCCGCCAGGTTCCGCCTGGCGGCTTTTTCCGTTTCAGGGCCGCTCGTCGGCCGGCGGCACGTCCTCGACGGCCTCGTCCTGGTTCTGGTGGGTGAAGCCCTCGACCCCGGCCAGGGCGTCGGCGTCGCGGGTGATCTCCACCGGGCTCAGCACATAGACCGCGGTCAGCTCGGCCAGGGCCCGCAGGGCGTCCATGTGGATGCGCTCGTAACCGTGGCTGGCGTCGACCCCGAAGGTCAGCAGCGCCGTGCGGATGTCCGCCCCCGCCTCCAGCGCCGAAGCGGAGTCCGACCGGTAATAGCGGAACACGTCCTTCTGGAACGGAATGGCCTCGTCGCGGGCCAGCTGGACCAGCTTGCGCGTCAGGTGGAAGTCGAACGGTCCGGTCTGGTCGGCCATGGCGATGGTGACGCCGAACTCGTCGGAGTTCTGTCCCGGGGCGGTGGTGCCGTTGTCGATGGTGATCATCGCCGCCACGTCGGGCACAAGCACCGACGATGCGCCCGAGCCGACCTCCTCGGCGATGGTGAACAGCCAGTAGGTGTCGACGGTCGGAACGCGGCCTTCGCGGACCAGCGCCTCCATCGCCGCCAGCATGGTCGCCACCCCCGCCTTGTCGTCCAGGTGGCGCGAGACGATGAAGCCGTTGTCGAGAAACTCCGGCTGCGGATCGATGGCCACGATGTCGCCGATGTCGATGCCGTGAGCGCGCACGTCTGCGGCGGTGCGCACATGGGCGTCGATGCGCAGTTCGACATGCGGCCAGCCGACCGGCTGGGTGTCGACCTCCTCGTTGAAGGTGTGGCCCGAGGCCTTGAGCGGCAGGATGGTGCCGCGCCAGCCGCCGGTTTCGGCGTAGATCGTGCACCGCGCCCCCTCGGCGAAGCGGGCCGACCAGTGGCCGATGGGCACCACCTCGAGCCGGCCGTTGTGCTTGATCGCCTTGACCTGGGCGCCGAGGGTGTCGAGGTGGGCGACGATCGCCCGGGCCGGGGTCGCCTGGCGCCCCGGCAGGCGGGCGCGGATGGCCCCGCGGCGGGTCAGTTCATAGTCGAGGCCCAGGGTGTCCAGATCGCGGCAGACCTCCCACACCGCCTCGTCGGTGTAGCCGGTGGGGCTGGCGATCGCGAGCAGGCGGCGCAGCCGCTCGGCCAGATAGTCGGTGTCGATCCGGGGTCGGGGCATGAAACCTCCCTCAGACGTCGCGGGGCCCCGCCGCGGTCCGCGCCGGCGCCGGGATGGACAGGGGAAACAGCAGGTCGATGAACCGTTCGGCCGTCGGCTGCGGTTCGTGATTGGCCAGGCCGGGGCGCTCGTTGGCCTCGATGAAGGCGTAGTCCGGCTGGTCCGGCGCGCGGACCATCAGGTCGATGCCGGTGACCGGAATGTCGATCGCCCGTGCCGCGTCGACGGCGGCCTGGACCAGGGTGGGATGCACCTCGGCGGTGACGTCGTGGATGGTGCCGCCCAGGTGCAGGTTGGCCGCCTTGCGCACGACCAGCTCCTCGTCGGCCGGCAGCACGTCGTCCAGGCCGTAGCCGGCCTCGGCCAGGCAGCGTTCGGTCTCGGCGTCGACCGGGATGCGCGACTCCCCGCCGGTGGCGGCGGCCCGCCGGCGGCTCTGATGCTCGATCAGCCGGCGGATGGTCGAGCGGCCGTCGCCGGCCACGCGGGGCGGCCGGCGCACGGCGGCGGCGGCCAGCCGGTAGTCGATGATCACCAGCCGCAGGTCCTCGCCGGCGACCTGCTCCTCGACCAGCACGTCGGCGCACAGCCGTCGGGCCTGGGCGATGGCCGCCTCGACCGCCGCCATGTCGCGCAGGCCGACCGAGACGCCCTGCCCCTGCTCGCCGCGGGCCGGCTTGCAGACCAGCGCGCCCCATTCGTTCAGCGCCCGGGCGATGGCGTCCGGATCGTCGGCGTCGACCCGGCGCGGCACGCGAACGCCCGCCGCCTCGACGATCCGCCGGGTCAGACGCTTGTCGTCGCAGATGCTGAGCGCGACGGCCGAGGTCATCTCCGACAGGCTCTCGCGGCAACGCACCGAGCGGCCGCCCCAGGTCAGGCGGAACAGCCCGGCCTCCGCGTCGATGATGTCGGTCTGGATGCCGCGCCGCCGGGCCTCGTCGACGATGATCCGGGCGTAGGGATTGAGCGCCGACTCGTCGGCCGGGCCGGTGAACAGCACCTCGTTGATCGGGTTCTTCCGCTTGACCCCGAAGAACGACACCCGGCGGAAGCCGAGCTTCTCGTACAGGGCGATGGCCTGGTCGTTGTCGTGCATGACCGACAGGTCCATGTAGGCCAGTTCGCGCGCCTTGAAGTGCTCGGCCAGGCGACGGACCAGGGCCTCGCCGATGCCGGGCTGGGCCGCCTGCGGGTCGACCGCCAGGCACCACAGGGAAGAGCCGCATTCCGGGTCGTTGAAGGCCCGGGCGTGGTTCACCCCGGTGACGGTGCCGATGATCTCGCCGGTCAGGCTGTCCTCGGCCAGCAGATAGACCAGGGTCCGGTCGTCGCGTCGCGCGTGGATGAAGCTGGGCGGGGCGGTGACCATGTGGCGGGCCGCGTAGATCCGGTTGATCGCCTCGGCGTCCTGCTCGGTGGCCAGCCGCCGGATGGTGAAGCCGCGCGGCTGGCGGCGGCCGGCGCGATAGGTGGCCAGGTCCAGCCGGTAGGTGTGCGACGGATCGAGGAACACCTCCTGCGGCGCCGAAGCCAGCAGGACGTGCGGATCGCGCACATAGAAGGCGATGTCCCGCTGGTCCGGCCCCTCGGCGCGCAGGGCGTCGATCAGGGCCCCGGCGTCCGAGAAGGTCTGGGCGAACAGCAGCCGGCCCCAGCCGCAGTCGACCACCGCGTTCTCGACCAGCTGGTCGCCGTCCTGGGCGAT
>CAZQBJ010000036.1:0-14512 GCA_964591465.1 uncultured Brevundimonas sp.
CAGCACCTCCAGGTCCTGGTCCCGCAGGAACTCCGCCAGAGCCAGGGTCATGTAGGCCGCCTGGCGGCGCTTGAGGGCCGGCTCGTCCGAGGTGGCGACCACCACGATGGCCCGCTTGAGGCCTTCTTCGCCCAGCGTCTCCTCGATGAACTCGCGGACCTCGCGGCCCCGTTCGCCGATCAGGCCGACCACCACCACGTCGCCGGTCGCCTCGCGCGCCAGCATGGAGAGCAGCACGGACTTGCCGACGCCCGAGCCGGCGAAGATGCCGAGGCGCTGGCCCCGGCAGGTGGTGGTGAACACGTCCATGGCCCGCACGCCCAGGTCCAGGCGTTCGCCGACGCGACCGCGGGCATGGGCCGGCGGCGGGGCGGCCCGCAGCGGATAGGGGGCCGGGCCCTGGGGCAGGGGCCCCTTGCCGTCGATCGGGTTGCCGAAGGCGTCGATGATGCGGCCCAGCCAGGCGGTGGTCGGGCGGACGGCGGCGGCGGCCGAGACGATGCGGATGTCGGCCCCGGGCGCGACGCCCTCGACCGGGCCGAACGGCATCAGCAGCGCCCTGGCGTCGCGGAAGCCGACGACCTCGGCCGGCAGGCCCGGATGGCCGCGCCGGACGATCTCGGCCCGCGCCCCGACGGCGAGGCGGGACAGGCCGCCGCGGGCCTCGATCATCAGGCCGTTCACGCCCGCGACCTTGCCGGTCACGACCAGCGGGTCGATCGCTTCGACGGCGGCGACGAGATTGCGCAACTGAACAGGCCCCGGAAATCAGCCCGTTAACAATTGCGGCCGAACGGTTAATCGGGGGTGAAGGCGCGCGGCGCGATCAGCCGGCCAGGCGGTCCAGAAGGTCGCGGGCGAAGACCGAGAGGCTGTCGTCGCGCGCGCCCATGATCACGATGCGGTCGCCGGGGCGGGCCAGCTGGATCAGCAGGTCGCCACAGGCCGCCCGGTCGGGCAGGGCGTGGGCGGTCCGGCCGCCGGCGCGCACGCCCTCGATGATGTGGCCGCTGCTGACCGACCGGTCGGTGGAGCCGCCGAAATAGACCGGCTCGGGCATCAGCAGGACGTCGTCGGTCGCCAGCTTGTCGAGGAAGCCGTCGATGAAGGCCTGCTTCATCAGCCGCAGCGGGCCGTAGCCCTGGGGCTGGAACATGACCAGCAGCCGGCCGGGGAAGGCGTGCAGGGTGTCCAGGGTGGCGGCGATCTTGTCCGGGTTGTGCCCGAAGTCGTCGATCACCGTGACGCCTCCGGCGGTCCCAGCCACCTCCAGCCGGCGGCGGATGCCGGTGAAGCTGTTCAGCGCCTCGCTCGCCTCGGCGAGGCCGACGCCGGCGGCGCGGGCGGCGGCCAGGGCGGCCAGGGCGTTGGCCATGTTGTGCCGGCCCGGCATGCCGAGGCGGACGGGAAAAACCCGGCCCGAGGCGCGGTCGACCACCTCGAAGCCGATGCCGTCCGGCGCCTCGACGGGCGCGCGGCCCAGCAGGTCGGCGGCCGGGTCGGTCAGGCTGAAGGTGACGCGCCGCTCCGGATCTTGTCCGGCGGCCAGGGCCGCGGTCTCCGGATTGTCGAGATTGAGCACCGCGGTGTCGGCCCGGGCGATGTAGTCGCCGAACAGGACCCGCAGCTCGTCCATCGTCTTGTGGTCGAGCGAGATGTTGGTGACCACCGCCACGCTGGGCCGGTACAGGGCGATGGACCCGTCGCTCTCGTCGACCTCGGAGACGAAGGCGTCGCCGCCGCCGACAACGGCGCTGGCGAACGGGGTGTCGGCGGTGACGAAATTCTTCATCTCGGCCCCGTTCATCACCGTCGGATCGCGGCCGGCCTGGTGCAGGATCCAGGCGATCATGCCGGTGGTGGTGGACTTGCCGCTGGTGCCGGCCACGCCGATGCGCACGGCGGCGGCGTTGAACAGCTGGGCCAGCAGCTGGGCCCGGGTCATGGTTTGGGCGCCGGCGCGACGGGCGGCGATCACATCCGGCACGGTCTCTTCCACGGCCCCGGAGGCGACCAGGATCTGCTCGGGCCGGGTCAGGCCGCTGCCGTCCTGGGGATGCAGCCGCACGCCTCGGGCGCGCAGGAAGTCGAAGCGGTCCAGATTGCGGCCCTGGTCCAGGGCGCGGTCCGACCCCTCGACCTCGGCCCCGCGGCCCTTCACGATGAGCGCCAGCGGCGCCATGCCGCTGCCGCCGACGCCGCAGAAGAAATAGGATGCGCCCTGGGTCATGGGGCGGTTCTTAGGGGGCGCCGGCGGCCCCGGCAACGAGGGAAGAACGCATGGGCCGCGCGAGGGTCAGGATCGGGATCACGGCGCCGGGCGGCCGCATCACGCGGGAGACGGCCGAGCGGGCCCGTGCGACGGCCGCCGCCCTTTATCCCGACGGTCGGGTCGAACTGGTGTTCCATCCGCAGTGTTTCGCCTCGCACGGCCATTTCGCCGGCGACGACGACCTGCGCGCGGCCGCGCTGATCGAGACGGCCAACGACCCGACCCTGGACGCGGTATGGTTCGCGCGCGGCGGCTACGGCGCCTGCCGGGTGGCCGAGACGGTCGTCGCGGGCCTGGACGAGGCCGCCCGGTCCAAGATGTGGCTGGGTTATTCGGACGCCGGCTCGATGCTGGCGGCGCTGTACCGGGCGGGGTTCGCCGGCCTGGCCCACGGTCCGATGGTGCAGGACCTCTGTCGCGAGGGCGGTGAGGCGGCCTTCGCCCGGGCCCTGGCCTGGCTGGTCGATCGCGATCGCTCGGCGCTGGAGCCGGGTCTGCGCCCGGGCCAGAAGGCGGCGACGTTCAACATAACCATCCTGAGCCAGCTGCTGGGCACGCCGCTGCAGCCGGACCTGAGCGACCATGTGCTGATCCTCGAGGAGGTCAGCGAGCACATGTACCGGATCGACCGGGCGCTGTTTCACATCACCAGCAATCCGGACATCCGGCGGGTCGCCGGCATCCGGTTGGGGCGCTGTTCGCTGATCCCGCCGAACGAGCCGGATTTCGGCCAGGACGAGGAGGCGGTGGCGCGGTACTGGTGCGAGCGTTCAGGCATTCCGTGGCTGGGCCGCGCGGACGTCGGCCACGACGTGGACAACCGGGTGGCGCCGTTCGGCACGGTGACGCCGGATGCGACATAGCGTCCGGCAAAAAAGAATCATTGACCGGCAACGCTGGACGCCGATTCGCAAATCAGCTTACGAATCGATTCACGGTCAATTTTAACCACTCTTAAGTTTTTGGACGCTTAACGTGCCGGAAAGGTTATCAGGCGGTTTCGCCGGTAGCCCAACGGCCAAGCTTTGCCTGGAGGGGCGCCAATGCGTGTTCTGCTCATCGAGGACGACAGCGCGACTGCGCAGAGCATCGAGTTGATGCTCAAGTCCGAGGGCTTCAACGTCTACACCACCGATCTGGGTGAGGAAGGCGTCGATCTGGGCAAGATCTACGACTACGACCTTATTCTTCTGGACCTGAACCTGCCGGACATGAATGGTCTGGAGGTTCTGCGTCAGCTGCGGGTCGGCAAGGTCAACACCCCGGTGATGATCCTGTCGGGCTCGAGCGAGATCGACACCAAGGTCAAGACCTTCGGCGGCGGCGCCGACGACTACATGACCAAGCCGTTCCACAAGGACGAGCTGATCGCGCGCATCCACGCCATCGTCCGCCGCTCCAAGGGCCACGCCCAGGCGATCATCACCACCGGCGAGATCGCGGTGAACCTGGACGCCAAGACGGTCGAGGTGAACGGCCACCGGGTGCACCTGACCGGCAAGGAATACCAGATGCTGGAGCTGCTCTCCCTGCGCAAGGGCACGACCCTGACCAAGGAGATGTTCCTCAATCACCTGTACGGCGGCATGGACGAGCCCGAGCTGAAGATCATCGACGTCTTCATCTGCAAGCTGCGCAAGAAGCTGGCCACGGCGGCCGGCGGCAAGCACTATATCGAGACCGTCTGGGGCCGCGGCTATGTGCTGCGCGACCCGCAGGAGAGCGTCGCCACCGTCGCGGCCTGATCCTCACGGACAACCGGATATGAAAGCGCCCGCCGGGGAGAACCCGGCGGGCGTTTTGCTTTGGCTACGGCGCCGACAGCGGAGTTCGAGAAAGTTGTGCGGCCCGCGTTCCGGGGATTAGGCTGAGCCCGGTCGGCGGCGTTCCCGCCGACCGGTAGCGTCCTGAATCCACGGTTCGGCCGCGGAGCGCGGCCTGTCGCGAGGGGGGCAAGCCTTGCAACTGGAGCACCTGGGAGACACCCGGTCCCTTCTGCGCGAGGTCATCGAGGCGGTGCCCGGGGCGGTGTACGCCAAGGACCGCGAGGGTCGCATCCTGCTGGGCAACGCCGGCTTCGCCGAGGCGGTCGGCTGGCCCGGCGGCGGCTATCTGGGCAAGACCGATATCGAGCTGCTGGCCGACAAGGATCTGGCCCGCGCGATCATGGACAACGACCGCCGGATCATGGCCGCGCGACGCCGTCAGCAGATCGAGGAGACGTTGCGCTCCAGGGACGGCGAGCTGAGCTGCTGGCTGTCGACCAAGACCCCGTTCACCGACGAGGCCGGCGAGGTGGCGGGCCTGGTCGGGGTGTCGATCAACATCACGGCGCGCAAGCGGCTTGAGGAGCGCGAGCGGCTGCTGGCGCGCGAGATCGAGCACCGCAACAAGAATCTGCTGAGCGTGGTGCAAAGCGTGGTGCGCCTGACCCAGGCCTCGACGGTGGACGGGTTCCGCGACGCGGTCATCGGCCGGCTGGAGGCGCTGGATCGGGTCCAGGGTGTGCTGAGGGGCGATCAGGGCCAGCATGTCGATCTGCGGGACCTGTTGCTAAAGGAGCTGGCCGCCTATGGACCGAAGACCTCGGGCCGGGTGCGGCTGGCCGGGCCGCCGGTCAGCCTGGGGGCGGGCGCCGCCCAGCCGCTGGCCATGGCGGTGCACGAGCTGGCGACCAATGCGGCCAAGTACGGCGCGCTGTCGGGCGCCTCGGGGTCGCTGGAGGTCAACTGGATTTGTCCCGAAGGCGCGGCGGTGCAGATCGAGTGGAAGGAAATCGCCGGCCGGCCGATCAGCCCGCCGGGTCGAGAGGGGTTCGGCGCGCGCCTGGTCCGCACAGTGATCGAGCAGCAGCTGTCCGGCGCCCTGACCCTGAGCTGGGAGCCGAACGGCCTGCGCTGCCGGATCGCCCTGCCGCCTGAGGTCGGCTGAGCGGTCACCGCGTCCAGATGACCTGGCCGGCCTTGTAGACGGCCTGGACCGCGCGGCCGTGGGCGAAGTCTTGGGCCGGGTCGCCCGGCAGCAGGATGAAATTGGCCTCGAAGCCCGGCTCCAGCCGGCCGATGGCGCGGTCGGGGAAAATCGACAGGCGCGGAGTGTCGATCCACAGGCGCAGCAGCTCGGCCTCGTCGAAGGCGTCAATGGCCAGCAGGTTGACGGCCTCGGCCTGGGCGGTGGCCGTGTAGCTGTCCGAGCCGATGGCGATGGAAACGCCGGCGTCATGCAGACGGCGCAGGTTCTCGCGCTGCAGGGCCTGGATCGCGGCCAGCCGTTCGGGCGTGGCGTTCAGGCCGGTGCTGACCACGGTGGTGGTGACCACGATGGTCCCCGCGGCCGCGGCCGCGCCGGCGTCGGCCTCGGTCAGCCGGTAGTCCTCGGCGGTCGAGCCGTTGTGCCAGGCGTAGCCGGGCAGGTGGTTGATCTCGTCGACGCCGGCGGCGACCGCGGTGCGGAAGTCGGCGGCGGTTTCCACATGGACGCTGACCCGCAGGCCGCGATCGTGGGCCGCGCGGACCAGGAGCGGGACGAGGGCCGGGTCCAGACCGCGCAGGCCGTAGAACGCCGGGTCGTCCGCCCGCTCGGCGTGATGCTCGGATCCCAGCAGATACAGCTTGATGAAATCGGCGCCGTCGGCGGTCAGGCGGTCCAGCACCGGGGCGATGTCGGCCTCGCGCGTGACCAGATGGAAGGCGTCGCCCTCGAAGGTCTCGCCGGCGCGCGGCGGGCCGGCGAACCGGGACAGGAAGCCGTAGAGCCGGATCGGGTGGCCGCCGGGGGCGGTGAGGCCGCCGCGCGAAAAGATGGCGTCCACGGTGTCCGGCTGGTTGACCAGGGTCTCGAGGCCGGGGTCCCGCTCGCCGCGCGAGTTCGGATTCTTCACATACAGGATGCCGGCCGACAGATAGGTCCGGCCCATGGCCGACAGGCGGCCGGCGTGGTCGAGGTCCAGATTGTGGTTGTGGGCCTCGCCGAACGGCGGGACCACCCAGGCGCCGCCAAGATCGACGGTGCGGTCGGCGGGGCCCTCGGGGGCGGCGGTGAACACGCCGTCGCGCACGTGACGGTCGCCGGCCTCGAACCCGTCGGGCGTCCACCAGCGTGCGTTGGTGAAGGTGGTCGTCTGGGCCGCCGCGGCCCCGGCCGCGACAAGCGAGACGGCCAGCGCCGCGAACAGCCGGCGCATCAGCGGGACCCGCCGGGAATGCCGGCCATGTCGATGTACTGCATGCGCTCGGTGATGTTCAGGCCTTCGGCCGGCACGGCGATCTTGTGCGCCTCGAAGGTCGGCGGGCCCATGATCGGCTGGTCGCCGTTGGAGAAGGCCCAGCCTTCCTCGGGCATGCCCATCGGCGACATGTTGAACTCGCCGTCGGAATTGGCGTCGTGCATCACCACCAGGGCGTAGTCGCCCGGGGCGACGTCGCGGAAGGTCAGCACCACATCGCCGGCGCCGGTGTTGGGCACGGTCAGCGAATGGTCGCGGCCGGACATGAAATTGTCGCGCGTGTCGAAGGCGGCGACGATCTGGCCGCCGCGGTCCTGGACGTCGGTGAGGGTGACGGTGACGTCGCCGGCCGTCGCGGCGGTGGCGCTAAGCGCCAGGACTGCGGCAAGGATGAAGGGGCGGGACATTGTAGGCTCCTGAAACAGGCCGGGGCGGCCATGAAGAACTTTACAATGCAAAGTCCTTGGTACGCAAGCCAGCCATTTTCGTCCCGCCGGCAGGGCAGGGAAATCAACCTGGAGGAGGCTGGGCGCGGGTTGAGCCGCCGCCGGCGCGCTACAGAATCTCGTGCACCCGCTCCATCGGGCGGGCCAGCACCGCGCCCTTTGGCGTTTCGACGATAGGCCGGTTGACCAGGATCGGGTCGGCGACCATGGCCGCCAGGATGGTCTCGTCACTGGTCGCCGGATCGAGCAGGCCCAGTTCGGCGGCGTTGGTGCCCTTCTCGCGCAGGATGTCGCGCGGGCGGGCGTTCATGCGGGCCAGCAGCCTCTTGAGCTGGTCGAGCGTCCAGCCGGTCTTGAGGTACTCGACCACGTTCGGCTGATGGCCGGCGGCCTCGATCAGGCCGATCACGTTGCGCGACGTGCCGCACCGGGCGTTGTGGTAGACGGTCACGGGAAAGTCGGTCATCGCGCGGGCTCCTCTGCTTGGGTCGGCTCGATCAAGCGCGCCGCGCCGGCGGTGGCAAGCCCCAGCACCAGGACGACGCCCGCGGCGGCCATCAGCGGCCGGGCCAGCCGGGCCTCCGGCGCCAGCGGCCGGATCAGGGCGGCGACCAGCAGCGCGATCAGGGCCATGACCCCCGGCAGGTCCATGCCGACGCCGAGGAACATCGGATGGGCCCCGTACAGCAGCAAGGCTCCGCCCACGATGGCGGCGGCGACGGCCGCGACCAGCGCCGCCGGTCGGCTGAAGGTCGGATCGAGCGCCGCGCAGACCGCGGCGGCGGCAGCGCCGAGCAGCAGCGGCAGGATCAGCAGCACGGCCGCCTCGGGGGCCGCCGCCTGGGCCGCGCAGGCGAGAACGAAGACCAGCGCCAGAAGCCCGAGCCAGCCGCCCCACGGGCCTGGCTGACGACCGCCCAGCACCAGGGCCAGGCCGGCCGCCAGCACCGCGGCGCCGACGGTCACGGGGTCGAAGCCCGTCAGGGCCGTGGCCGCGACGGCGGACAGGGCCAGCGCGGTCGGGACGATCCAGCGGCGACCGGCGCCGCCGGCCAGCAGCACCAGCATGGCGCCGAGCAGGGCCAGGCCGACGCCGACCTCGATCCAGGGCAGGCGACGCAGCAGCACATAGTAGGTTTCGGCCGAGGTGGCCCGGTTGACCGGCGGCCCGCCGGCGGCGCGGACCAGGGCGGCCAGCACCAGGCCGGCGGCGACCAGCCAGACCCCCCACAGGCCTGACCAAAGGGTCTCGGACAGACGCAGGGCGCCCGCCCGCCGGGCCCGCCAGGCGGCGAAGGCGCCCAGCAGGGCCGCGAGGCCGATCAGGCCCCAGCCGAGCACGGGCGGATAATGAATGAACACGGCGCCCAGCAGGTCTGAGTACACGCGGTCCTCGCCCGCCGCCGGCAGGGTCTCGGCCCGCGCCAGCGCCTCGGTCGCCGCCAGCACCTGGGCGCCCATGTGCTGGACCGCGCCCCGGTCCAGGGCCGCGGGGGTCGAGGTCGGGGCGTGGTACTGGTCGGGCCGGCCGATGAAGGCGAGGTTCAGTCCCGGCAGGTCGGCCTCGCGCGGCACGGTGAAGTCGGTCCCGTTGGGCATGGCCTCGTAGACGAAGCTGGCCAGGGAGTTGGCCGTCGGATTGGGCGCGACCCGGCCGAACAGGCGGATCATCTCGCCGTTGTTGCGGCCGGTCTCGAACATCATGGCCCGGCCGCCGCCGCCGCGGGCCTCCATGTTGACCACCGCGCCGATGCGGTTGGCGAGGGGGTCTTCGGCGAAGAACAGCCGGGCGCCGTCGAGATTGAGCTCCTCGGCGTCGGTGATCAGCACGATCAGGTCGCGCTGGGGCTGGCCCCGGCTCTGCAGGGCCCGCACGGTCTCCAGGCTGACGGCCACTCCGGCGGAGTCGTCGGCGGCGCCGGGGGAGCCGGGCACGGTGTCGTAATGGCTCATCAGCAGCACGGCCGGGGCGGTGCGGTCGCGCCCGGGCAGCACCCCGATCAGATTGACCAGCTCCGGCGCGTTCGGCTGGTCGGTCCAGCTGGAAAGGCGGCCCGCGCCGCGCTCGGTCAGGGGCCCGGTCTGGGTCCGGATCTGCAGGCCCAGTTCGACCATGCGGTCCAGCAGATAGGCGCGCACCCGGGCGTGCTCGGGCGAGCCGGTAGGGTGCGGGGCGCGGGCGATCTGTTCGATGTCGGCCATGGCCCGGCCGGCGGAAAACGCCCCGTCCGGCGCGTCGGCCGGCAGCGGCGCGGGCGTGCGCGAGGCGGCGGCGGCCAGCAGCAAGGCCCCCACCAGGGCCAGGGCAAGGGCGAACAGGCGCATGTTGAGATCCCCCGATCCGTCGCGCCGGACGGCGCGTCGGCCCGAGGCTAACAGCATTCGAGGTCAGCCGTCAGCGGTTCAGGCGGCGCGGCGCACGGCCCCGGGCGTCTTCACGTACAGGCCGCGGCGGCCCGACACGGCGCGGAAATCGCCGGCCGCGTCGGCCGGGGTCTCGTTGAGCCCGAGGAACAGGCAGCCGTCGTCGGCGAGCGTCCGCCCCAGGACGTCCAGCAGGCGCGGGCGGCGGGCCGGATCGAAGTCGGTCAGGACATAGCGGCAGAAGACCACGTCGAACGGTGCGCCGGCGACCGGATCGTCCAGCAGATTGGCCCGCTCGAAACGCACCGCGCCGCGCAGCTGCGGCTTCGGACGCCACATGTCTTCCTCGTTGTCGAACCAGCGCAGCAACTGGCGGGTCGGCAGGCCTCGCTGGATCTCGAACTGGGTGTAGAGGCCCGAGCGGGCCTTCTCGAGGGCCCGGGTGGACAGGTCGAAGGCGACGATCTCGGCCGAGACTCCGGTCTCGAGCGCGGCCATGGCCAGCGAGTAAGGCTCCTGTCCGGTGGCGCAGCCGGCCGACAGGATGCGCACCCGGCCGCCGGGCCGGACCCGGGCGATGGCCGGCAGCACCTCGTCGCGGAAGGTGGCGAAGGGGGCGCGGTCGCGGTGGAACCAGGTCTCGGTCGTGAGCATGGCCTCGATGGCCGCCCAGGCCAGTTCGCCGACCGGGCCCTCGCGCAGGGCCTGCAGCAGCTGTTCGACCGAGCCGAAGCCCTCGCGCCGGGCCAGCGGCGCCAGGCGGTGCTCGACCAGGAACAGCCGGTCGCGGGACAGGTGAAAGCCCGCCCGGCTGGCCAGCAGCCCCTGCAGATGCTCGAATTCCTGAGGCTTCATGGCCTACGCCATCCCCACCTCGGCCAGCTTCGACTCGAGAATCTCGCCGTCGAAGGGCTTCATCACATATTCGTCGGCCCCGGCGGCCAGCGCCTCGGCGATGCGCGGCGCGTCAGTCTCTATGGTGCAGAACAAGACCTTGGGCGCGTCGCCGCCCGGCTGGGCGCGCAGCTGCTTAAGGAACGACAGGCCGTCCATCACCGGCATGTTCCAGTCCAGCAGGATCAGGTCGGGCATGACCGAGGCGCACCAGGCCAGGGCCTCGGCCCCGTCGGCGGCCTCGTCCACCTCATAGCCCAGGCCCTCGACGATGCGGCGCGCCACCTTCCGGATGATCCGGCTGTCGTCGATGATCAGACAGGTTCTCATGATCCGGCCGAAACGCCCCGATGCGGCGGGCCCGGCGCCCGCTCGCGACCCGTTTCATCATGCGGACGGCGGGGTTAACGAGTGGTTCGGAAACGACCTTACCGACCGCCCTGGCGGGGGATGCGCGCGGTCAGGCGGACGACGCCTTCGCCCGGCTCGGCCGACAGCCGGCCGCCGGCGTCGGTCACCGTCCGCCACAGCCAGTAGGGCTGGATCCACTGGCCGGGCAGGCCCTCGGCCAGGCGCGCGCCGGTCAGGCCGGTGACCGCCTCGGCCTTGAGTCGCGCGCGGGGCCCCTCGGACAGGGCCTCCAGTACGAGCTCGTCGCCCTCGACCCGGGCGTCGACATGCGCCACTCCGCCGCCGGGCAGGGCGCCGCCGGCCATCTGGGCCAGATTGACCAGGGCGCGGGCCTCGGGTTTGGAAAACTCCATCGGCTGGACCTGCCAGTCGAGGGCGCAGCGAAGGCCTTCGAACACTCCGGCGACCACCGGCTCCAGCTCGGCGGCGGAGAACCGCTCGGCGCTGGTCGCGGCGCCGAAGGCGATGCGGGCGAAATGGACCAGGGCGACCAGCTTGTCGGCGCTGGACTGGATCAGGCCCATGGCTTCGTCGCGCATGTCCTGGGCGGTCGGGTCCTTGAGCAGGTCCAGACCCGAGACGATGGCGCCCGCGGGGCTGATGAAGTCGTGGCACAGCTTGCCGGCCAGAAGGGCGGCCAGGTCGGCGCCGTCGACCGGTCCGGAGGGGTCATGGGCGGGCGCGGAATCGGAAGAGGGCGTCATGGCGTCACGGCTCAATGGAGTGGTCGGCGCAAACTGCCGCGATTTGCCGCTTCGTCAAAACCGCGCGGTCGGCTATCAGCCGGGCGTGACCAATCTTCTTTCCCGACACCTGAAGTCCGGCGCCCTGGGCGACCGGCTGGCCGACATCGCCGAAGAGGCCGCGGCGCTGATCCTGCCCTACTGGCGGGCCGGCGGCTCCGTGGAGACAAAGGCTGACGACAGCCCGGTGACCGAAGCCGACCGCGCGGCCGAGCGGCTGATCCTGGAGCGGCTGGACGCGCTGTACCCGGGCGTCCAGACGGTGGCCGAGGAGGCCGCCTGCGCCGACGGACTGCCCGAGGCGGTCGAGTCGCGGTTCTGGCTTATCGACCCGCTGGACGGCACTCGCGGCTTCGTGCGCGGCGGCGAGAGCTTCACCGTCAACATCGCCCTGATCGAAAACGGCGAACCGGTGGCCGGAGTGGTTACCGCCCCGGCGCTGTCGCTGAGCTGGCGCGCCGGCCCCGGCGGCGCGTTTCGCCGGCGCTTCGGCGAGGCGTGGCAGCCGATCCGGGTGCGGCGCAAGCCCGAGGCGGGCATGGCCGTGCTGAGCCACAGCGTGACCGATGCGGAGGCCGAGCGGCTGGCGGCGCGGCACGGCTGCGCGACCTGGCAAGGCACGGACTCGTCGATCAAGTTCTGCTTCATCGCCGAGGGGCGGTTCGACGTCTATCCGCGCACCGGGCCGACCTCGGAGTGGGACACCGCCGCCGGCGATGCGGTGCTGCGGGCCGCGGGCGGCCGGGTGCTGACCACCGACGGGGCGCCGCTGCGCTATGGCAAGGCGGCCCAGAAGTTCCTGAACCCCGGCTTCGTGGCCATCGGGGGCTAAAAGCAGAAACGCCCGCCTCCGGGGTGCGGAAGCGGGCGTCTGATCTTCAGCTTCGCCGGATCAGCGGCTCTTGCGGGCGGGTTTGCGACCGCCCTGGCCCAGACCCATCTGCTTGGCCAGCTCCGAGCGGGCGCGGGCGTAGTTCGGCGCCACCATCGGATAGTCCTTCGGCAGGCCCCACTTGGCCCGGTATTCCTCGGGGCTCATGTCGTACTTGGTGCGCAGGTGGCGCTTGAGCGACTTGAACTTGCGACCGTCCTCCAGGCAGATCAGGAAGTCGGGGGTGATCGATTTGCGGATCGGCACCGCCGGTTCCTTCGGCTCGGGCTCGGCCTCGACGGCGCCCGACGCGATCTGGGCCAGGGCGACGTGGACGTTCTGGATCAGGCCCGGAAGGTCAGCGGCGGCGACGCTGTTATTGGACACGTAGGCCGAGACGATGTCGGCGGTCATTTCGATCGTTGCGGACTGCTCGTCCATCTGCGCGCTTCCACTCTAAAGTTGATGCGGATTTCTTGGCGGACCTCCGCCTGCCGCAGCCTCAATAGAGTTGTTTGATCTGAGACACAACAGCATTAACTGCGAATGCCGCCCGCACTGAATAGGTTGGCCGCCCAGTAAAGCAGCTACTGGTTACGCCAAGGTCCGGCCCGCGCCTCAGCGGCCGAAATTGTCGGCGAAGGCCAGCATCGCGGCCCGTTCGGGCGCCGAATATTCGTCCAGATCGTCGATGTCGCCCTCGCGGATGGCGCGCATCAGCGACGGGGTCAGGGCCGAGGACAGGGCCCAGTTCCAGTACCGCAGGACGGTCTGGGCCCGGTCGACCGCCAGCATCTCGAAGGTCACCAGCACCTGCTCCAGCACCGGGGAAGGCGCGCCGTCGGCCTGGGTCTCGGGCCGGCGCATGGACCGCCACAGGCGCAGCAGGTCCGACCGGGTCAGGCCGGTGGCCTTGCACAGGATGGCCAGCGGTTCCCCGCCCGGATCGGCCAGGATCTTGGCCCCGGTCACCGGCTTGATGCCGGCCAGATAGGAAATTTCAGCCGCGATCGTGCGGTCCAGTCCGCCCTCGGCGGCGATGATCGCGGCCTCCAGGCTTTCGTAGGGGCTGCGCTCGACCGCGGCCCGGTTGCGCTGGCGTCGCTCGATGAACTGCAGGGCCTTGCGCGACACCGGGTCGGCCCAGTTCTCGGCCGCCGCCATGCCGAAGATGTCCTCGACCGCCTCCTGCATCACCTCTCGCGACACGCCGAAGCGCGACAGGATCGCCCGCCGCTCGGCCGCCCCGCACCACCAGAACATCACATAGGCGCCGGAGGGCCGGAGCTCGGGCCGCCGCAACAGGTGTTCGCACAGGCCCGGGTTCGCACGGCTGAGGGCCACCATCTGCTCGACGGCGGGCGGCGACAGGCGCGCGGTGGTGTTGCGCAGCAGAGCCTCGACCACCGACAGCTCCTGCCGTTCGAGCAGGGCGTCGCAGACCACCTCGGACAGGCCGCGGCGGGCGGCCATGGCGAAGCGGTGGGCTTCGGTGGTGTCGCGGGCGCAGGCGACCAGGTCGGAGTCGGTCAGGGCGCCGCATTCCTCAAGCAGATGGGCGGCGATCTGCGGCTCGTCGCGCAGCAGCATGCGGGTCAGGCTGTTGGGCAGTTCGCTCAGGGTGGCGATGCGCGAGGCGACGCGCAGCCGCTCGTCGAACGTGGCCAGCCGCAGCATCTCGACCAGCAGGTCGCCGACCACGGCGCGCTCGAAGGCGTTGACCCGGCTGGTCGGCAGCGAGACGACATCGGCCAGGCGCCGGAGCAGCGCCCGGCGCGCCCGCGAGCCGGAACCCGGCGCGTCGTCGGAAAGGTTGGCCGCAGCCTCGGTCATGTCCGGGCCAGCTTGGCCCGCACAGGGTTAACCGCGCGTGTGCGGGGAAGTTCAGAGGCCTTCGAACAGGGCCGTCGAGAGGTAACGCTCGGCGAAGTCCGGCAGCACGGTGACGATCGTCTTGCCGGCGTTCTCCTCGCGCGCGGCCAGGCGGAAGGCGGCGGTCAGGGCGGCGCCGGAGCTGATGCCGACCGGCAGGCCTTCCTCGGCGGCCGCCCGACGGGCCATGGCGAAGGCCTCGTCATTGGTCACCTGCTCGACCCCGTCGATCACCTCGCGGTCGACGATCGAGGGGATGAAGCCGGCGCCCAGGCCCTGGATCTTGTGCGGGCCTGGCGCGCCCCCGGACAGCACCGGGGAGTCGGCCGGCTCGACCGCGATCATGCGAATTTCGGGCTTGCGCGCCTTCAGCACCTGGCCGACGCCAGTGATGGTGCCGCCGGTGCCGACGCC
>CAZQBJ010000037.1:0-14482 GCA_964591465.1 uncultured Brevundimonas sp.
GTCCTCGGTCCAGACCTCGAAATGGCCCAGCCAGGTCCGCTGGTTGATCATCGAGACCAGCTCATAGGCGGCGCTGCGGCGGCCCTTGGAGGCGCGCAGGTCCAGCGAGCAGCACAGCTGCAGGCAGTCGCCCTCGGGCCGCCAGGCGAACCACAGCTCGTAGTCCTTCCAGTCGCCGGCCAGGGCGAAGGCCAGGTCGCCGTCCTCGGTCCTGTCGAACGGCAGGTTTTCCGCGGCCAGGACGTTCTCGACGACATCCAGCGGGTCGTAGACGACTTCCAGCTCTTCAGGCGTCAGGGCGTCCATACAAAAACCTCCGGGCGCGACTCACACCCAATGAATGGACGATAGGAGCGTTCCGAGATTCGGCTCAACGGCCGTCATCCCCGGCGCGAGATTTAGCTTTGGATGTTCCCGCCTTGGGCTTTTTCAGCTCGGCGATTTCGGCGCGCAGGGCGGCGATCTCGGCCTTCAGCACGTCGAACTCGTCGCGCCGGACCAGGTCCATGTCGGCCACGAAGCGGTCGGCCTGGGCGCGCATCGCACTTTTGGCCTCCTCGCCCGCCGCCTGGGCCAGGCCCATGGCGCCGGTGGTCAGCTTGGCCACCTCGTCGAGGAAAGGATTTCGCGTATGCATCGTCTGGACTGAACTCCTGCCCGGCGGGCTCGCGACCACGCCGCGCCCCTCAGGGTCGTTAACCATGGTTTCGATATGGTGAATCGTTCGTCAATGTCATCCTCGGGCGCGGCGCAAACAGGGGCGACGACTCCGGCCGCGCTTGCTAAACCCGCCTTGAGCGCACGCAGGGGACCAGCTTGATCTTTCCGGAATTCGATCCCGTCCTGTTCAGCATCGGGCCGCTGGCCATCCGCTGGTACGCCCTGGCCTACATCGCCGGCATCCTGCTCGGCTGGCGCTACGCCGCCATGCTGGCCCGCCGCGAGGCCCTGTGGCGGCCGCGCACGCCGCCGCTGGGCGTCAGCCAGATCGACGACCTGGTCCTGTGGATCACCCTCGGGGTGATCGGCGGCGGGCGGCTGGGCTACGCCCTGTTCTACCAGCCGCGCATGTTCGGCCAGATCTTCACCGGCGACAGCCTCGGCGAACGCCTGGAGCTGCTGCAGGTGTGGACCGGCGGCATGTCGTTCCACGGCGGCCTGCTGGGCGTCACCGTGGCCCTGCTGCTGTTCGCGCGGGCCCAGCGGGTCAATCCGCTGTCGATCGCCGACCTGGTCGCCCCGGCCGTGCCGATCGGCCTGTTCTTCGGCCGCATCGCCAATTTCATCAACGGCGAGCTGTGGGGCCGGCCGACCGAGGCCCCGTGGGGCGTGATCTTCTGCAACGACCGGATTCGCCAGATGGCCTACGGCGTGTGCCCGGCCGGCGACATGCCGCGCCATCCCAGCCAGCTGTACGAGGCCGGGCTGGAGGGCCTGCTGCTGTTCGCCGTGCTGTGGCTGGCGGTGTGGAAGTGGAAGCTGCTGCCCAAGCCCGGCTACGTCACCGGCCTGTTCCTGGCCGGCTACGGCCTCAGCCGGGCGGCGCTGGAGACGGTGCGCGAGCCGGACTACGGCATGCCCGATTTCCCGCTGGGCCTGACCATGGGCATGATGCTGTCGATCCCGATGATCCTGGTCGGTCTGTGGCTGATCCACCGGGCCTGGAAGAGCCCGCCGGCGACGTCATGAGCCTGAAGGACCGGCTGCGGCGCGACATCTCCGCCGAGGGCCCGATCACCATCGCGGAGTTCATGAGCCGCTGCCTGCTCGATCCGGCCGACGGCTATTACGCGGCCCACCCGGCCCTGGGCGAGGGCGGCGACTTCATCACCGCCCCGCTGGTCAGCCAGATGTTCGGCGAGCTGATCGGCCTGTGGGCGGTCGAGACCTGGGGCCGGCTGGGCGCGCCCGAGCGGTTCCGGCTGGTCGAGGTCGGCCCCGGCGACGGGACCCTGATCGACGACGCCCTGCGCGCCGCCCGCGTCGCCCCGGCCTTCGTCGAGGCGGCCGAGCTGGTGCTGATCGAGCCCAGCGCCCCCTTGCGCGAGCTGCAGGCCCGCCGGCTGGCCCAGGCCGACCTGGCCCCGCGCTGGTGTCGTTCGATCGACGCGCTGGAGGACGACCTGCCGGTGCTCCTGATCGCCAACGAGGTGCTGGACTGCCTGCCGGCCCGCCAGTTCGTGAAGACCGACGATGGCTGGGCCGAACGGCGCGTCGGACTGGACGCGGAGGGGGAGCTGGCCTTCGGCCTGACCCCGCCGTCGGCCGGCTTCCGCAAGCCGCCGTTCGACATGGAGCCCGGCCAGGTGTTCGAGATCTCGGCCGCACAGGCCGGCTTCGGCGCCGGCCTCGGGGCCCTGATCGGCCGCGCGACCGGCGCGGCCTTGCTGATCGACTACGGCCGCGACCGTCCCGGCCCGGGCGACACCCTTCAGGCCCTGCGCCGGCACCGGAAGGTCGACCCGCTGGCCGAGCCGGGGGCGGCCGACATGACCATGTGGGCCGACTTTCCCGCCGTGCTCGAGGCCGCCGTGCGCGCCGGCGCCGACGTCACCGGCTGTCGCGGCCAGGGCGACTTCCTCCGGGCCCTGGGCATAGAGGCGCGGGCGGCGGCCCTGTCGGCCGCGCGACCGGACCGGGCCCAGGTCATCGGCCGCCAGCTGGACCGGCTGATCGGGCCGGATCAGATGGGCGCCCTGTTCAAGGCGGCGGCGATCTTCTCGCCGCGCAGCCTGGTCGTGCCGGGGTTCGAGGCGTGAGCGCCCTGGCGCCGATCACCCATCCCCTGCTGACCGGGGCCGGCGTGCGGCACGGCTTCTTCACCCGTCTTGGGGGCGTGTCCGCCGGCCTGTACGACAGCCTGAACACCGGCGTCGGCTCGCACGACGACCCGGCCGCGGTGGCCGAGAACCGCCGGCGCGTCGCCGGCTGGTTCGGCGGCGGCTCGGACGACCTGGCCGCGCCCTATCAGGTGCACTCCGCCGTGGCCCTGACCGCCGAGGCCGGCTGGAAGGGCCATCGGCCCGAGGGCGACGCCAGCGTCACCGCGGCCGACGGGGTGATCTGCGCCGTGCTGACCGCCGATTGCGCCCCGGTGCTGCTGGCCGATCCGCAGGCCGGGGTCGTGGCCGCCGCCCACGCCGGCTGGAAGGGCGCCCTGGGCGGCGTTGTCGGGGCGACCGTCCAGGCCATGGCGGCGCTGGGCGCGCGTCCCGATCGCATGGTCGCGGTGGTCGGCCCGTGCATCAGCCAGGCCAGCTACGAGGTCGGGGCCGACTTCCAGGCCCGGTTCGAGGCCGAAGCGCCGGGCAGCGGCCGCTTCTTCGCGCCCGGCCGGGCGGCGGACAAACGTCAGTTCGACCTGCCCGGGTTCGTCCTGTGGCGGCTGGCGCAGGCCGGCGTCGGCGCGGCGGCCTGGACGGGCCAGGACACCCGCGCGGACGCGGCGCGCTTCTTCTCGAACCGGCGGGCGGCGCTGAACGGCGAGCCGGACTTCGGCCGGCAGATGAGCGCGATCCGGCTGGGCTGAGCGGGCTGGGGGTCAGCCCGCCTCGGCCAGCTCCGGCACCCGGGTGACCACGCGCCAGGCGTGCGGCGCGGCCAGCAGGGCGCGGACCAGGGCGTTGTTCAGCGCATGGCCGGCCTTGACGCCCTCGTAGCGGGCCAGCAGAGGCGCGCCCAGCACGTAAAGGTCGCCGATGGCGTCCAGCGCCTTGTGGCGCACGAACTCGCGCTCCATGCGCAGGCCGCCCGGATTGAGGATCTCGTCGCCGTCGATGACCACGGCGTTCTCCAGGCTGCCGCCGCGGGCCAGTCCGGCCCGGCGCAGGGCCTCGACCTCGTGCGCGAAGCCAAAGGTGCGGGCCGCGGCGATCTCCTGGCGGAAGGTCGCCTCGTCGACCACGAAATCGACGCTCTGGCGGCCGATCACGGCGCTGGGGAAGTCGATCTCGAAGAACATCTCGTAGCGGTCGCACGGCAGCAGCACGGCCGACTTGTCGCCCTGCTCCACCCGGATCGGCTCCAGCACCTCGATGTAGCGCACCGGCGCTTCCTGGCGGCGGAAGCCGGCCCGGTCCAGCAGGTCGACGAACGGCTTGGCCGAGCCGTCCAGGATCGGCAGTTCGGGCCCGTCGATCTCGATCACGGCGTTCGACACCCCCAGGGCGCAGAAGGCCGCCATCAGGTGCTCGATGGTCGCGATGCTGGTCCCGGCGGCGTTGGACACCACGGTGTTCAGCCGGCTGTCGGTGACCCGGTCGCCGGCCACGGGGATGCGGTTGTCCCGGTCGCGCACGTCGGTGCGCACGAAGACGATGCCGTGGCCCGGCGCGGCCGGACGGATCGACAGGCGAACGCGCTGCCCCGAATGCACGCCCACGCCGGCGCAGATGGCCGGCGCGATGATCGTGCGCTCGTGATGATCCTGACTCGAAACCAAAACCGGACTTCCCTGGAATTCCGCGCCACGCGGACGACGCCCCAAGGGTTCCGGTTAACGCCGGGCCCGGAAACGGTAAACTGAACTCGGGTTTCGGATTGTTTCGTTTCGAAACCCGTCAGCGCCGCGGCCTAGTTCGCGAGCCGCCTGAGAAAGGA
Source organism: uncultured Brevundimonas sp. (assembly GCA_964591465.1). Classification (GTDB taxonomy): domain Bacteria; phylum Pseudomonadota; class Alphaproteobacteria; order Caulobacterales; family Caulobacteraceae; genus Brevundimonas. The sequence goes on from CAZQBJ010000037.1 coordinate 4,600, forward strand.
GGGGATCTCAAGATCGTCCTCCCCTTGCTGAGCTTCGGGCTCCGGGGCGGTCTGGGCCGACTGGGTCGGCCGCATCTGCGGCGCGCGGGCGGCCGGAGCCGGCGCGGCGTAGGCGGTCGGGCTGCGGCGGCGGCCGAACAGGCTCCAGCCGCTGCGCTTGTGATCGCGGTCCTCGAACAGGCCGTCGTCCTCCGCCATCGGGGCCGGACGGACCGGCTCGGGCCGGTCGAAGGCGGCCGGACGGTCGGCGTACAGGTCGCCCTGCGCCTCCATTTCCTCCACCGCCGGATCGACGATACGGCCGACGATGCGCGGCTCGGCGGCCTCGGCGGCGGTCGGCTCGCGCGCGGCGGCCGGGGCCGGGGCCGGCTCGGCCGGGCGGATCACCGGCTCGGACCGGGGCTCGACGCGCGGCTCGGGGGCCGGTTCGCGGCGATAGGTCGACATGACCGGCTCGACCGGGCGGGCCGGCTCGGCGGCCGGGCGCGACGGCGCGGCGCCGATGGCCGTGGTCCGATGCGGCTGGGCGGCCGGCTCCGGCTTGACCATGACGCTCTCGTCCATGCCGGTGGCGACCACCGACACGCGGATCTTGCCGTCCAGGCTGGGATCGAAGGCCGCGCCGAAGATGATGTTGGCTTCCGGATCGACCTCGGCCGAAATCGCGTTGGCCGCCTCGTCGACCTCCAGCAGGGTCATGTCCAGGCCGCCGGTGATGTTGACCAGCACCGCCTTGGCGCCCTTCAGCGAGGTCTCGTCCAGCAGCGGGTTGGCGATGGCGTTCTGGGCCGCGTTCAGGGCGCGGTCCTCGCCCGAGGCCTCGCCGGTGCCCATCATCGCCTTGCCCATCTCGGACATGACCGCGCGCACGTCGGCGAAGTCCAGGTTGATCAGGCCCGGCAGGATCATCAGGTCGGTGATCGAACGGACGCCCGAGTGCAGCACCTGGTCGGCCATGCCGAAGGCGTCGGCGAAGGTGGTCCGCTCGTTGGCGACGCGGAACAGGTTCTGGTTCGGAATGACGATCAGGGTGTCGACGTAGCGCTGCAGCTCGGCGATGCCGGCCTCGGCCAGGCGCATGCGATGACGGCCCTCGAAGGTGAACGGCTTGGTCACCACGCCGACGGTCAGGATGCCGCGGTCGCGGGCGCAGCGGGCGATGATCGGGGCCGCGCCGGTGCCGGTGCCGCCGCCCATGCCGGCGGTGATGAACACCATGTGCGCGCCTTCCAGGTGCCCGTTGATCTCGTCGGCGCTCTCCTCGGCGGCGTTCATGCCGACCTCCGGGTGCGCTCCGGCGCCCAGGCCCTGGGTGATCGTCTCGCCCAGCTGGATGCGGCGCTCGCTCTTGGAGAAGCTCAGGTGCTGGGCGTCGGTGTTGGCGACCACGAACTCCACGCCCTCGAGGCCGGAGTCGATCATGTTGTTCACGGCGTTCCCGCCGGCGCCGCCGACGCCGAACACGACGATCCGGGGCTTCAATTCCGTGGCCTGCGGCCGCACCAGCGAAAGGGACATGTTTTCCGACCTCTACCCTGTCCGTGGAACCTCGCACCGGGCCAGTGCGAATCGCCGATCACGGACGGGGTTAATGAAATACCCACCGACGTTAACGGCGCGTTACCCGATTAGCGTGAGTCGGCGTCCCATAAAGGGATTTGTAAGCTCTACAGCGGTTTGAAAGCCGTTTTGCCGGGGAAAAGCGTCAATCCCCGCGGCGACGCTTACAGATTCTCCCGCAACCAGCCCGCGGCGCGGGCCAGAAGGTTGCCGCCGTGGGCCTGGGGGGCGTCGGCGGCGGTGATCTGACGGGACATCAGCTTGCGGGCCGAAACCGCCTCGCGCGGGCCGTAGGCGGCGCGCAGCAGCACCCCCGAGGCGGCGCAGAAGGCCGGGCCCGAGGCGGCGTCGGCCAGGTGCGGCGCCCGTTGCGGCCGGCCCAGGCGGACCGGCCGGTCGAACACCCGCACGGCCAGCTCGCGCACGCCGTTCAGCTGGCTGGCCCCGCCGGTCAGCACCACCCCGGCGCCCGGCGCGAGGCCCATGCCCGCCCCCTTCAGCCGGTCGCGCAGCAGCTCCAGGGTCTCCTCGACCCGTGGAGCGATAACCGTCTTCAGCATGGCCCGCGGCACCACCACCGGACCGGCCGACGGGTCTTCGCCGCGCGGCGGGGCCTCGATCATCTCGCGGTCCTCGTTGGCCGAGGCCATGGCCGAGCCGTGCAGGGTCTTCAGCCGCTCGGCCCCGGCGCGCGAGGTCGACAGGCCGCGGGCGATGTCCGAGGTGACGTGCTCGCCGCCCACCGGCAGGCTCTCGACATGCAGCAGCGACCGGCCGCCGAACACCGCCGCGGAGGTCGACCCGCCGCCCATGTCGATGCACACGCAGCCCAGGTCCATTTCGTCCTCTTCCAGCGCCGACAGGGCCGAGACCACCGGGGCGGCGGCCACCCCCTGCAGGTCCAGGTGGGCCAGCTCGAGACAGTGGCTGAGGGTGGCGAAGGCGCTCTCGGCCATCGACACGACCAGCAGGTCCAGGCCGAGCGAATTGCCCTTCAGCGCCCGCGGGTCGTGCACGCCGCGCGCGTCGTCGACCGACCAGGCGACCGGCAGCACATGGATCGGTCGGCGGTTGGGCACGCGCAGCTGGGCCAGGGCGGCGGCGATCGCCCGGGCGAGGTCGGCGTCGCCGATCGGCCGGGCGCCCAGCGAGACCTGGGCCCGCACTCGGTGGCTCTGCATCTGGCCGATCGAGGTGGAGACCACCACCCCGGACACCGGCGCGCCGGCGGCCCGCTCGGCCCGCTCGACCGCGTGGCCGATGGCCTGGGCGGCCTCGTCCATGTTGACGATCGCGCCGCCGCGCACGCCGCGCGACTGCACATGGCTGGCCCCGGCCACGCGCACCGTGCGGTCGGCGTGGCGCACGCCGTCGGGCTTCATGATGAAGCAGGCGACCTTGGAGGCGCCCAGGTCCAGCGCCGCCACCACGGGGACGCGCGGTCCCGCCAGGCCGGTGCGGCCCTCGGCCGCCGTTGTCGCTCGTCCGTCACGCGCCATGACACACCTCGAACCCGAACATCTACGCCTCGGAGCCTCTGTCGCCCTCGGGCCGCACCGCCACCGCCCCGGGGGTGCGCAGGTCGACCCGGGCAAAGCCCAGATCCAGCAGCCGCTCGCGCTGATCCAGCGCGTCCAGCTGGATCAGGGCGGCTTCCTCGCCGGTGGCCGGCAGCTGGATCAGGCTGCCGTCCTTCAGCCGCAGGTCCCAGCGCCGCTGGTCGACCCGCACCAGGGCCTCGACCCGCCGCATCAGGGCCGGCCGCTGGGCCAGCAGCGGCAGCACCTCGCCGGCGGCGATCTCGGCCCCGGGCCCGACCACCAGCGGCAGCTGCGGATAGTTCGACGCGCGGGCGCCTTCGATCACCTGTCCGTGCCGGTCGATGACATAGGCCTGGCCGCCGGTCTGCCAGACGGCCAGCCGGTCGTATTCGGTGACCGCCACCACCAGGGTGTCGGGCAGCAGGCGGACCACCCGCGCCTCCTGCACCCAGTTGACCGCCTCGACCCGCTCGCGCACGGCCTCCAGGTCGATGCCGGTGATCGGCTCCCCGCCGTTCAGGGCCACGGCCGCGCGAATGGCGGGCGCGGCCTCGGCCGACGCGCCTTGCACATGCACCTGGTCCAGCCGCAGGCCGAGATTGGCCAGCTGGCCGTGGAAGCCGTCGTTCAGGCTGGCGGCGATGCGCTCGCCGCGCGGGGCGATGACGAAGACGCCGGCCGCCGCGACCACCGCGACGGCCAGGCTGACGGCCGCGGTGCGCGGACCCAGATCCAGATTGCCGAAGGCGGAGAGCTTGCCCGGCGGGGCCTTGCGCCCGGCGCCCCGACGCTGTGCGGGCTTCCTGGGCGCGGGTCTTGTACTCTGCCGCCGACCGCCGCGAACTACCGCGGGCATGAGGCGTCCTCCACGATCCACCGGACAAGGTCTTGGTAGCCCATCCCGACGTAGGCGGCCTGCTCCGGAGCGAGCGAGGTGGGCGTCATGCCGGGCTGGGTGTTGACCTCCAGCAGAACAAGGACGTCGTTAACATCGTCATAACGGAAGTCCGACCGCGTAACGCCTCGGCAACCAAGTGCGGCGTGGGCCAGCTCGGCCTGGCGCAGGGCCGCCTCGAAGGTCGCCGGCGGCAGCTCCGCGGGCAGCCGGTGGATCGACCCGCCCGGCTCGTACTTCGCCGCATAGTCGTAGAACCCCTTGACCGGGGTGATGTCGGTGACCGTCAGGGCGCGCGGTCCGGCCGCCTCGCCGAGCACGGTCACGCACAGCTCCTTGCCGGCGATGTAGGGCTCGACCATCACCTGGTCGCCATAGGCCCAGTCGGGCGCCCCGACCTCGGTCACCGGCCGGTTGGCCCCCTCGCGGACCAAATAGACCCCGACCGACGAGCCCTCGGCGTTCGGCTTGACCACATAGGGCGGCTCGATCACGTGCCGCCGGGCCACCTCGCGCCGGTCGTACAGGCCGCCGCCGGGCACCACCACGCCGGCGGCGCGCAGCACCGCCTTGGACTTGTCCTTGTCCATGGCCAGGGCCGAGGCCAGCACGCCCGAATGGCTGTAGGGCACGCCCAGGGTCTCCAGCACTCCCTGGACGCAGCCGTCCTCGCCCCAGACGCCGTGCAGGGCGTTGAACACCACGTCGGGCTTCAGGGACGCCAGCACGGTCGCCAGATCACGGCCCGCGTCCACGGCGCTGACCCGGCCGGCGCCGGCCGCCTTGAGCGCCTCGACCACCCCGTGGCCCGAGGTCAGCGACACCTCCCGCTCGGCGGACAGTCCGCCCATCAGGACGGCGACATGCAGCTGGTCGAAGGGCTTGGGCATGGGGTCAGGGACTCAGGAGCGGGCGGCCGACCCTCTTGATGTCCCGGCGCAGGTTTACGTTCCGTTTACTTTGACCGCCCGCGCGCGGATTCGCGCCAAATCCGCCCGCGCCTCAGGCCGGGCGGCCGATGCGCCGGATCTCCCAGTCCAGCCGCACGCCGGTCCGGGCCAGCACGTCGGCCCGCACCGCCTCGCCCAGGCCCTCGATATCGGCGGCCGTCGCCTCGCCGGGATTGATCATGAAGTTGGAATGCAGCTCGCTGAACTTGGCCCCGCCGCCGGTGGCCCGGAACAGCTTGCCGCGCCAGCCGGCCGCGTCGACCAGCTTCCACGACGAATGGCCCTCGGGGTTCTTGAAGGTCGAGCCGCCGGTCTTCTCGCGGATCGGCTGGGTCTGCTCGCGCCGGGCGGTGATCTCGTCGATCCGCGCCTGCACCGCGGCCGGATCGTCCGGCGTCCCGCGGAAAGTCGCCTCGACCCAGATGATGTCGGCCGGGGCCTGCGAATGCCGGTAGGTGTAGCCGAAGTCGGCCAGCTGATAGTCGACCCGTTCGCCCGTGCGCGTCAGCCCCCGGGCCGAGACCAGCACGTCCTTCGTCTCGGCCCCGGAGCAGCCGGCGTTCATGGTCAGGGCGCCGCCGATGGTGCCCGGAATGCCGGCGTAGAACTCCAGCCCGGAGATCCCGGCCTTCGCGCTGGCTTTGGCCACCATCGAGTCCAGCGCCCCGACCCCGGCGGTGACGGTGTCGCCTTCGGCCGTCACCTGCGCCCACGGCCGGCCGGCCAGACGGATGACCACCCCCTCGACGCCGCCGTCGCGGACGATGACGTTGGAGCCGACGCCCAGCACCGTCACCGGAACCTCTGCCGGCAGGGCCTTCAGGAAGGCCGCCAGGTCGCCTGCATCGGCGGGGATGAACAGCACGTCCGCCGTCCCGCCCACCCGGAACCAGGTGAACGGCGCCAGCGGCTCATCGCGCAGCAGCTTGCCGCGAACGTCAGGCAGGGCTTCGCGCCAGCTCATCAGAGCGCCTCCAGCTGGCCCGGCAGGGCGTAGGCCCAGGCGGTGATGTCGCCGGCGCCGAGGCAGACCACCAGATCGCCTGCTTGCGTCTCGTCCTTGATCAGCCGCGGCAGGGCGGCGGCGCTTTCCAGCGCCAGCACGTGGCGGTGACCGAACCGGCGCACGCCCTCGACCAGCGCCTCCTTGCCGACGCCCTCGATCGGGGCCTCGCCGGCCGGATAGACGTCCGCCACGATCACCGTATCGGCGTCCGAGAAACAGGTGGAGAACTCGGTCATCAGGTCGCGCAGCCGGGTGTAGCGGTGCGGCTGGACCACCGCCACCACCTTGCCCTCGGCGACCTGGCGCGCGGCCTTCAGCACCGAGGCGATCTCCACCGGATGGTGGCCGTAATCGTCGATCACCAGCACCCCGCCCGCCACGCCGGTGGTGGTGAAGCGGCGCTTGACCCCGCCGAACCCGGCCAGCCCCCGGCGGATATCCTCGTGGCTGACGTCCAGCTCCAGGGCGATGGCGATGGCCGCCAGGGCGTTGGACAGGTTGTGCTGGCCGGCCATCGGCAGGTGCAGGTCCACGATCCGCTCCGGCGCGTCCAGCGCCGCCAGCCCGGCCTTCTGGATGACCACGTCGAAGCGGGCCCCGTCCGCCTCCATGCGGCAGTTCTCGGCCCGCACCATCGCCTGGGGGTTCAGGCCATAGGTGATCAGCCGGCGGTTCTCGATGCGGGCGACCAGGGCCTGCACCTCCGGATGGTCCAGGCAGACCACGCCGAAGCCGTAGAACGGGGTGTCCTCGATGAAGTCGCAGAAGGCCTTCTTGACCGCCTCGAAGTCCCCGTAGTGGTCGAGGTGCTCCGGATCGATGTTGGTCACCACCGCCACGGTGGACTTCAGCCGCAGGAAGCTGCCGTCGCTCTCGTCGGCCTCGACCACGATCCAGTCCCCGTCGCCGATCTTGGCGTTGGTGCCGTAGGCGTTGATGATGCCGCCGTTGACCACCGTCGGGTCCAGCCCGCCGGCGTCCAGCAGGGCCGCGACCATCGAGGTGGTGGTGGTCTTGCCGTGGGTGCCGCCGACGCCGATCGAGAACTGCAGCCGCATCAGCTCGGCCAGCATCTCGGCCCGCCGCACCAGCGGGATGCGCCGCTCGCGCGCGGCGGCCAGCTCCGGATTGTCGTGGCCGACGGCGGTCGAATAGACCACCGCCGAGACGTCGTCGCCCAGATGGCTGGCGTCATGGCCGATGAAGATGCGCGCGCCCAGGGCCTCCAGCCGCTCGGTGTTGGCGCTGGCCTTCGCGTCCGAGCCGTGCACCGTGTAGCCGATGCGCAGCATGATCTCGGCGATGCCGCTCATGTCGATGCCGCCGATGCCGACGAAATGGATCGGGCCGAGCTTGAACGGAACGGGACGGCGGGTGGGACGCGGAGTCATGGGCGACCGATAGCGAACCGGGGCCGGGGAAGGAAGGCCGTTCGCCTCAGTCGACCGTGCGCTCGACCAGATCGGCCAGCCGGCGGGCCGCGTCCGGAATGGCCGCCGCCCGCGCCGCGGCCGAGCGGGCCGCCAGCGCCGCCGGATCGGCCAGCATGGTCTGCACCCGGGCGGCCAGCCGCTCGACCGTCAGGTCGTCCTCGAGGATCACCTCGGCCGCGCCGGCGTCGGCCAGCAGGCGGGCGTTGAGCCGCTGGTGGTCGTCGGTGGCGATCTTCAGCGGGATCAGGATCGACGGCAGGGCGGCCACCGCCAGCTCGCTGACCGTCGAGGCGCCGGCCCGGCCAATCACCAGGTGGGCGGCGGACAGCCGGCCGGCCATGTCGCGGAAGAACGGCGCCACCTCGGCCGAGACGCCGGCGTCCAGATAGATCTGCCGCGCCGTCTCCAGCGTCTCGGGCCGCGACTGCTGTTGCACCCGAAGGCGGCCGCGCAGGTCCTCGGGCAGGGCCGCCAGGGCGCGCGGGACGGTCTCGGACAGCACCCGGGCGCCCTGGCTGCCGCCGGTCACCAGCACCCGGATCGGCCCGGCCGGCACTGTCCAGGTCCGCTCGTACAGCGCCCGGATGTCGGCCCGCACCGGGGCGCCGACGACCTGGGCCCGCGCCCTGACCTTCGCCGAGGCCCGCTCGAGCGTCGGGAAGGACGAGGCGACCACGTCGACGTGCGGGGCCAGCAGCCGGTTGGTCCGGCCCAGCACCGCGTTCTGCTCGTGGATCACCGTCGGCCGCCGCTGGCTCAGGGCGGCCAGCAGGGCCGGGGCCGACGGATAGCCGCCGAAGCCGACCACCACCGCCGCGTCCAGCCGGGTCAGGGCCCGCCGCGCCTGAATCACCCCGCGGGCGATGGCCAGGCCGGCCTTGGCCAGGCCGACCGGACCCGAGCCGGTGGCGGCGTCCAGCGCCAGCCGCTCCTCGGCCGGAAAGCCGTGGGCGTACTGCTCGCCGCGCCGGTCGGTGGCCAGCACCACCCGCCAGCCGCGCGCGCCCAGTTCGCGCGCCAGGGCCTCGGCCGGGAACATGTGTCCGCCGGTGCCGCCGGCGGCGACCACCGCCGTTCGCGCATCCCTCATCGGCGCAGCCTCAGCCTCGGCAGGCCGCCGGGGCCCGGGTCGTAGGCGCCGGGGCGGCGCCGGGTCAGGGCCAGGGCGAAGCCCATGGTCAGGCCCATGGCCAGCATCGACGAGCCGCCGTAGGAAATGAATGGCAGGGTCATCCCCTTGGTCGGGATCAGGTTCAGATTGACCGCCACATTGATCACCGCCTGCAGACCCACCAGGATGAACAGCCCGGCCGCCGCGGTCTGTTCGAACGGATCGTTCAGCCGCATGGCGCGGCTCAGGCCCCGCAGCACCACGAAGGCGTAAAGCCCGATCAGCAGCAGCGACAGGATCAGGCCGAACTCCTCGGCCGCCACCGAATAGATGAAGTCGGTGTGCAGGTCCGGCACGTTGCGCTTCATCACCCCCTCGCCGACGCCCCGCCCGGCCAGGCCGCCGGCGGCGATGGCCTCGGAGGCCCGGTCGATCTGGAAGGTGTCCGCCTGTTCCGGCGAGACGAATTTCGCCACCCGGGCGCGCACGTGGTCGAACAGGAAATACATCGAGACCATGCCGGTCACGACCAGGGCGCCCAGCACCGCCATCCAGCGGAACGGCACTCCGGCCATGAAGAACACGGCCATGAAGGTGGTGGTGATCAGCAGGGTCTGGCCGATGTCCGGCTGGATCACCAGCAGGGCCGCGGTCAGGGCGTACAGGGCGAAGGCGATCGACACGCCCGGCACGCCCTGGCCCTTCTGGGCCTCGGAGAACATCCAGGCCGCCACCACGATCAGCGACGGCTTGACGAATTCCGACGGCTGCAGGCCGAACGGGCCGATGTCCAGCCAGCGCGAGGCGCCCTTCACCTCGTTGCCGATGAACGGCAGCAGGGCCATGACCAGCAGCCCGCCCAGCATGCCCAGCACGGCGATCCGCCGCACCCCGCGCGGCGACATCAGCGAGGTGGCCAGCATCACCGTGGCCGCCGCCCCGGCGAACACGCACATCCGCCAGGCGTAGTGGAACGGATCGTGCGCCCCCTCCCCGGCCCCGACGGCCGCCGGGCTGGAGGCGAAGGACAGCGCCACGCCGAGGAAGATCAGCACCCCGACCGCCGCCAGCACGCCGCGATCGACGGTCCACCACCACTGGGCCAGCGGCGAGCGGTCGGTGCGCGCGAACGGATGGGCGAAGCTGGTCATGCCCCATCCTCCGGGGGAATCGCCCCCAGCGCCAGCACCGCGGCGCGGAACGCCTCGCCGCGCACCTCGAAGTCCGGAAACTGGTCGAACGAGGCGCAGGCCGGCGACAGCAGCACCACCGCCGGCTCCCCCGCGGCGGCCGCGTCGGCGGCGGCGTCGGCCACCGCCGCCTCGATCACCTCGCTGACGGTCCACGGCGCGTGGCCGTCCAGCACCCGGGCGAAATCGTCGGCCGC
>CAZQBJ010000038.1:0-14457 GCA_964591465.1 uncultured Brevundimonas sp.
CGTTCTCGAAGATCGACTTGGGGAACGGATTGGGCTTCTGGAACACCATGCCGACCCGCTGGCGCAGCAGCACCGGGTCGACCGTCCGCACATTGACGTCCTCGCCGTCGATGCGCACCTCGCCGGCCACCCGCGCGCCGGGGATGGTGTCGTTCATCCGGTTGAGGCAGCGCAGGAAGGTCGACTTGCCGCAGCCGGACGGGCCGATGAAGGCGGTCACCGCCTTGTCCGGAATGTCCAGGCTGACCTCGAACAGCGCCTGCTTGTCGCCATAGAAGACGCTGACGTCGCGCACGGCGATCTTGGTCGGTCCCACCGGCGCGTCGGCCCCGGCGCCGGGGGCCGCGGCGGGCGAGGCCGGGCGCGGCGCGGTCGTCCTCGCGGCGTCGTCGGAAATCTGCTGAGGCATCTGGCCTACCACCTGCGTTCGAAATGTCGGCGAAGCATGATCGCCGCGGCGTTCATCACGATCATGAACGCCAGAAGGACCAGGATCGCCGCCGCCGTCCGCTCGTGGAACGCGCGCTCGGCGGCGTTCTCCCAGATGTAGACCAGCACCGGCAGGGCGCCGGAGGGGGCGGTGATCCCGTCGGGAATGCCGGGCACGAAGCTGACCATGCCGATCAACAGCAGCGGCGCGGTCTCGCCCAGCGCGTGGGCCAGGGCCAGGATGGCGCCGGTCATCACCCCCGGCAGGGCCAGCGGCAGCACGTGGTGCAGCACCGACTGGGTGCGCGACGCGCCCATGGCCAGGGCGGCCTCGCGGATCGACGGCGGCACCGCCTTCAGCGCCGAGCGGGTGGCGATGATCACCGTCGGCAGCGACATCAGGGCCAGCACCAGCCCGCCGACCAGCGGCGAGGACCGCGGCAGGTGCATCCAGTTGATGAACACCGCCAGCCCCAGCAGGCCGTAAACGATCGACGGCACCGCCGCGAGATTGTTGATGTTGACCTCGATCAGGCCGGTCAACCGGTTGCGCGGCGCGAACTCCTCCAGATAGACGGCCGCGCCCACGCCCAGCGGAATGGCCAGCAGCGCCGTCACCATCAGCATCAGGGCCGAGCCGATCACCGCCCCCAGCACCCCGGCCAGCTCCGGCTGGGTCGAATCCGAATTGGTGAACAGCTGGGTGTTGAACCGCCGCTGCACCTCGCCGCGGGCCTTCAGCTCGTCCAGCCAGAGGAGCTGCTCGTCGCTCAGCCGGCGGGTCGCCGCCGGCTCTTCGCGGCTGATGTCGCCCTTGAAGTACAGGTCCGCGTCGTCCCCGATCGGGGCGCGCAGCACGATCCGCTGGCCGATCAGCGAGGGGTCCTCGCGCACCCGCGCCATGGCCTGGAAGCCGAAGCCCGGCGACATCAGCTGGCGCATCGCCGCCGACCGGGCCGTTGCCGGATCGTCCTCGACGCCCAGGCGGGCCAGCATCTGCTCGGCGATCAACTGGTCGTAGTTGGCGCCGGCCGGATAGGCTGGGTCGATGCGCGCCGGGTCCAGGTACAGCTCGACCTCGACCACATGATTGACGAAGGCGGTGTGGCCCTGCTCGACGATGCGGCCCAGCAGCAGGGCCAGGAAGCCCAGCGCCGCGGCGATGGCCAGGACGCCGAACAGCCGGAAGCGGCGCTCGGCGGCGTAGCGCCGCTTCAGCCGACGCTCGGCGGCGGACCGCGCCGCCAGGGTCTGGACGGCGTCAGTCATACTGTTCCCGGTAGGTCTGGACGATGCGGTGGGCGACCACGTTCAGCGCCAGGGTGGCCACGAACAGGGTCAGGCCCAGGCCGAAGGCGGCCAGCGTCTTGGGGCTGTTGAACTCCTGGTCGCCGGTCAGCAGGGTGACGATCTGCACCGTCACCGTGGTCACCGTGTCGAGCGGATTAAGCGTCAGATTGGCGGCCAGACCGGCGGCCATGGTCACGATCATGGTCTCGCCGATGGCCCGGCTGACGGCCAGCAGGAAGGCCCCGGCGATCCCCGGCAGGGCGGCGGGCAGCAGCACCCGGGTCACCGTTTCGGACCTGGTCGCCCCCCTGGCGTAGGAGCCGTCGCGCAGCGACTGGGGCACGGCGTTGAGGATGTCGTCCGACAGCGACGAGACGAACGGGATCAGCATGATCCCCATCACCGCCCCGGCGACCAGGGCCATCTGGTTCTGCACGGTCAGCAGGTATTGGCCCAGGCCGTCCAGCGGGCCGCCGACCAGCTGCGCGCCCAGCCCGTTGAAGACGGCGCGGAAGGCCGGGCCGACGCTGAGGGCCGCGAAGAAGCCGTAGACCACCGTCGGCACCCCGGCCAGCACCTCGAGCAGCGGCTTGATCACCGCCCGCTGGCGGGGGCCGGCGTATTCGGACAGGTAGATGGCCGAGAACAGGCCGACCGGCCCGGCCACGACCATGGCGATGGCCATGATCAGGAAGGTGCCGACGAACAGCGGCGCGGCGCCGAACGCCCCGCTGGAGCCGACCTGGTCGGCGCGGATGGCGATCTGCGGGCTCCACTGGGTCCCGAACAGGAACTCGGTCACGGGAACCAGGGCGAAGAAGCGCAGGCTCTCGAACAGCAGCGAACAGACGATGCCGACGGTGGTCAGCACCGCCACGGCCGAACAGACGAACAGGGCCCCCGTCGCCCAGCCCTCGACCCGGTTGCGGGCGCGGAACGCCGGCCCGATGCGGATCAGGGCGAACCCGGCCCCCAGCACGGCCAGCAGGCCGACGCCCAGGCCTCCGGCCAGCTTCAGCAGGCTGTCGATGCGCGCCGCGCGCGCCGCCGCCTCGGTCAGGGCCTCGGCCAGCGGGCCGGTCCAGCGACCGGGGATCACCGCCTCGCCGGCGGCCATCCGGCGGGCGTCCTCGATGAAGGCGGCGCGGCGCGGGCTGTCCAGCGCCTGCACCGACTCCGGCGCCGCGGCGGCCAGCACGGTGCGCTCGATGCGCGCGTCGAGGGCCGACATCAGGACCAGCGCCACAAGGGCCGGGGCGGCCGCCCAGATCAGGGCGTACAGACCATGGTGGCCCGGCCGCGAGTGGGCGCGGCGTCCGGCCGCGCGCCGCCGGGCGAGCCCTCGCGCCAGCAGATAGCTGCCGGCGGAAAACCCGGCCAGGGCGAGAAACACGATCCAGAACATCTCGGCGGAGGCCTCGCCCCAAACGTGGCGCCGGGACCCGGCCCCGGCTCGGTCCGGGCCTTACGACATTTGGGCGACGGTTATGTGACAGCGTCCGGCGGCGCGGCCGGCAGCCAGGCGGTGAAGGCCGCCCCCTGACCGGGCGCGCTTTCCACCGTCAGCCCGCCGCGGTGCCGGTTCAGGATGTGCTTGACGATGGCCAGGCCGAGCCCGGTGCCGGCCCGGTCGCCGCTCTTCTGACCCTCGACCCGATAGAACCGCTCGGTCAGCCGCGGCAGATGCTCCCGCGCCAGCCCCGGGCCATGGTCGCGCACCGTGACCACCCCGAAGCGGGCGTCGGGCGCCCGGTCCGGGGCCAGCAGGGCGACCCGGCCGGCGTCGGCCATGCGCGGGCCCGTGGCCGCGGCGGCGTCCTGGCCGGCCTGGACGACGATATCCACCGCCCCGCCCGAGCCGGCGTATTTCACCGCATTGTCGACCAGGTTCTGGATCACCTGCACGATCTCGTCGCGGTCGCCGATCACCATGGCCGCGCCCGGATCGGGCCGCTCGACCGAGACGCGGATGCCCTTTGCCGCGGTGATCGGGGCCACCGCCTCGGCCACCTCGGCGACGGCCAGCGCCAGATCGACCCGGCCCGAGGGCGGGATGTGCTCGTTCAGCTCGATGCGGCTGAGCGACAGCAGGTCGGCGACCAGCCGGGCCATGCGATCGGCCTGGGCGCCCATGATGTCCAGGAAGCGGTCGCGCGCTTCGGGGTCGTCGCGCGCATGGCCCTTCAGGGTCTCGATGAAGCCGGTCAGCGAGGCCAGCGGCGTGCGCAGTTCGTGGCTGGCGTTGGCCAGGAAATCGACCCGCATCTGCTCGATCCGCCGGCTGTCGGTCTCGTCGCGCAGGGCCAGCAGCGCCCGCGCCCGGCCGTCTGCGGCGCTCAGCGGCCGGGTCCGCACCCGCCAGTACCGGTCGCGCGGCCCGCCCGGCTCGTGCTCGACCAGCCGCTCCTCGCCGGCGAACAGGGCCGCGTCGACCGCCTCCAGCACTTCGGGATCGCGCACCGCGGCGGTCAGCAGCGGCGTCTCGCCCTGGATGCGCAGCACGGCCCGCGCCGCGCGATTGGCGAACAGGATGCGCCGCCCCGCCAGGTCGTCCGGCGCCGCGCCCTCGACCACCACCACCGGATCCGACAGGGCCTCCAGCGCGTCCTGATGCGTCTCGGTGTCCGGGGCCGGATCTTCGGCTTCGACCCCGGGCGCGGCTGATGGAGGCGACGGTCGCCGCCGGGCGGTGATCGCGGTGATCAGGGCGACGACCACGGCCGCGGCCAGCGCCGGCCCGGCCAGCTCCGGCCGCCATAGCGCCAGCCCGACCAGGGCGACGACGCCGGCGGCGCCACCCAGCCACGCGCCCCGGGGCGGTTGCGGATCGGCGGCGGGCGGCGGGGGCGGTTCAAGGGTCATGCGATCTCCGGCGCGCAGAGCCTAGTGCCCGCCCCGTCCGACCGGAAGCCCGCCCGGCGCCTGCAAAAAAGGCGACCGCCGCCGCCCGAAGCGCACTGTTTTTTCACCAACGTGAACCAGACTGTCCGGCGCAACTGGAAAGCGGAATTTGTTCGAGACGATGTACAGCCTGGCCAGCGCCCACGACGGCGGCATGGTCATTGTCACGGCCCTGGCGGGCCTGACGGCGCTCAGCGTCGCCCTCGCCGGATTCATGCTGTTCCGCGACCGGCGCTCCCGGTCGGCCGCCCTGGACCGGCTGCGCGAGGCGATCGACGCCATGCCCGACGGGCTGGCCTTCTACGACGCCGACGACCGGCTGGTGATCTGGAACGCCCGCTACGCCGAGATCAATCCGGAGATCGCGCCGCTGCTGCAGGTCGGCCGGCCGTTCACCGAGATCCTCCGCGCCGGCCTGGCCAAGGGCCATTATTCGGAAGCCATCGGCCGCGAGGAGGAATGGCTGGCCGCCCGCCTCGAGGCCCGTCGCCAGCCGTCCTGCTCGCTGGAGCAGCAGACCACCGACGACCGCTGGCTTCGGGTGCAGGACCGGCGCACCGCCGACGGCGGCGTGGTCACCGTGATCAACGAGATCTCCGATCTCAAGCGCGACGCCCGCGCCCTGAAGAAGGCCCGCGACGCGGCCGAGGCGGCCAACCGGGCCAAGAGCGAATTCCTCGCCAACATGAGCCACGAGATCCGCACGCCCCTGAACGGCGTGATCGGCGTCGCCCAGGTGCTGGCCCGCACCGAGCTGGACGACCGGCAGCGCGAGATGGTCGAGCTGGTCCGTTCGTCCGGCATCACCCTTCAGCAGCTGCTCAGCGACATCCTAGACCTGGCCCGGGTCGAGTCCGGCCGCATGGAGCTGCGCAACGAGCCGTTCGACCTGGCCCAGGCCGTGCGCGAGGCCGGCCAGCTGTACGCCGCCGCCGCCGCCGACAAGGGCCTGCAGTTCTTCGTCGACATCGCCCCGGAGGCCCAGACCTGGGTCAGCGGCGATGTCGTGCGCCTGAAACAGGTGCTGACCAACCTGGTGAGCAACGCGGTGAAGTTCACCAGCCAGGGCTTCGTCAGCCTGACCGCCGCCCCGGCCGGCGATCGCGACGGCCGCCCGGCCTTCCGCTTCACCGTCGAGGACACCGGCGTCGGCTTCGACGCCGCCGACAAGGAGCGCCTGTTCAGCCGCTTCGAACAGGCCGACGGCTCGATCACCCGCCGCTTCGGCGGCTCGGGCCTGGGCCTGGCCATCTGCCGCCAGCTGGCCGCCATGCTGGGCGGCGACCTGGATTGCGAAAGCGAGCCGGGCGGCGGCTCGGCCTTCATCCTGACCCTGCCGCTGGACCGCGCCGAAGCGCCGGCCGCCGCCGAGACCGAGGCCCCGGTCGCCTGCGAGGGCTGCCGCCTGCGCGTGCTGCTGGCCGACGACCATCCGACCAACCGGCGGGTGATCGAGCTGATCCTGTCCCAGGCCGACGTCGACCTGACCCTGGCCGAGAACGGCGCCGAGGCGGTCGAGGCGTTCCGCGCCGACCGTTTCGACCTGGTCCTGATGGACATGCAGATGCCGGTGATGGACGGGCTCAGCGCCACCCGCGAGATCCGCCGGATCGAGACCGCCGGGGGCCTGCCGCGCACGCCGGTGGTCATGCTGACCGCCAACGCCCTGCCCGAGCACGTCAACGCGGCCGACAGCGCCGGCGCCGACCGGCACATGTCCAAGCCGATCAACGCCCAGACCCTGCTCGAAACGGTGGCCGAACTGGCCGCCCCCGCCGCCGCCGCGCGCCGTTCCGAGGCCGCCTAGAGCCGCCCGTACGCCGGCAGGGTCAGGAACTCCTCGCAGGTCTCGGCGAAGCACAGCTCGCGGAACAGGTCGACCGCGTCGGCCAGCCGCGGCAGGTCGCCGTTCAACCGCCCGACCTCGTCCTCGATCAGCGCCCGCACCAGGGCCCCGTCGACGATCCGGCCATCGTCCAGCGCCGCCGCCAGCTTCAGCCACTGCCAGACCTGCGACCGGCTGATCTCGGCCGTCGCGGCGTCCTCCATCAGATTATACAGAGGCACGGCCCCGCGCCCGCGCAGCCACGCCTCGATGTACTGCACCCCGACGCGGATATTCTCGCGAAGGCCCGCCTCGGTGCGGGGCCCCGAATGGATGGCCAGCATCTGCGCCCGGCCGATGTCCGCGCCCTCGCCCGGCCGGTCCAGCTGGTTCGGCCCCGGCATCAGCCGGTCGAACACCTCCATGGCCACCGGCACGAGGTCCGGATGGGCCACCCAGGTGCCGTCGTGCCCGTCGGCCGCCTCGCGCTCCTTGTCGGCCCGCACCTTGGCGAAGGCCGCCGCATTGGTCGCCTCGTCGCCCTTGACCGGAATCTGCGCCGCCATGCCGCCCATGGCGAAGGCGCCGCGCCGGTGGCAGGTGGCGATCAACTTCAGCGAATAGGCGCGCAGGAAGGCGTCGCCCATGACCATGGCCGAGCGGTCCGGGGTCAGGAAGGCCCGGTTCGCGCCCAGCCGCTTGATGGTCGAGAAGATGTAGTCCCACCGCCCGCAGTTCAGTCCCACGATGTGGTCCTTCAGGGCGTGCAGGATCTCGTCCATCTCGAAGGCGGCGGTGATCGTCTCGATCAGCACCGTGACCTTGATCGTCCCCGCCGGCATGCCCAGCGCCGCCTGGGCGTGGCGGAAGACGTCGTCCCACAGGGCGGCCTCCTCCATGCTCTCCAGCTTGGGCAGGTAGAAATAGGGCCCCGAGCCGTGGGCCAGGGCCGCGCGCGCGTTGTGGAACAGGTACAGGCCGAAATCGAACAGGGCGCCGGAGACCGGCTGGCCGTCGACCTCCAGGTGCGCCTCGGGCAGGTGCCAGCCGCGCGGCCGCACCATCAGCACCGCGCGCTGCGGCTTCAGCCGGTAGGCTTTGCCGGTGCGCGGGTCGTCGAAGCTCAGGTCGCCGGACCACAGGTCCTTCAGATTGACCTGCCCCTCGATCAGGGCGCTCCAGGTCGGGCTGGTGGCGTCCTCGAAGTCGGCCATGAACACCCGTGCGCCGGAGTTCAGCGCGTTGATCACCATCTTGCGGTCGGTCGGACCTGTGATCTCCACCCGGCGGTCCAGCAGATCGGCCGGGATCGGCGCCACCGTCCACTCGCCCTCGCGGATCTCCCGCGTATCCTCGCGGAAATCGGGCGTCTCGCCGGCGTCGAAGCGGGCCTGCCGCGCCGTCCGCCGGTCCAGCAGCGCCCGTCGCCGGGCGTCGAACCGGCGGTGCAGGCCGGCGACGAAGTCGAGCGCCTCGGGGGTCAGCACCTCGGCGGCGCGACCCTCGACGGGCGCCGTCAGCCGGACCTCGGCGGTCGCGGCGGTCATGTCCAGCGGCATCGGGCGCGTCCTATTCGTTGCCGTGGGCGGCTTCGTTGATGACCAGCGACGGCATCTTTGAGAAGTCCACCTCGACCGGCCGGGCGGCCATCTGCTCGAAGGTCTTCAGGGCGTGCTCCAGCCGGCGGCGAGTCTCCAGCGCCGGTTCCGAGGCCGGGTCCAGACCCAGCGGGGCCAGGCAGTAGTCGATGATCGCACGGGGGCGGCTCAGGGGTTGCATGGGCGTCTCTCCTGTTATTCCGCCGCGACGCGGGCCGCGTCGAACTGGGCGGTTTCGGTGGAGTCGTTCATCGCGGTGGTCGACGACTGGCCGTTCGAGATGACCGTGGCCACCTGGTCGAAATAGCCGGTGCCGACCTCGCGCTGGTGACGGGTGGCGGTGTAGCCGGCCGCCTCGTTGGCGAACTCGCGCTGCTGCAGCTCCGAATAGGCGGCCATGCCGCGATCGCGGTAGCCGCTGGCCAGCTCGAACATCGAGTTGTTCAGGGCGTGGAAGCCGGCCAGGGTGACGAACTGGAACTTGTAGCCCATGGCTCCCAGCTCGCGCTGGAACTTCGCGATGGTTTCCTTGTCCAGCTTGGCTTCCCAGTTGAACGACGGCGAGCAGTTGTAGGCCATCAGCTTGCCCGGATGGGCCTCCTGGATCGCCTCGGCGAACTTGCGTGCATCGTCCAGGTCCGGGTGCGAGGTCTCCCACCACAGGACGTCGGCGTATTTCGCATAGGCCAGGCCGCGGGCGATGCAGTGGTCCAGCCCCGTGCCCTTCTTCAGGCGGAAGAAGCCCTCGGGCGTGCGGTCCTCGCGGTCGATGAACGGGTGATCCCGCTCGTCGACGTCCGAGGTGATCAGCTGGGCCGATTCGGCGTCGGTGCGCGCCACGGTCAGCGTGGCCACGCCCATCACGTCGGCGGCCAGCCGCGCGGCGATCAGGTTGCGCTCGTGCGCCTGGGTCGGGATCAGCACCT
Source organism: uncultured Brevundimonas sp. (assembly GCA_964591465.1). Classification (GTDB taxonomy): domain Bacteria; phylum Pseudomonadota; class Alphaproteobacteria; order Caulobacterales; family Caulobacteraceae; genus Brevundimonas. Next base: position 8,970 of record CAZQBJ010000038.1, read on the forward strand.
TGCCGCCCAGGTGGCCGCATTTCTTCTCCGAGGCCAGCTGGTCCTCGAAGTGCACGCCCGCGGCGCCGGCCTCGATGAACGCCTTCATGATCTCGAAGCTGTTCAGCGGCCCGCCGAAGCCGGCCTCGGCGTCGGCCACGATGGGGGCGAACCAGTCGCGCTTGGCCCCGCCCTCGGCGTGCTCGATCTGGTCGGCGCGCTGCAGGGTCCGGTTGATGCGGCGGCACAGCTCGGGCGCGGCGTTGGCCGGGTACAGCGACTGGTCCGGATACATGGCCGAGGCGGTGTTGGCGTCGGCCGCCACCTGCCAGCCGGACAGATAGATCGCCTTCAGGCCCGCGCGGACCATCTGCATCGCCTGGTTGCCGGTCACCGCGCCCAGGGCGTTGATGTACGGCTCGGTGTGCAGCAGGTCCCACAGCCGCTCGGCCCCGCGCTCGGCCAGGGTGTGGCGGATCGCCACCGACCCGCGCAGGCGCAGCACCTCTTCGGGCGTATAGGGGCGCTCGACGCCGTCGAAGCGGCCGGGGGCGGAGGGCACGAGGTCGGCGAAGCTGGTCATCTGCGGATCTCTGTCTGACGAAGGCGGCGGGCCGCGGGGTCTCGCCAGCACAACACCCGACAGTCACAAACGATACACCTTCAGCACAGCCTTTCGCGTCATCATGTCATTTTGTGACTCTTGCTTTTGCGTCATAATGTGACCTAATGCGGTCATGAGCGCCGCCGCCGATCGCAAGCTGTTTCTTGGCGGCCGCCTCAAGCGCCTGCGCCGGCAGCTCGGCCTGACCCAGACGGCGATGGCCGCCGATCTCGGCGTCTCCCCCAGCTACCTGAACCACATCGAACGCAACCAGCGGCCGGTCTCGGCCCAGCTGCTGCTGCGGCTGGCCGACACCTACGACGTCGACCTGCGCACCCTGGGCCAGGGCGCCGGGCCGGCGACCGAGGCGGAGCTGGCCGAGGCCTTCGCCGACCCGCTGTTCCAGGGCCTCGCCGTGCCCCGGCACGAGATCGTCCAGCTGGCCGAGGACCAGCCGGCCGCCGCCGACGCCCTGTTGCGCCTGTACCGGGCCTTCGCCGACCGCCGGGCCCGCGACCGGGCCGAGGCGGACGCCGGCGGCGGCGCGGACGAGACCCCGGCCGACTGGGTGCGCGGCTACCTGCAGGACCGGCGCAACCATTTCCCCGAGCTCGACGCCCTGGGCGAGGCCCTGCACGCCCAGCTTTTCGCCGAGGCGCCGGCCGCGCACGGCGAGGGATTCGAGGGCCTCGCCCGGGCTCGCCTGGCCGCGCGCCACGGCCTGCAGGTCCGGGTCATGCCGGCCGAGGTGATGGTCGAATGGACCCGCCGCCTCGATCTGCACCGCAACCGGCTGCTGCTGTCCGAGACCCTGGGGCCCGCCTCGCGCGCCTTCGCCGTCGCCTATCAGCTGGCCCTGGCCGAACATGCGGCCGAGCTGACCGCCCTGACCGAGGCGGCCGCCGCCCCCGATCCCGCCAGCGCCGCCCTCCTGCGGGTGTCGCTGGCCAACACCCTGGCGGCGGCGACCCTGATGCCCTACGGCCCCTTCCACGCCACGGCCGAGGCGACCGGCTACGACCTGGCGCGGCTGCAGGCCCGCTTCGGAGTGTCGTTCGAGCAGGCGGCGCACCGGCTGACCACCCTGTCGCGCCCGACCGCGCGCGGGGTGCCGTTCTTCCTCATGCGGGTGGACCAGGCCGGCAACATCTCCAAGCGCTACGCCTCTGGCGCCTTCCCCTTCTCGCGCTTCGGCGGGGCCTGCCCCCGCTGGCGGCTGCACAGCGCCTTCCGCACGCCGGGCCGGATCCTGACCCAGATCGTCGAGACCCCGGATGGCGGTCGCTGGTTCACCCTCGCCCGCACGGTGGACCGTCAGGGCCACGACGCCTTCACCGAGGGCCACGACCTGGCCATCGGCCTGGGCTGCGAGCTGAAACACGCGCACCGGCTGGTCTACGCCCGCGGTCTGGACCTCGCCGCGCCGGAGGTGACGCCGATCGGCCCGGCCTGCCGCCTGTGCCACCGCCACCCCTGCGCCGAGCGCGCCGCGCCGCCGGTCGACCGGCCGCTGACCGTCGACGATTGGTCCAAGTCGGTCAGCCCCTATCCGTTCGCGGCGAGGTGATCAGACTAGTCGATCACCACCCCCGCCCGCGCCAGCAGTCCATCCACCACCGCCGCGGCGTCCTGCGAACCCTGGTCGAGCAGCAGCTCGATGTCCGCGCGCAGCGAGGGATCGCCGGAGGTCGCGTCGAGGCGGTCCAGCCATTCGTCGCGGGTCAGCACGCCGTCCTCGCGGTTCTCGTCGATCAGCGGTTTGAGGAAGTCGAACCAGTCGCCGCCGGCGGCGCGCATCTGGGCCGCCTCGGCGACGAGGGCGAAGACCGCGCCGCAGGCGTAGTAGGCGCGGTGCTCGCCGCGCGAGGCCGCCGTCTCGACCGGCCGGACGGCCAGCCGGCCGCAGTCGTCCACCGCCTCCTGCTCCGGAACCGCCATGTCGTAGGTCGTATCCAGCGCGCCCGTGGCCCGGATGGCCATCAGGTCGGCCCCGCCCTCGGTGATCCAGGCGTCGCGGCTGCGCTCGTAGCGCACCGTCTGGCCCAGCCAGAAATGCGCGCTCTCGTGGCTGATGAACCAGCGGTTCTGGGACTCGCCCTCGGCCGAGGGCCGGACATTGCCGACGCCCTCGAAGGTCATGACGATCAGGCCCGGCAGCACCGACCCGCCCATGCTCTGCACTTCCGGGGTCGGGCCGCGCCAGCTGGCCATGATGGTGGGCCGGTCGGTCTGGCCCGGTCCCAGCCGGCGCACATAGTGGTCCGCCACCCGCGGCGAGAAGTCCTCGATCATCCCCGCGACCCAGGTCGGCAGCTGCGGATCGACCACCGTCACCAGCCGCGGGCTTTCCTTCATCTGGGCGTCGCCGAACAGCACATAGGTCGCGCCGTCCTCGGTCACCCCCTCGTCCACCCGTTGGCCCTGCAGCAGCACCGGCCCGGCCCGGTCGCGCCAGATGACGCGGGCGTTGCTCATGCCGATGTCGGCGCCGTTCAGATCGTCGGGCGCGTTCCTCGCGGCCTCCAGCGAAGGCAGGGCGAAGACGTCGAAGGCGCCGGTGAACAGGGCCGTGGAGCCGTCGGTGAAGGCCAGAACGCCGTAGTCGGCCTCCAGATTGTGGTCGCGCGGGGTCAGGCGAAGGCTCACCCGCCGCGGCACGGGCCCGCCGTCCAGGCTCCGCAGCACGTCCAGTTCGCCCACCCGCTCCAGCACCACGCCCGGGGTCGCGGACACCCAGTCCGTCGGGCGCCAGGGTTCGCGCGTGCGGTCGATACGGGACGACCGGATGAAGGCCCATACCGGCGCGTCCTCGTTGAACGCGTAGTCGGCTGTCCACAGTTCGCCGTCCCGGGTCACCGTGACCTCCACCGGCCCGGACGCCTCCGCCACGACGGCCAAAGCCGGGGCCGCCGCGCCCGCCACGCAGGTCGCCAAGGCCGCCGCCGCGATCCAGCCCGCCTTCAATCCACGCATGTCGCCTCCGCTGTCTGCCCGTCGGAGGCTAGCTTGGCCGTACTGGCCGCGTCGTCTTAATTCCGGTTCAGGCTTTGGCCCGTTCGAGGGCGCGGCCGGCGGCGGCCAGCTCCTCGGCCCTCACGGTCTTCAGCCGGTCCGGCGCCAGGATCCGGACCCGGTCGCCCCAGGTGAACAGATGCCAGGCCAGCTCGCGCATGCCGCTGGCGGTGAAGCGCACGATCACCCCGCCGTCCGCTTCGTCCTCCAGCGTCTGGGTCGGGTGCCAGCGCCAGGCCCGCGCCTCCGCGGCCCCTTCGGGCGTGACCCGCAGGACGACGTCCTCGACCTCGTCCTGATAGATGCCGAACGACCGGTTGGCGAAGGCGGCCAGGTCGAAGTCGGCCGGCGGCGCGGCCGGCTGGTCCAGGGCGGCGACGGCGCTCATCCGGTCCAGGCGAAAGGTCTGCACCCGGCCGCTGGTCGGATCGGCGGCCACCAGATAGTTGGCCCGGCCGAACATCAGGCCGCACGGGGCGACCACCCGCCGGCGCGCCTCGGCGCCGGGCCGGCGATAGGTGAAGCCCAGCGCCCGCCCGGCCAGCACCGCCTCGCGAATGGCCGCCAGCATCGGCTCGTCCGAGGTCGGCCGGGGCCCGGCCTGGACGGCGATGGTCTCGGCCCGCACCAGCGCCTCCAGATCCGGCGCCAGCCGGTTCAGGGCGGTCGAGCGCATGGCCGCCTTGATCTTGCGCTCCAGCCCCTCCAACGCCGCCGCCCGCCCCGGCTCGCCCGCCCGGCGGAGCCCGGCCGCCGCCTTGTTCAGCTCGATCAGCTCGATCGCCGAGGGCGCCTGTTCGAAGGCCGACAGGCCGCCGCGGATGCGCCAGCGCTTCTGCGGCGGGTCCGAGACCTCCTCGGTCTGGGGGAACAGCGCCAGCACCGCGTCGCGCATCCGCTCGGCGGTGCGCCGGCCGACCTGCATCTCGGCCGCCATTTCGTCGAGGGTCAGGCCCTCGGCGCTGGCCGCCAGCCGCCGGGCCAATTCCAGCACCGAGGCCGCCTTTTCATGTCGCATGGTTCGATACGTCCGTTTCTGACGCAACACTGCCGCAAGGTGCAGGCGTCGGCAAGCCGCCGCAGTCGTTGTCGCAGGGAATGTTCGAGATGATCGCCGCCTTCACCCGCTCCGCCGCCGCCCCCCGCCGCCCCGCCGCCCGCCTCGCCGGCGAGGGCCGCTATCTGATCGTGCCGTGCGAGGCCGAAGGCTGCGGCGACCTGGCGGTGATCTGGGACCGCGCCGAGGAACAGGTGGTGGACGTGATCGACGCCTCGGCCGGCCGCTACACCGACGAGGACGCCCTGTGGGACGAGGCCCGCGACTGGGCCGGCGAGGACTGGCGCGCGGCGGCCTGAGCGGACGCCCGCACCCGGCGGCGAATCATCCCGCGTGGGTTGAGGGGGCTCGGCCCGGGCGATGGAACCGCCTAGCTTGCCTGGACATTGCCGTTTTCCGTCCCCGCCGGAGATTTGCATGCGCCTTGTCCCGCTCGCCGCCGCCTGCGTCGCGGCCGTCGCCCTGCCCGCCCACGGCCAGGAGCCCGAGGTCCGGGTCGCGGTCATGCAGCACGACATCACCCATCTGTCGCGCGATGATCGCGAAAGCGGCGTCGACCTCGAGGTGCAGCTGCTGTCGCGGCCGCTGGACTCCCTGGCCATCCTCGGCCGCCCGCGCGGCTACGTCAGCGCCTCGGTCAACAGCGACGGGGACACCGACTTCGCCGCCGTCGGCCTGGCCTGGCGGCGCGCCCTGAATGAGCGCTGGACCGGCGAATTCCAGTTCGGCTACGCGATCCACGACGGCGAGCTGGACAGCAACGATCCGGCGGTGGCGCGAGCCAACCTGATGTTTGGTTCGCGCGATCTGTTCCGCTCGGCCTTCGGCCTCGACTA
>CAZQBJ010000039.1:0-14288 GCA_964591465.1 uncultured Brevundimonas sp.
ACCTTCGCCCTGTGCGTCTTCTGGGGCTTCGCCGAGAAATTCGCCGGCGCGCCGCACATCGAAGGCTGGTGGGTCTATGTGGCCTTTTGGGCGCTGATGGGCCTGATGCCGGTGTTCGTGCGGAGCACCTCCCGATGAAGAACCGGCTGCGCGTGCTCCGCGCCGAGAAGGGCTGGACCCAGGAGGACCTGGGCAAGCGGCTGGGAGTCTCGCGTCAGGCGGTCAACGCCCTTGAGACCGAGAAACACGACCCCTCGCTGGACCTCGCCTACCGCATCGCCGCCCTCTTCGGGCTGACGGTGGAGGAAATATTCGAGAATCCGCACGGCTGAGCCGGCGCCTACGCCCCAAGGACCCCGACCATGATGTTCCTGTCCCATTCGCGCGGCCCGACCCGCACCTGGCTGCTGCGTCTCCTGCTCGTCGCCTCGGCCTTCGCGCTGGTTCTCGGGGCCGTGGCGGCGGCCGCCGCCCCCGCGCGGGCGCAAACGCCCGCCGGCGCCTTCCAGTCCGACCGGATCACGGTCGAGGTGGTCGGCGAGGGCCCCGATGTGGTGCTGATCCCGGGCCTGGCCTCGTCCCGCGAGGTCTGGCGGCCGCTGGCCGGGGAGCTGTCGGCGACGCATCGGCTGCATCTGGTGCAGATCGGCGGCTTCGCCGGCCAGCCCGGTCCGGCCGGAGGCGACGTGTGGAGCCCGGCGGTCAGCGAGATCGCCCGTTACATCGCCGAGCAGGGGCTGGAGCGCCCGGCCGTGATCGGCCACTCGCTGGGCGGGGCGACGGGCCTGCGGCTGGTGCAGGAACATCCGGACCTGGTCGGCAAGCTGATGGTGGTCGACGCCCTGCCGTTCTACAGCGCGATGTACGGGCCGACGGCCACCGCCCAAAGCGCCGCGCCGTTCGCCGAGCAGGCCTACGCCCAGGTCACCGGCGCCGATGCCGCCGCCTTCGCCGCCATGCAGCAAGGCGTCGCCCGGTCGATGAGCAAGACCCCGGCGACGCAGGCGCAGATCCTGGCCTGGTCGCTGGCCTCGGACCGCCACGCCATCGGCCGGGCCATGGCCGAGCTGATGACCACCGACCTGCGCCCGGGCCTGGCCGCAATCATCGCGCCGGTGACGGTGCTGTACGCCTGGGACGAGGCCATGGGCCTGCCGGTGGAGCGGGTCGACGCCCTGTACGCCGGGGAGTACGCGACCCTGCCGGGAGTGCGGCTGGTCCGCGTCGATGGCGCGCTGCACTTCATCATGGCCGATCAGCCGCAGCGCTTTGCGGCCGAGGTCGAGCGGTTCCTGGCCGAGTGAGCGTCCCTGGCCTAGCCGCGCCGGCTGACGTCGCCGGTGCGCACCGGGTTGCCGGCGAACTCGTCGGCGTAGGCGGGGGCCAGCAGCCGACGGAAGGCGGTCTGGGGCACCACGATCTCGTAGCCGCCCTCGGCGTAGGGGCCGACCTGGTAGGGGCCGATCAGGAAGATCAGGCCGCCGGCCTTGCCCGTGGTGGTCGAGGGGGCCAGCACGAACGGCGTCACATTGGCCCGCGGGCATGACCAGTCGGCCCCTTCGAGGCTGATCGGGGCGGCGTCGGGGCTGCGCTCCAGGCGGGCGGCGTTGATCGCGTCGCACAGGGCCTCGTCCAGCGGGGCCAGGTCCACGCCGCGGCGGAACAGCTGGGCCGGCTCGACAATCCGCTTGAGCGCCTTGTCCCACAGCACCGCGCCGTAGCCGGGATTCGGGTGCGCCCCGCCGGTGAACTCGTAGTCATTGCGCTGCAGGCTGAACAGCTTGCCGGTCTGGCCGGCCACCGCGTACTCGATGGCCTTCTCGTAGGGCGGCATTTGCCGGTCGCCCATGTATTCGGTGCGGTCCGCGACGGCGCCTTCGGAGAAGGTGCGCAGGTTGCGCACCGCCTCGGCGTACAGCCGCGCGTGCAGGTCCGGCTGGCTGCGCAGGCCCTCGGGCAGGGTCAGCTTGACCTCGGCGTGCTCGGTCTTGCTTTCGTAGCTCAGCGGGGCCGGGGAGTCGGCCGGGGTTTCGGGGACCGGGACCTCAACGGCCGGCGGCGGCGGGGCCTCGGCGGCGTCCTCGCCGCGGTTGCAGGCGACCGCCAGGGCGCCGACGGCGGCGGTGATCAGCAGGCTGCGGCCGAGGGTCTTGAGCATGGTCTCGTCTCTTCTCAGGGCGTCCAGGCGCCGACGGCGATGGCCGCCAGCAGGATCAGGCCGGCGTCCCGGTTCGAGCGGAACAGGGCCAGCGCGCGGGCCGGATCGTCAAGCCGGATTCGCAACGTTTGCCGGGCCAGGTGGGCGACATAGACGGCCACGATTACGGCGAACAGCGGGCCGAGCCCGGCTGCGGCGCCCGCGGCGGCGGCGAGGCCGGCGGCCAGAACATAGAACACCGCGACCCCGGTGCGGGCCGCGCGCCCCAGCCGGCGGGCCGAGGACTTCACCCCCGCCAGGGCGTCGTCCTCGATGTCCTGCAGCGCGTAAATGGTGTCGTAGCCGAGCGTCCAGAACAGGCCGCCGGCGTACAGCAGCAGCGCGGCCGGCCCGGGCGTCCCGGCCACCGCCGCGTAGCCCAGCAGGGCGCCCCAGTTGAAGGTCAGGCCCAGCCAGGCTTGCGGCCACCAGGTGATCCGCTTCATGAACGGATAGGCCCCGACCAGCAGCAAGGAGGCGGCGCCCAGGGCGATGGCGGTCAGGTTCAGGGTCAGCAGGATGCCCAGGCTGATCGCGCAGCATGCGGCGATGAACCCCAGCGCCTGCTTGACGCTGATCTGGCCCGAAGGGATCGGACGACCGGCGGTGCGGGCCACGCGGGCGTCGATGTCGCGGTCGACGATGTCGTTCCAGGCGCAGCCGGCGGCCCGCATCAGGGCGGCGCCCAAGGCGAAACCGATGAACAGCCACAGGTGATAGAGCCCCGGCCGCGTCTCGCCGGCGGCCAAAGCCAGGGCGATGCCCTGCCAGCCCGGCAGCAGCAGCAGCCAGGTCCCGATCGGTCGGTCGAAACGGCCCAGCTTGAGCCACGGCTTCATCGCTTCGGGGGCGTGCCGGTCGACCCAGTTCTGACGCGCGGCGTCGGGCCGGGGGGCGGTGCTCATGACGCCGGTGGTAGCCGGTTCGGGGCCAAGTCGGAAGCGGGCGGGCCGGCGGCGCTCCCCATGGGCGGCGGAAGCCTCTATGCTGATCACGGTTTCACGAGGAGATCCGCCCATGTTCGACCGACGCGCCGTGGTGGGAGCGATCGCGGCCGGGCCGCTGCTGGGCCTCGCCGCACGGGCCGTGGCCGGGGCTCGCGCCGGGGGCGACGCCGCCCTGGCCGAGGTGATGGCGGCCGAGGCCCCGCCGCCGGCGCTGGCCGGCGCGGTGGTGACGGCCGACGGGTTCGACTGGCGCGGGGTCGCCGGCGTGCGTCGGGCCGGCGACGAAGCGCCCGCCACGCTGGACGACCTGTGGCACCTGGGCTCGAACACCAAGGCGATGACCTCGGCGCTGTACGCCCGGCTGGTCGAGCAGGGGCGGGCGCGTTGGGGCGCGACGGTCCCGGAGCTCTTCCCCGACCTGACCATCGACCCAGCCTGGGCGACGATCACGATTGAACAGCTGATGGCCCACCGGTCCGGGCTGGTCGACGCCCGGGCCCTGGGCCTGTCATGGCTGATCCGCGCCCGGACGGACGAGCGGTCCCTGCCGGCGCAGCGCACCGCCTTGGCCGAGGCGGTGTTCGCCGCTCCGCCGACCGGCGAGACGGGGACGTTCTCGTACAGCAACGGCGGCTACACCCTGATCGGGGCCGCCATCGAGCGGATCACCGGCCAGTCGTGGGAAGAGGCGATCACCGCCGAACTGTTCGTCCCCGCGGGGATCACCTCTGCCGGCTTTGGCGCGCCGCGCGGCGACCAGCCCTGGGGCCACATGTCGACTCCGACCACGCGCCCGCAGCCGGTCGATCCGGAGGGGGTGTCCGACAATCCGCAGGCCATGGCCCCGGCCGGCACGGCGCACATGACGCTGGACGACTACGCCCGGTTCGTGCGGCTGTTCCTGACCGACGGCGGCGGGGTGCTGAGCCCCCAGAGCGTGCGCCGGCTGACCACCCCGGACGAGGGGGCCGACTACGCCCTGGGCTGGATCGTGCGGCCGCAGGCCTGGGCGCAGGGGCCGGTGCTGGCCCACGAGGGATCCAACACCATGTGGCACGCCTTCGTCGCCATCGCGCCCGAGCTGGGGCTGGGCATCGTCACCCTGTCGAACGATCACGGTCGCGGCGGCCCGGCCTGCACCGCCCTGGCCCGCGGCCTGATCGGCGCCTACGCCGGGCCTGCGTAACGGTCGAGCGCGTGGCGTAGAGTTTGTTGAGTCGAGCATGGGCCGGGACCTGGCGGATTTCTGGAATCTGATGTGGGAGCTGGCCCTGGCCTGCGCCGCCGGCTTCGCCCTGCTCAATCTGTTCGCGCCCGAACAGGACCTGCCCTGGAAGCCGCTGGACCTGAGCCGGCCGATCGGCCACGCCACCGCCGCCAAGGTCTCGGACTTCGAGCTGTCCCGCACGGCGTCGGCCGAGGAGGTGACCGCGGTGACCGATGCCTGCATCCAGACCCTGCGCGCCGCCGGGGTGCAGGTCGAGCGGGCCGAGGACCGCAACGACGGCGGTTTCTGCATCGTTCGGGGGGCGGTGCGGCTGACCGGCGGGGTGACGCCGCTGTCGCCGGGCAGCGAGGTCATGCAGTGCCCGCTGGCGGTGCGCTACGTGATCTGGGATCGCCAGGTGCTGCAACCCGCCGCCCAGGCGGCGTTCGGGACCGGCGTGCGCCGGGTCGACACCTACGGGGTCTATTCGTGCCGGCGGATCTACGGCCTGGCCGGGCCGGCCCACCGGCCCAGCGAGCATGCCCGGGCCAACGCCATCGACGTGTCCGGCGTGACGCTCGAGGACGGACGCCGGGTGACCCTGTCAGGCGCCTGGGACGGCCGCGGGGCGCGCGGCGCCCAGGGCGCCAGCTTCCTGCGCAAGGTGCGCGACGGGGCCTGCCGGATTTTCCCCACCGTGCTCAGCCCCGAATACAACGAGGCGCACGCCGACCACCTGCACCTGGACGGCGCGCGCCACAGCCTGTGCGCCTGAACCGGTCACGCTTTGGCGGTTGACGCCTTTCCTGCGGCGCCGGAGTAATATTCGCGCAATCCGAGGTTTGCGCGGCCTCCACCCCCGCGCGGTCGCTCCTTCGCCTGAACGAGCTGTCCCCCAGACTGGATTGTCGGGCGTCTCGTGCGAGGGGCCCGCCTGGAAACGGCGCGATCAGGAGAGCGCTCACATGGCGACCGGTACGGTTAAGTGGTTCAACGGCACCAAGGGCTACGGCTTCATCCAGCCCGACGACGGCGGCAAGGATGTGTTCGTGCACATCACCGCGGTGCAGCGGGCGGGCCTCCCGGGCCTCGATGACAACCAGAAGCTCTCGTACGAACTGGAGACCGACCGCGGCAAGACCTCGGCGGTGGACCTGAAGCTGCTCTAGACGGCGGCAGGAACCAGAAGATCAGGCGGGCGCGGCGGCTTCGGTCTCCGCGCCCGTTTTTCGTTGCACGCCGGTGCGCTGGGCCAGGACCACGGCGAGCAGCACCACCGCCCCGCCCAGCATCTGCAGCGGGGTCATGGTCTCGGCGAACAGCAGCCAGCCCAGGCCGGCGGCGACCACCGGCTGGATCAGCACGACCACCGCGGTGACCGCGGCCGGCAGGCGGCCGAGCGCCCAGGCCACCCCGCCCTGACCGGTCACGTGCATCAGCCCAAGGCCGGCGCAGGCGGCCCAGCCGGCGGCGCCGGCGGGGATCAGGACTTCGCCTAGCACGACCGAGACGCCCAGCAGCAACGGGCAGCCGACGGCCGTGGACCACAGCATGATCCGCATGGCGCCGGCCCGGATGCGGGCTGCCTTCACGGCCAGGAAATAGCCGCCGTACCAGAGCGACACCGACAGGGCGAACAGGTCGCCGAGCAGGGGATTGGTTCCCTGGCCGCCGTCGGCCCCGACAGCCATCGCCCAGGCCCCCGACAGGGCCAGGCCGAGGGCCAGCAGGAACAGCCGCTTCGGCGTCTCGCGGAAGAAGATCCAGCCGAACAGGGTGACGACCACCGGGGTCAGGTTGCACAGCACCGTGGCGTTGGCCACCGAGGTCATGACGATCGAATAGTGCCAGACCGACAGGTCGAGCACGAAGAACAGGCCGGCGACCAGCATCCATTTCGACGGCAGGCCGACGCCGCCGGCGCCGGGTCGCGCGGTCAGGGCCAGCAGCAGCGGCAGGGCGAAGGCGAAGCGCCAGAAGCCGGCCGCGGCCGGTCCGGTCTCGGTCAGGCGCACGAGGATCGGCGCCAGCCCCAGCACGCAGGCGCTCAGCAGCAGCACGATCAGGGGCAGGGCGGCGGGCCGGGTCATCCGCGCGCTATAGGCCCGCGCGGGGCGGAGCGGGAGCGAGATTTTTGCGGGGGCGTCAGAACCCCAGTTCGGCCCGCAGATCGGCCGCGGCGACTCCGGCGGCCCTCAGCTCGGCGAGCGTCTGGCTGTGGTCGCGCTTGGCGAAGCGGCGGCCGTCCGGGCCGGTCAGCAGGCGGTGGTGGCGGTAGACCGGCGCGGGCCAGTCCATCAGCGCCTGGATCAGGCGCTGGATGTGGGCCGCCTCGAACAGGTCCTGGCCGCGAATGACGTGGGTCACGCCCTGGACCGCGTCGTCGTGAACGGCCGCCAGGTGGTAGGCGACGCCCGCGTCCTTGCGGGCCAGAACCACGTCGCCGGCCGTTTCGGGGCGCGCGCGGATGAGGCCGCGCTCGCCCTCGGGACCTGCGCCCTCCTCGACGAAGGCCAGCCCCGCCCAGGCCGCCTCGCCCAGGGCCGCCCGGGCCCGCTGCAGCGACAGCCGCCAGGCGAAGGGGCGACCCTCGGCCAGCAGTTTCGCTTCCTCCCGCGGCGGATGCGGCCCGGGGCGCACGGCCTCGACCGTCCCGTGCGGGGCTTGGCCGATCTGCTCGAGGATTTCCCTGCGCGTGCGGAAGCAGCGGTACAGCAAGCCCCGGCGCTCCAGCTGGGCGATCGCGTCGGCATAGGCCCCGAGGTGCTCGGACTGGCGGCGCACCGGTCCGTCCCAGTCAAGCCCCAGCCAGGCCAGGTCCTCGAGGATGGCCGCCTCGTATTCGGGCCGGCAGCGGCCGGCGTCGATGTCCTCGATGCGCAGCAGGAACCGGCCTCCGACCGCCCGCGCGGCGGACCAGGCCGTCAGGGCCGAAAAGGCGTGGCCCTTGTGCAGCCGCCCGGTGGGCGAGGGCGCGAAGCGGGTGGTGAAGACCATATTCGACCCATAGACTTGTCCCGCCTCGCCGCGAAAGGGCCCCGCCGCATGATCGAGCCGATGATCGAACCGGTGATCGAGCAGATCACCCAGCCGCTGCTGCCGCGGCTGTTCGTCATGGACTACATCGGCGTGGCGGTGTTCGCGGCCACCGGCGCGCTGGCGGCGGCGCGCGAGAAACAGGACCTGGTCACCTTCATCTTCTTCGCCGCGGCCACCGGCGTCGGCGGCGGCACCCTGCGCGACCTGCTGATCGGGGCGCCGGTGTTCTGGGTCCAGGACTGGCGCTATTTCGCCGTGTGCATCGCGGCCGCCTGCGCCGTCTGGGTGCTGGGCCGGCGCAGCTGGCGGTTCTCGGCCCTGTTGTGGCTCGATGCGGTGGGCCTGGCCGCCTATGGGGTCTACGGGGCGGCCAAGGCCGACGCCTGGGGCGTGGCCCCGCTGATCTGCATCGTCATGGGGGCGCTGACCGCTTCGTTCGGCGGGGTGGTGCGCGATCTGCTGGCGCACCAGCCGTCGATCCTTCTGCGGCGCGAGATCGCGGTCTCGGCGGCGGTGCTGGCGGCGGCGATCTATATCGGACTGAAGCTGGTCGGCATGCCCAATGTGCCGGCGGCGGGCATCGCCTTCGTGATCGGGTTCGCCGTGCGGGCCGGGGCCCTGCGCTGGGGCTGGACCTTGCCGGGCTATGGCGACCCGTGGCGGGCGCCAAGGTCATAGGAGCGTCGTCGAATCGGGCGTATCCTGTGGATGATCCGGACGCCCAGGTCCGGACCTGACTGGAAGGAGCGCCGTCTTCAGTCCCGTCGCGTCGACCATGTTGATGCCTTCGCGTGAGGGCCCGTCATGCAGGTCCTGACGACTCCGCCGTCCGGCTGGCCGGCGCTGGTGCTGAATGCGGACTATCGGCCGCTGTCCTACTACCCGCTGTCGCTGTGGCCCTGGCAGGAGGTGGTCAAGGCGGTGTTCCAGGAGCGGGTCGACGTGGTCTCGACCTACGACAAGGTGGTCCGCTCGCCGTCGCTGGAGTTCCGCCTGCCCAGCGTGGTGTCGCTGAAGGCCTATGTCGATCAGGATCGCCCCCCGGCCTTCACCCGCTTCAATGTCTTTCTGCGCGACGGCTTCTCGTGCGTGTACTGCACCAGCAGCCAGGACCTGACCTTCGACCATGTGGTGCCCCGTTCGAAGGGCGGCCGCACGACATGGGAGAACATCGTGGCCGCCTGCGCCCCGTGCAATCTGAAGAAGGGCGGCCGCACCCCCGACCAGGCCGGCATGCCGATGCTGCGCCGCAGTCCGCGCCGGCCCTCGAGCCATGAATTGCGCGAGCGCGGCCGCCGATTCCCGCCGCACTACCTGCACCAGAGCTGGCTCGACTATCTGTACTGGGACATCGAGCTGGAGCCCTAGGTCGCACGCCTGCTGGAACCTGACGGCGGCCATCCAGATCCTTGAACCGGTCCAGCGGGCCCTCCTAGGGTGCGCGCGGGACAGGGAGATAGACCGATGATCGCCGCCCTGCTGAGCGCCGCCGCATTGCAGATGGACCCGTCCGCCTTCGCTTCGGCCTGCCTGGCCGGAGGCGGCGCGCCGGGTCAGGTGACCGCCTCGTCGGATCGCGACGTGGGCCGAAACACGGTGGTGGCCGAAGGCGCGCTTCCGGTCACAGTGACGGTCACAGTCAACCAGATCAGCAGTGGTCAATGGATCTATGTCGAGATTGACGGCCGCACCGGGCCGCGGGTCCCTGCGGGGGGCTCGGTGATCGTCACCGGCCGGCGGCTCGCCCTGGCGGCGAACGAACGGCAGGGCTTCGACTACTGCCTGCGGCTGCAATCGCGCTGAAATCTTACGCGGCCTGGTCGCGCAGCCACTGCTGGTAACGTTCGATGGCCGGCGAGCGGCGCAGGACCTTCGACGCCGGGTCGATCAGCACATGGGCCCCCGGATTGACGGCCAGTTCACCGCGGCCGCCGGTCATCGGCAGGGTGTGCACCCGCCCGTCGACCTCGACCTCGATCGGCATGGGAAAGACGCCGCCGTTGCCGGTGACCCACTGGAACTGCATGCGGTCGCCCTGGCGGGTGGCGACTAGCTCGGGCAGCGCGGCCTGAAAGACATAGGCGTCGAAGAACCAGCGCAGGTCGGCGCCGGTCATCTCGTTGACCGCCGCAATGAAATCCTCGGTGACCACCACCTGGGGAGAGAAATTGCCCGGCGCCGGATCGGGCCGGCCGTAGACCAGCTGCCGCGTGGCGGCCCAGAAGGCTTCGTCGCCGATCAGCATGCGCAAGGTGTGCAGCACCAGGGCGCCCTTGTAGTACAGGTCCTGACCGGGGCCGACCTCGTCACTGTAGACGGTCTTGGCGGTCATGGTTTCGCCCGAGACCAGCGGCCGGCGGTTCTGGAGCATCACCCGCTGGGCCTGCAGCCCGTCCTGGAAATTGCGCTCGCCGTGCAGGTAGCGGGCGTACAGCGGCTGCATGTAGGTGGCGAAACCCTCGTGCAGCCACATGTGGTCCCAGTCGGCGTTGGTCATCTGGTTGCCGAACCACTCGTGGGCCAGCTCGTGGTGCAGCAGCCAGTCGAAACCGTTGGCGTCCACCGCGTAGTTGTTGCCGTAGGCGTTGATCGTCTGGTGCTCCATGCCCAGGTGCGGGGTCTCGGCCACGCCCATCTTTTCGTCCGAGAACGGATAGGGGCCGATCAGCCGTTCGTAGAACTCCAGCTGCTCGGCGAACTCGGCGAACAGGGTCTCGGGCTCGTCGCCAGCGCGCGGCAGGTGCCAGAAATGCAGGGGAATCACATTGCCCCAGCCGCTTTCGTACTCGCCCGCCAGCTCGACATACGGCCCGATGTTCAGGGCGATGCCGTAGGGATCGGGAAACGCCGCGCGCCAGCTCCAGGTGGTCCAGCCGTCCGGGCCGGTCTCGATCCCCAGCAGCCGGCCGTTGGACGGCGCCGACAGGCCAGGCGGCGCGGTGATCGCGAGGGTCATCACCCGCGGCTCGCCGCGCGGATGGTCGATGCACGGCCAGAACAGGTCGCAGCCCTCGCCCTGGACCGCCGTGGCGATCCACGGCTGGCCGTCCGGCGCCTTGCCCCACACGAAGCCGCCGTCCCACGGCGCGTTGCGCGCCACGTGCGGCGCGCCGGCGTAGTCGACGCCGACGGTGATCACGCTGTCGGCCGGCGCCGGAGCGGGCAGGGTGATGGTCAGCCGGCCGTCGGGATTGGACCAGGCCGAGGGCGGCAGCGGCTGCTGATCGATGCGGATTTCGCTGATCGAGAGATTGCGGTCCAGCTCGAACACCAGCCGCTCCAGCGGCTCCGTCGCCAGCACCTCGTGGGTGGCGGTGGCGGCGATGGTGCGCGTGTCGGGCATGACCCGGATCTGCAGATCGGCGTGATTAATCTGCATGGCCAGCTGTTCGGGCGTGCGCGGATGGCCCGAATCGAGGGTGAAGGCGCTCGGCGCGCGGATCGGCTCGGGCGCCGGGGCCTGGGCCGCGGCGCAGCCGGCGGCGGCCATCGCGGCCGCGATCAGGACACGGCGAAGGCTGGATGACATGCGGCGCTCCCCCCGGATGTGACCGGCGGAGCCTAACGCGCGACAAAGCCCTGGGCGAAAAGAAAAGGGCCGGTGTTTCCACCGGCCCCTTCGAATGCTCTGGCGTCTGGCCCGATCAGGCCGAGGCCTGCTCGGCCAGCTTGGCCTTGACCTGGCGCTTGATCTTCTGCGCCCGCGGCGACAGCGTCTCGTCCTTGGCCTTGACGATGAAGGCGTCCAGGCCGCCCTTGAAGTCCAGGGTGCGCAGGGCGGCGTTGGAGATGCGCAGACGGAAGGTCTGACCCAGGGCCTCGGACTGCAGGCCGACCGACTTCAGCGACGGCAGGAACCGACGCTTGGTCTTGATGTTCGAGTGGCTCACGCTGTGGCCGACCATGGGGCCGATCCCGGTGAGTTCGCAGCGGCGCGACATGGGTTCGTTCCTTCGAGGCGTCCGGCGATACAGGCGGCCGGGGCGCATAAAACAGTTGCGCGCGGGAGAGGGCCCCCGCGCGAGAGGCAGCCCTATACGCGTCGGCCGGGCCCGCCGTCAAGCGCCGGACGGCCTGCAGGCTTGTTCAGCCGCCGTTCAAACGCCACCATTTATCGATCCGGTGAACCTCGGCCCGACAATCACGTTGATGCCTGCCATGAACACAGCAGTCCGAACCCTTCGCACCTCCCGCGCCGCCCGTCTGATGATGGGCGCCCTGCCGCTGGCCGCGGCCGCCGTCCTGATGGCGGTTCCGTCGTCGTCGCCGCAGGCCCAGGGCGCGGTCCAGACGCCTCAGCCGGGGTACTGGGAGTACACCACCCGGGCGGCCGGCCAGACCGACACCGAGACGCGCTGTGTGCGGCCCAGCGAAATCGATCGGTTTTTCAACGGTCTGAGCACCCGCCGGTACGACTGCACCTACCCGACCAAGGTGGTTGGCAACGGCCAGGCGCGGTTCGAGGGCACCTGCGTCAGCCGCGGCCGCAGCGGTCGCCGGCTGCGCGTGCGCCTGAACGGGCCGTACACCGCCGACTCGTTCCAGTTCGACGGCGCGGTCAGCATGCGCCTGGGCGGCGGCATCTGGACGCCGTACATCCCCGGCTCGGTGCGGGCGCAGCGGATCTCGGCCACCTGCCCGGCCGGCGCCGAATACTTCTAGGGGCCCAATTGCAAAACGCCCGGCCGGCGGCCGGGCGTCTCGCACGTCCTGACCCGAGGGATCAGGCCGCGGTCTTGGTCAGCGACTTGGTCAGGATGGCCACGGCCGCGTCGCGATCGATGCGCTCGATGGCGGCGACTTCGCGGGCCATGCGGTCCAGCGCCGATTCATAGAGCTGACGCTCCGAATAGGACTGCTCGGGCTGGGTCTCGGCCCGGTGCAGGTCGCGGACCACCTCGGCGATCGAGATCAGGTCGCCGGAGTTGATCTTGGCCTCGTACTCCTGCGCGCGGCGGCTCCACATGGTGCGCTTGATGCGGGCGCGGCCCTTGAGGGTGGTCAGCGCCTTGCCGACGACGTCCTCGGCGGCCAGCGGGCGCAGGCCGGCGGTCTTCGCCTTGGCGGTCGGCACGCGCAGCGTCATCTTCTCGTGGTCGAAGGTGACCACGTAGACCTCCAGCGACATGCCGGCGACTTCCTGGGTCTCCACCGCCGCCACCTTGCCCACGCCATGGGCCGGATAGACGACGTGATCGCCGACCTTGAAGGCCAGACCGCTTTGCTTGCTCGACATGCCATTCCTCTCGCAACCAGGGTCGGAGACCGTCCGACCGACGTGAGGTCCACCGCTTGCGCGCGCCGGGCGGGCTCGCGCAACGATCAACCAGGCTCACAGCCGGAAACGGGACACCCAACCTCTGTTCGACGCCGCCTTGGGGCGGATTTTTCACGAACGCGGGCGGCATGCGAAAGCGCAGACCGCCCGACCGAAGGATGTTACCCTATCACAAATTTGCGGAATTTCAAAGCGGGGCGCAGCCGCTGCGTCAGGAGCCCTTGCCGGGCTTCTCGGAGAAATATTTCTCGAACTTGCCGGTCTCTCGCTCGTACTGGGCGGCGTCCGCCGGCGGCGTGCCCTTGGCCGTGATGTTGGGCCACAGCTTCGAATAGGTGGCGTTGATCTGCAGCCACTTGCCGTCCGGATCGTCCTCGGTGTCCGGCTTGATCGCGTCGACCGGGCACTCCGGTTCGCACACGCCGCAGTCGATGCATTCGTCCGGGGCGATGACCAGGAAATTCTCGCCTTCGTAGAAGCAGTCCACCGGACACACCTCGACGCAGTCCATGTACTTGCACTTAACGCAGGCGTCTTTGACGATGTAGGTCATCGCGGAGATGGC
This sequence comes from uncultured Brevundimonas sp., assembly GCA_964591465.1. Lineage (GTDB taxonomy): Bacteria > Pseudomonadota > Alphaproteobacteria > Caulobacterales > Caulobacteraceae > Brevundimonas. The sequence continues at coordinate 13,234 of CAZQBJ010000039.1, forward strand.
GTTCCTGAACCAGGGGCAGGGCCGCGGACATGACGCCGCGCACCGGCGCTGTCAACGGTCACGCCCTGACGCTTGATGTCGCGCCGGGGCCGCCTAAATGTATCCGATGCGGTGACAGATATGTGTCGCCTGACAGGAGACGGAACATGAAATTCGGACTGAAGCAGGCGGCCGCGGCCGCCCTGGCGCTTGGCGTTCTGGCCGGCGGCGCCGTCATCGCCCAGGAGGCCTTCGTCACCGATCCGGCGCAGGTGCGCTCGGGCGCCTACGAGCTGGACGCCAGCCACGGCAAGATCACCTGGTCGGTCAGCCATATGGGCTTTTCCACCTACTACGGGCAGTTCGTCGACGTGCAGGGCGACCTGGTGCTCGACGCGGCCAATCCGGCCAACAGCACGCTGCGCGTCACCGTGCCGCTGACCGCGGTCGACTCCAACGACGACCAGCTGGATCAGCACCTGCAGACCCCGGACTTCTTCGACACCGCCAATCATCCGACCGCCACTTTCGCGGCCACCTCGATCCGCGTGGACGCGGACGATCCCGCCCGCGCCGAGATCGTCGGCGACCTGACCCTGCGGGGCGTGACCCGGCCGGTGACCATCGACGCCCGCTTCAACCAGGCCGGCGAGGTGTTCGGCGCCTATGTGGTCGGCTTCGACGGGCGGGCGGTGGTGCGCCGCTCGGAGTTCGGCATCGAGTACGGCCTGCCGCTGCTGGGCGACGAGGTGACGCTGCACATCGAGGGCGAGTTCAAGCTTCGCTCATAGGCTCCAGCGGCGAGTACAGGGCGCGGGCCTCGGCCGGCGGGCCGCGCCGCTCGCCCACGGCCTCGATCCGCACCGCGTGAAGCCGGCCGCCCAGGGCGAAGACCAGTTCGTCGCCCGGGCGCACCGGCCGCCCGGGCCGGTCCTGCCGCTGTTCGCGCCCGTCGCGGGTCATCCGCACGCGCCCCGCGGCCACCAGCTCGGCGGCCAGGGCGCGGGTCTTCACAAAGCGCGCGCGCCATAGCCAGACGTCGATGCGGCAGGTCGCCTCCTCGCTCACGGGGCGGC
>CAZQBJ010000040.1:0-13610 GCA_964591465.1 uncultured Brevundimonas sp.
GGGCGACGATGCAGCCGACCAGGCTCCCGTCGCCCAGCGGCCGGGCCGCCTGCCAGGCGCCGGCCGCGACCGCCGCCTGCGGCTGCTGGCCGGCGCCCAGGTCGGCGCCCAGCACCACGGTCTCGATGCGGCCCGAGCCGGGGGCGCTGATCGACAGCTCAAGCGGTCCGCCGGCGTGGAAGCACCAGATCTCGGCCGCGTCCGTCACCCGGTGCCAGTGCGAGCTCTGGCCGGCTTCGAGCAGATAGTGGATGGCGGTCGAGGCCGCGCGGCCGGGGGCGACCTCGGCCGCATCGCGGAAGGTCTCGCGGTACCAGCCGCCCTCCGGGTGGGGCTGGAGGTCCAGCCGCGCGACGACCTCGGCGGCGGTCACGCCAGCTCCACCGCCATGGCCGTGGCCTCGCCGCCGCCGATGCACAGGCTGGCGACGCCGCGCTTGCCGCCGCGGGCCTCCAGCGCCGACAGCAGGGTGCACAGCACGCGCGCGCCCGAGGCGCCGATGGGGTGGCCCAGGGCGCAGGCGCCGCCGTTCACGTTCAGCTTCTCGTGCGGGATGTCCAGTTCGCGCATGGCGATCATGGCGACCACGGCGAAGGCCTCGTTGACCTCGAACAGGTCGACGTCCTCGACGGTCCAGCCGGCCTTTTTCAGGGCCTTGCGCATGGCCGGGACCGGGGCGGTGGTGAACTGACCCGGCTCGTGGGCGTGGGCGGCGTGGGCGACGACGCGGGCGACGACCTTCAGGCCCAGCGCCTTGGCCGTGCTTTCGCGCATCATCACCAGGGCCGCGGCGCCGTCGGAGATCGAGCTGGCGTTGGCGGCGGTGATGGCGCCGTCCTTGGCGAAGGCGGGGCGCAGGGTCGGGATCTTGGCCGGGTCGGCCTTCAGCGGCTGCTCGTCCTGGCTGACCGTCTCGGACCCCTTGCGGGTCTTGACCTCGACCGGGACGATCTCGCGCGCGAAGGCGCCGCTTTCGACCGCCGTGCGGGCGCGGTTCAGGCTCTCGATGGCGTAGGCGTCCATGTCCTCGCGCGAGAACTGGTAGTGGCGCGCGGTGTCCTCGGCGAAGGCGCCCATCAGCTTGCCGGGGGTGTAGGCGTCCTCCAGCCCGTCCAGGTACATGCTGTCGCTGATCACGTCGTGACCGATGCGGGCCCCGCCGCGGTGCTTGGCCATGACGTAGGGGGCGTTGGTCATGCTCTCCATGCCGCCGGCGACGATGACGTCGGCGCTGCCGGCCGCCAGGGCGTCATGGGCCATGATGGCCGCCTGCATGCCCGAGCCGCACATCTTGTTCACCGTGGTGGCCTCGACGTGCAGCGGCAGGCCGGCGCCCAGGCCCGCTTGGCGGGCGGGGGCCTGGCCCAGGCCCGCGGGCAGGACGCAGCCCATGAAGATCTGCTCGACCTTCTCCGGCGCCAGGCCGGCGCGCTCCAGCGCCGCCTTCACCGCCGCGGCGCCCAGCTCGGTCGCCTTGGCCCCGGACAGGGCCCCCTGGAAGCCGCCCATCGGCGTGCGGGCGTAAGCGGCGATGACGACGGGATCGGACATGGGGAGTCTCCAGAATCAATGCGTAGGCGTTAAAGGCCCCTCATCCGCGCGGCGCAAGCAGCTTGCGCCGCTGGCGGGCGAGGGCCAGGGGGCGGCCGTCCGGGGCGAAGGCGACGCCGTCCTCGACGGCCCAGCCGCCGCCGAGGTCCCGGGTGGCGAACTCGAACCATGCCCAGCCGTCCGGCGAGGTCGCCGCCGTCACGGGCCCGAGCAGGTCGTAGCGCAGGTCGATGGTCACCGACAGGGCCGGCGGCGGGGGCAGGGCGGTGAAATAGACCGGGAACACCGCATCCAGCAGGAAGCACAGGCGATCCTCGTCCAGCGGCGCGCGGTCGGCGGTGCGCATCCAGCAGCGCACGACCGGCTCGCCCCCGGCGTTCTGGCCGAACAGGCGCGGACCACCGTCGAAGCGATGCTCGACATAGCGGGTGAACCGGGGGGCGAAGCCGGGGTCGAGGGTCGTGGTCGGCAGGCTGTCGACCGGCGGCGGGTCGGCGGGCCGCAGGGCCTCGAGCGACACCGCCTCGACGTCCTGGCCGAAGGTGGCCAGCGCCTGGGTGGCCAGCCGTCCGCCCTGGCCCAGCCGGATCGAGGCGTAAGACACCTGCCGGCCGCCGCGCAGCAGCTCGGGCCGGCAGTCGAGCGGCTCGAACCGGGCCCCGGCCACGAACTGGACGGTCAACGACTTGAGCGGCGCGGCGACGTCCAGCCCGGCCCGGGCGGCGCGCACCGACAGGGCGGCCATCAGGCCGCCGAACGGAGCCCCGCCGGCGGCCCCCTCGGGCATGTTCGACAGCTCCGGCGCCAGGTGGGCCCGCAGGCCGTCGGGGCCGGCGTTCACGCGAAGGGATTCGGTCAGGGTCGGGGACATGGCGGGGGCGATAGCGCACCAAAGAAGGGGGCGGAAGCCGGGCGGCCTCCGCCCCGAGGTCGAGGGATGCAGGAACGGCCGCCGGGGCGGCTTGTTCGTTGCGAAAAGAGACTGACTCAATCCGTTCCGAATCGCAACCCACTTGTCAAAAGCCTTACGCGGGGTCACCTTGGAGTCATGGGACGCACCGCCGACTATTCGCGCCAGAGTTGCTCGATCGCCGCCACCCTCGAGGTGATCGGCGATCCGTGGACGCTGCTGGTCATCCGCGACGCCTTCAACGGCGTCCGCCGGTTCGAGCAATGGCAGGAGCGGCTGGGCGTGGCGCGCAACGTGCTGGCGGCCCGGCTCAAGTCGCTGGTCGCCCACGGGGTGCTGGAGCCGCGCGCCTATTCGGAGCGGCCGCCGCGCAACGAGTATGTGCTGACGGCCAAGGGCAAGGACCTGTACGCCGTGCTGCTGACCCTGCACGGCTGGGGGCACAAGCACCTGTACGGCGACTGCGACTCCGGGGTCAGCTTCGTGCACAAGACGTGCGGCGCCTCGCTGGATCCGAAACTGGCCTGCGGCGGCTGCGGCGAGATCGTGCGGCCGCGCGACCTGGAGATGGTGCTGGCCGACGACCGCCCCACGGTCGGCGACATCATGGCCCGCGAGGACGAGGCCGCCTGAGCGCAGCTCAGCCGTGCGGGTCGCCCCTGAGGGCCATCAGGGGGATCACGATGTCCTCCTCGTCCTCCAGATGCCGCAGCAGCGGCGGTCCGGCGCGGTCCAGGGCCTCGACCAGGCGGTGGACCCGGTCGGGAGCGCCCGGCGCGCCCGAGGCGACCGCGCGGTGCAGGGCCAGGCCCGCCTCGTGCAGGGCCTGCAGATGCGCGTGGATGGCGTCGTGGTCCCGGTCCAGCAGGTCGAGCCCGGCCTCGATGCGCGGCTCCAGCGTGCGGAACGCCGGGAAATAGTGTCCGGTCTCGATCCGGTGATGGCCGTCCAGGTGCTGGAGGAAGGCTTGCAGGGTCGGCAACAGGGCGTCGTGCGCGCCGCGCGGGTCCAGGGCGCCGGCGCGCCAGCGGGCGGCGGCGTCGGCCATGGCCCGCTGGTGGGCGCGAAACCCCTCGTGCATCTGCAGCCAGAAGGCGGCCGTGCCGGGCAGGCCCTCGATCCAGCGCTCGCGCGGCAGGGCCCGGCGCAGGTACAGCATCTCGTCAGGCAGGCCCTGGCGGGCGGCCAGATCGAGCGCGCCGGCCTCAGGCAAGGGCGGTCGTGCCCTGGATGAAGCCCCCGCCCAGCACCCGATCCGGATCGTCGGCCGCGTACAGGACGCAGGCCTGGCCGGGCGAGACGCCTTCCTCGCCGGCGTCGAACACGACCGCGACCGAGTTGCCGCTGCGGGCCAGGCGCGCCGGCGACGGGCGGCCGGTGGAGCGCACCCGGGCCAGCACCTGGACCCCGTCGTCGGCGGCGTCGGCCATGGTCGGCTGGTCGCCCAGCCAGTTGATTTCCTCCAGCTGGACCGAGGCGGTGAGCAGGGCCTCGCGCGGGCCGACCACGACCTGGCGCGCGTCCGGGTCCAGCCGAACGACGAACAGCGGCTCGCCGACCGCCACGTTCAGCCCGCGGCGCTGGCCGATGGTGAAGTCGGTGATGCCCGCGTGGGTCCCCAGAACGCGGCCGTCCAGATGCACGATCTGGCCCGGCTCGCGCCCCTGCGGCCGCAGCCGGTCGATCAGGGTGCGGTAGTCGCCGGTGGGCACGAAGCAGATGTCCTGGCTGTCGGGCTTGGCGGCGATCTTCAGGCCCAGCTCGGCGGCGACGCCGCGCACCTGGGGCTTTTCCAGATCGGCCAGCGGGAAGCGCAGATAGTCCAGCTGCCCGGCCGTGGTGGCGAACAGGAACCACGACTGGTCGCGCGACGGATCGACCGCCTTGCGCAGCTGCGGCCGGCCGTCCGGGCCGACGGCGCGGCGCACGTAATGGCCCGTCGCCATCGCCTCGGCGCCGAGGTCGCGGGCCACGTCCAGCAGGTCGCGGAACTTGACGGTCTGGTTGCAGCGGATGCACGGGACCGGGGTTTCGCCGCGCAGGTAGCTGTCGGCGAACTGGTCGATCACCGCGTCCCTGAACCGGCTTTCGTAGTCCAGCACGTAGTGCGGAATGCCCAGGGTCTCGGCGGCCAGGCGCGCGTCGTGGATGTCCTGGCCGGCGCAGCAGGCGCCCTTCTTCTTGAGCGCCGCCCCGTGGTCGTACAGCTGCAGGGTCACGCCGACCACGTCGTAGCCGGCCTTGTGCAGCAGGGCGGCGACCACCGTGGAGTCGACCCCGCCGGACATGGCGGCGACCACCCGCGCGCCGACCGGCAGGCCGACCGCCGCGCGCGCGGCCTCGATCGCCGCGTCCATGTCGGCGCGGGCGATGTCAGGCACGGGGCAGGCGGGCTCGATCAGCGTCATGGGCTGCTATCTAGGGCCGATTGCGCGCATTTTCGAGGCGCCGCGCCTGCGGGCGCGAAATGTGAAAAGGCCGCGCTCCTCTCGGGGCGCGGCCTTTGTCGGTGTTTCCCGGAGAAAACCTAGCGGTACTGCTGGATCCGCGTCGTGCGCAGGCCCTGCATGCCCCAGCGGTCGATCGCCTTCTGCCAGCCGAGGAATTCCTCGGCCGTCAGGCGATAGCGCGTCAGCGCCTCCTCCAGCGGCAACAGCCCGCCGCGCACGGCGGCGACCACCTCGGCCTTGCGCCGGATGACCCAGCGCTCGGTGCCCGCCGGCGGAAGATCCGCCAGGGTCAACGGCGTTCCAGTCGGACCGACCACGTACATCTCGCCTCTGCTGTTAAGGCGTTGCTCTTGCAGCATGGGCTTAAGCCTCATTCACCACCACCATGGCCAGAGGCTACGCCGTACGCCGCTAAAGGCCGCTTAAGCGCCATGGTAAAGGAAAGGCTAATCTCGCAGCCTCTTCTTATCCACAGCTGGCCTATATTGAGACAACTATCCATTCTACTTACTCAGACGTTACCAGCCGGATCAGCGCTTGATGCGCAGCAGCTCCTCGAGCATCTCGTCCGCCGTGGTGATGATCTTGGACGAGGCCGAATAGGCGCGCTGGGTGGTGATCAGGCCGGTGAACTCGGCCGACAGGTCGACGGTCGAGGCCTCCAGCTGGGAGGCGCCGATGAAGCCGGCGCCGCCGGTGCCGGGGGCCTTCAGGTTGTAGGTGCCGCTTTCCTGGCTGACCCGGTAGGCGTTGCCGCTGACCGGCTTGAGGTTGTCGCCGCTGGGGAAGGTGGCGATGGCGACCTGGGCGATGCGGCGGGTGACGCCGTTGTCGAAGATGGCGGTGACGTAGCCGCTCTCGTCGATCTAGATGTTGGTCAGGTTGCCGAAGGCCGTGCCGTTGGTCAGCACCGCCTGGACCACCGACTGGCTGTCGTACTGGGTCAGGCCGCCGGCCGAGGCGTTCAGGTCGAAGGAGATGGTCTGGTCGTCGATCCCCAGACCCGGGGCCCAGTTGATGCCGCCGGCGCCCGGCGCCGCGGCGTCCGAGGCGTTGAAGGTCAGGCTGGCGGTGGTCGGGTCGTCGAACAGGGCGACGCCCGGGGCCATGGCCTGCATGGCGGCGATGTCGAGCCGGCCGTCCTGGGTGAAGGCGACCAGGCCGGTCTTCAGCTGGCCGTTGCTCAGCCCGGCGCCGGTGACGACGTCATCGGCCGGCACGGCGCGGACCTCGGCGTACCACTGGTTCGGCACGGTGCTCTTGAGGAACGACACGGCGATGGTCCGCTGGCCGCCCTTGGAGTCGGACACCGGGATGGTCAGTTCGAAGTCGGGGCGCACGCCGGTCCCGGTCTCGGGATCCCACATGGCCATCGAGTTGGTCGCCGGGTCGTAGGCGTTGGGGCCCGCCGGCGAGAGGGCGGCGTCCTGGGCCTCGGCCGAGACTTCCTGGCTGGATTCCAGGTTGGCGTTCAGCTGGACGCGGGTGGTCTTCTCGGCCGTGCCGCCGACCGAGCCGACGTTGATCGAGCTGAGCCGGGTCAGGTCCGACGGATCGATGGTGATCTCGCCCTCGGCGTCGACGAGCCAGCCCTGCAGGTACAGGCCGGCGGTGTTGCGCAGGTAGCCCAGGTTGTCGACGGTGAACGAGCCGGCGCGGGTGAACAGGCGCGCGTCGGTGATCTCGAGGTTCTCGGCCTTCTCCGTCACGACGAAGAAGCCCTGGCCGGCGATGGCCAGGTCGGTGGCGCTGTTGGTGCGCTGCAGCTGGCCTTCCTGGGTGATGAAGTGCCGGGCGCTGGCGTGCACGCCGCCGGCGCTGTAGCCGCCGCCGCTCTGATTGCTGATCAGGGCCGAGAAGTCGGCCTGGCCGCGCTTGTAGCCGATGGTGTTGACGTTCGCGATGTTCTGCGAAATCGCCGCCAGGGCGGCGGAGTTCGCGGTCAGGCCGGACACGCCGGCGAGCATGGCGCTGTTGATGCTCATGGGATGGACTTCCTTCGCACTAGACTGGGTTCATGAGGGGACGATCCGGGCGCATCAGGCGGTCCCGGACCCGTGCTGCTCCAGGGCGATCACGCTCGAGAGCGGCAGGATGGAGTTGCCGACCGTCAGGAACGGCTGGCCGTCGTAGATCTCGACCGCGCGGACCTGGCCGCGCACCAGCACCTGCGACTGGACGCCGGACGATCCGGAGCCCTGGGCGCTGATCTTCAGGGAATAGACGCCGCCGTCCGGCAGCTGCTGGCCGTCGGTGGTCTTGCCGTCCCATTCGAAGTCGTGGACGCCGGCGGCGGTGCTGGGGGCGGCGCCCGACCAGACCACGCGGCCCTGGCTGTCCAGCACCTGCAAGGTGGCGCTCTGGGCGTTGGTCGCCAGTTCGTAGCTCCAGGCGGCCTGGCCGTCCTCGAGCCGGACCGTCGACCAGGCGGCGGTGGCGTCGCGGCCGATGTACTGGGCGGCGTCGCCCAGGCCGCCGGACTGGTTGGCCTCCAGCAGGGCGGTCAGCAGGTCGTTGGTCAGCAGCTGCTGCTCGACCCCGGCCATCTGGGTCAGCTGGGCGGTGAACTGGTTGGAGTCCACCGGCGACAGCGGGTCCTGGTTCTTCAACTGCGCGGTCAGCAGCGACAGGAAGGTCTCGAAATTGCCCGCCAGCATGGCGCTGCCGGCATTCATCCGGTTGACCGCCTGGCCGGTGGAAACGGGATTGACCATGGTCAGACCTTCATATCGACGCCCTCGGGCGTCAGCGTCAGGGAGCGCCACCGGACCGGGGCCCGGGCGGCGGCGTCATCGGTTTCAGCGTTCAGGCGGCCGGCGCCGGCGAAGGCGCGTTCCTCACGACCGTCCCAGCCCTTGCGGTCCGAGCCCGGCTCGCGCTCGGCGAAGTCCAGGGCGTCGTCGGACAGGGTGAAGCCGGCGTCCTGCAGCTCGCGGCGCAGCTCGTCGGCGCGGCCGCGCAGGTCGGTGGCGGCGGCCGGATTGTCGAAGGCCAGTCGGGCGGCCAGGCGGCCGTCGGCGTCGATCTCGACCGACACGTCCACCCGGCCCAGACCCTCGGGCGACAGGGCCATGTCGAAGCGCGTCGAACGGCCCTCGAGCCGGCGCACGATCTGGGCGGCGATCAGGGCGGTGGTCTCGATCGTGGCGCGGGCGAGGGTCGGGGCCGTGGCGGCGGCGCGCACGGCGGCCGCGGAGGTGTCGGCCGGGCGGACCGGTTCGGCCGGGGCGCCTTCGCCTTCGATGATCTCCGGCGCCAGTTGCGCGGCGTCCAGCGCGGGCGGCGGCGCGGCGTCCGGCCGGGGGGCGCCGGCGGCCGGCTCGGCGGCGACCGGGCTGGCCGAAGCGGCGGGGCTCGGCGCGGCGGCCGGCTTGCCGTTGGTGGCGGTGGCGGCGTTGGCGGCGGTCTCGGCGGCCGGGCCGAACAGGGCGGGCTTCACCCGGGCCTGGCGGTCGTCGCGGCGCTGGCCGGTCTCGGCCGCCGCCGCCTGGCGCAGCTGGTCGCGGACGGTTTCGTCCGGCGGCAGGGCCGCGGCGATCGCGGCGGCGGCCGGGGCGCCCTCGGCGCTGGCGCCCAGGGCGGCGGTGACCGGAGCTCCGGCCTGGCTGGCGGGAGTCGCGGGCGTCTCGGCGACCGGAGCCGGCGCGGCGGCGGGCTGGGCCGGCGCGGGCGACGCGGCCCCGGCGGCGTTGGCCGAGGCGGTCCGGGCGGCGGCGACCGCGGCCCGGGCGGCGTTCAGGGTGGAGGCCGCCGGCTCGACCGGGGCCGGTGCGGCGGCGTTGGCGGCTGGGTCGCCCTGGCCGGCCACAGGAGTCGGGCCGGGACGCATCGCCGGCTCGGCGTCGGCCGTCGGGGGGGCCGGGGCGGTCGTGGCCGGGACGGTCGCCGCGGCGGGGGCAGGCGTGGCGGCCGGGACGGCGGGCGAAGAGTCGGTGGAGGCCGCGACCGGGGCGGCGGCGCCCTGGGCGGCGGAAGACGCGGCCGGCGTGCGGGCGGCGCCGGCGGCGGGCGGCTCGACCGGGGCGGCCTCCGAGGCGGTCTGCGACTTCGCGGCGACGCCGGGGGCCGGCGCCTCGGCTGCGGCGGGCCCGGCGGCCGGGACCGGCGATGCAGGGGGCGTGCTCGGGGCTGTCGGGACGGCGGGGGCCGGAGTCGGGGCCGGGGCCAGGAACATCGCGGCGCCGGCCAGCAGGGCCGGTTCGGCGCCGGCCGTCTCGGTCTCGCCCGCGAGGGCCCTGGCGCGCGCCCCGCCGACGTTCGGCGCCAGGCCGCTGGCCGCGCCGCCCGCGCCCAGCGCCGCGCCCAGCGCAGACAGGAAGCCCGCGCCGTCCACGGCGGCGCCGGTGCCGGTCTGGCCGGTCTGGCCGGTCGAGCCGGCGGGGGCGCCGGTCAGGAGGCTGAGAAGGTCTGCGGGAAGCATGATGCAGGCGGCTTCGAAACGGAGGATCGGGCGTGGCGCCTGCTGCGCCGGTCGGTTCGGCCCAGCTGAAGCAACAGCCGCGCCAACCGGCGTTAACCATCCTTGTCATTGAAAATACGAAAGAAATGGCGAACCATCGAAAAAGGCGCCCGGCGGGGCGGGGGCGCTTTTTGCCGTGCTGAGGGTCGCCTTTTGCCTGCGTCGGCGCCGGGCGCCCGGCTGGCCCGCCATTTGCGCCCTGACTCGGGAGTTCACGTCCGCCTGGCGGAGAGTCTTATGCAAAACAATGACTTGAAAATTCGCGTCGTCCTCGGGGCCGGGCAAAAAGCGCCGGGCCGTGCGAAGGCTTTGCCGGGCGCCGGGTTCGACGCGGGAGCCGCCGCATGTCGCTGAACGCCATCTTCAACACGGCCACCTCGGGCCTGATGACCGCCCAGGCGCAGCTGCGCCTGGTCTCGGACAACGTCGCCAACGTCAACACCCCCGGCTATGTGCGCAAGGTCGGGGTGCAGCAGGCCCTGACCAGCCAGGGCATGGGCGCGGGGGTGGAGATCACCCGCGTCCGCCTGGCCACCGACCGCTTCTTGCAGGCCGCCAGCCTCGACGCCGGGGCCGAGGCGGCCCGCCAGGGCGTGCGCCACGAGCTGTTCGATCGCATCCAGTCGCTGTTCGGCGACCCGGGCGGCGACAGCGGCTTCTTCAGCCGCATCGACAGCATGTTCGCCGCCTTCTCGGTGGCGGCCGAGGACGCCATCTCGTCGCCGCGGCGGCAGGACGCCATCTTCCAGATGCAGTCCCTGTTCGACGATGCGCGGCGCATCTCGACCCAGATCCAGGCCGTGCGCGAGGACGCCGACGGGCGCATCCAGACGGCGGTGCAGACGGCCAATTCGCTGCTGGAGCAGATCGAGGCGCTGAACGTCCAGATTTCACGCTCGACGGTCACCGGCGACGACGCCACCGGGGCCGAGGGCGCCCAGGCCAATCTGATCGGCCAGCTGGCCGAGATCCTCGACATCCAGGTGTCGGTGCGGCCGATGGGCGGGGTCACCATCCGCTCGGGCAGCGGCATGCTGCTGGCCGGCCAGGGCCACGCCACCCTGAGCTATCAGCGGGCCGGTGCGGTAAACGCCGAGACGACCTTCGACGAGATCTGGGTGACCGAGCCGCGCGGCGAGAAGCGCGCCCTGTCCGACACCCTGGAAAGCGGTGCGATCAAGGGGCTTCTGGAGCTGCGCGACAAGGAGGCGCCGGCGGCCGCCGAGCGCCTGGCCGAACTGCTGACCCGCACCGCCGACGAGCTGAACCGCGCGCACAACGCGCACAGCGCCGTGCCGGCCCCGGCCGTGCTGAGCGGGCGCAACGTCGGCCAGTCGCTGCAGACCGCCATCGCCGGCTTCTCGGGCCAGTCGACCATCGCGGTGACCAACGCCGCCGGTGTCATCCAGGCGCGGGCCGACATCGTGTTCTCCGGCGGGGCCATGACGATCAACGGCACGGCGGCGACGCCGGCCAATTTCCTCGCGGTGCTGAACGCCGAGCTCGGCGGGGCCGCCACGGCCAGCTTCACCGACGGGGTGCTGCGGCTGGAGGCGACCGCGCCGGGCAACGGCGTGGCGGTGGCCGACGACCCGGCGGATCCCAGCGACAAGGCCGGCCGCGGCTTCTCGCACTTCTTCGGCCTGAACGACCTGATCGTCACCGACCGGCTGGCGCTGTACGACACCGGCCTGACCGGAACCTCGCCGCACGGCTTCACCGCCGGCGAGACGATCACCTTCCGCTTCACCAACGACGCCGGCGCGCGGCTGCGCGACATCCAGGTGGCGGTGCCGGCCGGCGGCACGGTCAACGACCTGATCGCGGCCCTCAACGCCCAGGCCGGCGGGGTGGGGCGCTACGGCGCCTTCTCGCTGGATGCGGCCGGGGCGCTGAAATTCACCCCGTCGGGCCAGCCGCCGGCGACCCTGTCGGTGTTCGAGGACACCACCACCCAGACCGCCTCGGGCGTGTCGATGTCCGAGCTGTTCGGCCTCGGCGGCGGAGTGCGCGCCTCGCGCGCCGACGGTTTCTCGGTGCGGCAGGACATCGCCCAGAACCCGGCCCGCCTGGCCCTGGCCCGGCTGGAGCTGGCGGTCGCGCCGGGCGCGCCCAGCCTGTCCAGCGGCGACGGCCGCGGGGCCCGCGCCCTGGCCGACGCCGGCCAGCAGGCGGCCGGCTTCCAGGCCGCCGGCGGCGCGCCGGGCGGCTCGCTGTCGGTGTCGCGCTACGCGGCCGAACTGGCCGGGGACATCGGCGGCAAGGCGGCGGCGGCCAAGAACCGCGAGGCCTCGGCCCGGGCCTTGTTCCAGGAGGCCCAGGCCCGCCAGACCTCCTACGAGGGGGTCAATCTCGACGAGGAGCTGGTGTTGCTGACCACCTACCAGCAGGCCTTCAACGCCTCGGCGCGCCTGATCCAGGCCGCCAGCGACATGTACGACACCCTTCTGGGCATGACCGGCCGATAGGATTTTGCCATGACCCGCGTCTCCACCTTCGGAAACTACCAGGCGGCCCTGCTGGACCTGATGTCGGCGCAGAACCGCGGGCTGGACGCCCAGCGGCGCGTGGCGACCCAGAAGGTCGCCGACGACCTGACCGGCTTCGGCCGCGGCTCGGAGGCCCTGACCGCCTTCAAGTCGGCCCAGAGCCGCATCCAGGGCTTCATCCAGGCCGGCGAGGCGGTGGCCGCCCGGCTGGGCAGCCAGGACCTGGCGCTGAACCGCGTCGCCGACGCCGCCGGCGACGGCCGCCAGCGGGTGGCCGAGGCGCTGGCCGCGGGCCGGGTCGACGGGCTGATGCTGGAGCTGGAGGGGCTGTTCGTCTCGGCCCGCGCCGGGCTGAACGCCAAGCACCAGGACCGCTATCTGTTCGCCGGGGCCAACGTCGAGACCCAGCCGGTGGAGGTCGCCACCCTGGGCGATCTGGCCGCCGCCCCGTCGGTCGCCTCGGTGTTCGGCAACGACGCGCTGAAGGCGGTGTCGCGGCTGGACGAGGGCACGACCATGGAAACCGGCTTCCTGGCCAATGAGGTGGCCGGCGAGCTGTTCGAGATCTTCCGCGACATCCAGCTGTTCCACGAGGGCGCCCAGGGGCCGATCGCCGACCCGATGAGCGACGACGTGCGCGACTTCCTCGAGGCCCAGCTGGCCCGGTTCGACGCGGCGCACGAGAACCTGACCCAGATGGCGGCGCGCAACGGCTCGATGCAGAACCGGGTCGACGCCATCCTGGACAGCCACGAGACTCAGACCATCGCCCTGGACGAACTGATTGGCGAGCGCACCGACGCGGACATGGCCCAGGCGGTGACCGACCTGCAGATGTCCCAGATCGCGGTGCAGGCCTCGGCCCAGGTGATCAGCACCCTGCGCGAAAGCTCGCTGCTGTACCTGCTGCGATCCTGACCTAGGCTTCGGCGAACACCCGGCAGCGCTCCGGATCCAGGGCCACGCGCACCCGCCCGCCGGCCTCCGGCGCCGGGCCGGCCCAGCGCACGTTCACCGTCTGGCCGCCGGCGGCCAGGGTCACGGCGTGGAACGGACCGCCGAAGCTGGCCGCCGCGACGTCGGCCGGCGCGCCGGCCGGATCGGGCCGCAGGCCCTCGGGCCGGGCCATGACCACCCCCGCGCCATCGGGCAGCCCCGGCGCCGGCAGGCGCCCGAAGGCCGTCTCGGCCGACCCGTCCGTGATCCGCGCCGGAATGGCGTTGGCCTCGCCCAGCAGGCGGGCCGCCTGCATCGACACCGGGTTCAGGTAGCAGTCGCGCGGATCGCCCGTCTGCAGGATGCGGCCCTCGGCCATCAGCGCCAGGTCGTCGGCCATCAGCAGGGCCTCCTCGGCGTCGTGGGTGACGATCAGCACCGCCGCCCCGGCCGCGCGCAGGGTGGCCAGGATGGTCTCGCGCACCTCGGCCTTCAGCGCCCAGTCCAGCCCCGAGAACGGCTCGTCCAGCAGCACCGCGGCCGGCTCGCGGGCCAGGGCGCGGGCCAGGGCGACACGCTGCTGCTCGCCGCCGGACAGGGCCTGCGGCCAGGCGCCGGCCCGGGGGGCCAGCCGGACGTGCTCGAGCAGGGCCAGGGCCCGCGCCCGCCGCTCGCGCCGCGGGGCGCCGGCCAGCCCGAAGGCGACGTTGTCGAACACCGTCATGTGGGGGAACAGGGCGTAGTCCTGGAACACCATGCCCACGCCGCGATGCTCGGGCGCGACCTCGATCCCCTTGCCCGACAGCACCCGGTCC
>CAZQBJ010000041.1:0-13506 GCA_964591465.1 uncultured Brevundimonas sp.
GGCGGTGGTGGGCCCCAAGGTCGCCGGCAAGACCCCCCTGCTGCGGCTGATGGCCGGCGAGCTCGCGCCGGCTTCAGGGGTGGTGCGCCGCCCCGTGGGCGCGGCCCTGCTGGACCAGCACGCCGCCGCCCTGCGGCCCGAAGAGACCCTGCTGGCGGCGTTTCAGCGGCTCAATCCCGAGGCTACGGCGCATGACGCCCACGCGGCGCTGGCCCGCTTCCTGTTCCGCAACGCCGCCGCCCTGCGGCTTGTCGGCACGCTCAGCGGCGGCGAACGGCTGAGGGCGGCCCTGGCTTGCGCGCTGGGCGGAGCCCGGCCGCCGCAGCTGCTGATCCTGGACGAGCCGACCAACCATCTGGATCTGGAGTCCATCGCGGCGATCGAGGCGGCTCTGCGCGACCATGACGGGGCCCTGGTCGTGGTCAGCCACGACGCGGATTTCCTCGCGGCGGTCGGCGTCGACCGCGAGCTGCGGCTCAGGCCTGGCGGTTCAGGGTGACGGCGCGGGCGTCGGCGCCCATGGCCCGGCCCGAGGCGCCGTAGCCGGTTCCGGGGGCGCGGGCCTCGACCACCTCGCGGGCGATCGCCTTGACCAGACCCTCGGTGAGGGTGCGCGACGCCTCCAGCGCCCGGAAGTGCCGGGTCAGCACCGCCTCGAACGCCTCGGTGGCGCGCAGCAGGGCCGCCCGGGCGGCCGCCGGGGCGGACTCGATCAGCGACGGGTCGGCCTTCACCCGGGCGGATTCGCGCCGGTAGATGTTGGCCAGTTCCTGGGTTTCGGGCAGGGCGCTGGTGACGTCCTGCGGCCGGCGGGCCTCGAAGGCGGCCGCCTCGACCGTCAGCCGTTCGGTCAGCCGCTCGGTCAGGGCGGTCATCTGGCTGACGCGGTCGGCGGCGTCGTTGGCGGACAGACTCATCACACGGTCTCCGGATCACGCGGCGCCGCGACGATGGGGGCGCCCTGGGGGTCGAGCCCCTGCATCTTCAGCATTTCGGCCAGCACGCGGTCGGCCAGGCCCAGGCCGCCGGCGCGCACCACCTGCTTGCCCATCTCGTCGACCAGGAACGAGCGCCAGGTCGCCTCGCCCTGGCCGCCGCCGAAGGGGCCGTCGGTCTCCAGACCGGCGAACATCGGCTGCAGCATCATCGAGACGAACGAGGCTTCGAACTCCTCGGCCGTGCGCCGGGCGCGCTCCAGGTCGCCGGCCGCGGCCGCCGCAGGGGCCTGGGCGGTCGGGCGCAGCAGGGACGGGGAGAGGGTCAGTTCGGTCATCACATCACCTCGATGTCGGCCTGCAGGGCCCCGGCGGCGCGGATCGCCTGCAGGATGGAGATCATGTCGCGCGGGCTGACGCCCAGGGCGTTGAGGCCGTCGACCAGGGTGGACAGGGAGGCCCCGTCCTGGACGATCCGCATCTGACGGCCGAGGTCCTCCTGAACCGAGACGGTGGATTGGGGCACGACCACGGTCTGGCCGTCGCTGAACGGGGCCGGCTGGCTGACCATGGGGAACTCGTCGACCGAGATGGTCAGGTTGCCCTGGGCGATGGCCACGGTGGACACGCGCACCGCCTCGCCCATCACGATGACCCCGTTGACCTCGTCGATGATCACCCGGGCCGGGGCGTCGACATTGACCGGCAGCTGCTCGATGCGGGTGATGAAGTTGGCCATGCTGTAGCCCTGCGGCGCGCGCAGGGCGACGACGGTGCCGTTCTGGGCCCGGGCGGAGCCGGGGAACACCTGGTTGATCGCCTGGGCGATGCGTTCGGCGGTGGTGAAGTCAGGATTGCGCAGGGTCAGCCGCACCTCGGGCATGGAGCCCAGGTCGAAGCCGGTCTCCAGCTCGACCACGCCGCCCGAGGCGATGCGGCCGGCGGTCGGCACGCCGCGGGTGACCGAGGAGCCCGAGGCCCCCGAGCCGGACACGGCGCCGGTCTGCACCGAGCCCTGGGCCAGGGCGTAGACCTGGCCGTCGGCGCCCTGCAGGCTGGTGACCAGCAGGGTGCCGCCCAGCAGGCTCTTGGCGTCGCCCATGGCCGAGACGTTCACGTCGATGCGTGAGCCGGGGGTGGCGAACGGCGGCAGCTCGGCCGTGACCATGACCGCCGCGACGTTCTTGGTGTTGGCGTTGGCGTCGCGGATGTTGACGCCAAGCCGCTCCATCATCGCCTCGAGGCTCTGGCGGGTGAACGGGGAGTTGCGCAGGGAGTCGCCCGAGCCGTTCAGGCCCACCACCAGGCCGTAGCCGACCAGCTGGTTGGTGCGCACGCCTTCGACGGCGGCGATGTCCTTGATCCGCGACTGGGCCAGCGCCGGCGAGACGACGAGGGCGGAGAGCAGGACGGTGAGGGCGGCGACGAAACGGAACATGGGACGGACCTCAGGCGGGGTTCGCGTTTCCCCATGCGAAGGTCGTGCCAACCCGTTAAGGATAAAAAGGTGAGGAAAATCAGCGGTCCTCGGCCGCGACGCGGATTCCGCCGGGCAGGATTTGCCGGGCCGTTAACCAAACGGTGACGGGCGGGCGCGAAGGTCGATTCGTTGTCTGGAGCGTATGTCCATGAAAATCACCGGTCCTGGCGGCCCGGGGGCCTCTCAAAGCAGCCGTCCGACGCGGGCGACCGCCGGCGGCTTCTCGCTTCCGCAGGGCGGCGCCGGCCACGCAGCCTCGATCGCCGCCTCGACCCAGGCGGCGTCGGTCTCGGGCGTTTCGGCCCTGATGGCGCTGCAGGGCGTCGAGGACGCGACCGAACGGCGCCGGCGGGCGGTGCGCCGCGGCGGCGGCCTGCTGGACCAGCTGGACGACGTGAAGCTCGCCCTGCTGTCGGGCGAGGACGCCGGCCCGGCCCTTGAGCGGCTGGCCCGGGTGATGCGCGAAGAGCGGCCCGAAGACGACCATCCGGGGCTGCGCGAGGTGCTGGACCAGATCGACGCCCGCGCCGCCGTGGAGCTGGCCAAGGCGGAGCTGCGCCGGGCGGCCTGAGCCCGATCTGCAACCCAAATGTCACGCCGCGCCGCGGAAAAACGGCCGGAATCCCATGCTGCATTGCGAAGCGCGTTGCCCCCCGTTTCAGGCCTCGCTATAGCCGGGTCGCTTCACCAGGGGGCGCTTGAGGCAGCGTGAGGGCGTCAATGAACGCAGTAGCGTCAGTAATGTCGGACTACCGGCCGAGCGAAGACGAGCCGTTCATGAACGAGCGGCAACTCAAATATTTCAAGCAGAAGCTTCTGGACTGGAAGGAAGAGATCCTGCGCGAGTCGCGCGAGACGGTCTCGAACCTCCAGGCCGAGACGGAGAACCATCCGGATCTGGTCGACCGGGCTTCGTCGGAATCGGATCGGGCGCTGGAGCTGCGCACCCGCGACCGGCAGCGCAAGCTGATCGCCAAGATCGACGACGCCCTGCGGCGCATCGAGGACGGCACCTACGGCTACTGCGAGGACACCGGCGAGCCGATCGGGCTGGCCCGGCTGGAGGCGCGGCCCACGGCCACGCTCAGCCTCGAGGCCCAGGAAGCGCACGAACGCCGCGAACGCGTCCACCGCGACGATTGAGCGGCCCGCGCCGCCTTGACTCGCACCGCCGGCTGGCAGACCTACGCGCCTTCATCTGAAGGTCTGTAGCACCCATGTCCGTCAAGGTCCGTTTCGCCCCGTCGCCCACGGGTCGCCTGCACGTCGGCAACGTGCGCACCGCGCTGGTCAACTGGCTGTTCGCCAAGGGGCAGGGCGGAGCGTTCGTGCTGCGCATCGACGACACGGACCTGGAGCGCTCGACCCGCGAGTTCGAGGACGGCATCGAGACCGACCTGCGCTGGCTGGGGCTGACCTGGGACGAGCGGTACAATCAGTCGCAGCGGTTCGACCGCTATGAAGAGGCGGCGGCCCGGCTGAAGGCCGCCGGCCGGCTGTACCCCTGCTATGAAACGGCCGAGGAGCTGGATCGCCGGCGCAAGGTTCAGCTGTCGCGGGGCCTGCCGCCGATCTACGACCGCGCCGCCCTGAACCTCACCGAGGCCGAGAAGGCCGCCTACGAGGCCGAGGGCCGCGCGCCGCACTGGCGGTTCAAGCTGGAAGGCAAGCGGGTGGCCTGGGAGGACCTCGCCCGGGGCCACGCCGAGGTCGACACCGCCTCGATGTCCGACCCGGTGCTGATCCGCGCGGACGGCCTGTTCCTGTACACCCTGCCGTCGGTGGTCGACGACATCGACATGGGCATCAGCCATGTGATCCGCGGCGAGGACCATGTGACCAACACCGGGGCCCAGATCGAGCTGTTCGAGGCGCTGGGGGCGGCCGCGCCGGGCTTCGCCCACATGCCGCTGCTGGTCGGCGCCGACGGCGAGGCCCTGTCCAAGCGGCTGGGCTCGCTGTCGATCTCGGAGATGCGGGCCCAGGGCTACGAGCCGATCGCGGTGGTCAGCCACCTCGGCCGCATCGGCACCAGCGATCCGCTGGAGGTGGCCGAGTCGGTCGAGGCGCTGGGCGCGTCGTTCGCCTTTTCGAAGATGGGCCGATCGCCGGCGCGCTACGACACCGCCGACCTGGACCGGCTGAACGCCCAGGCGCTGCACGCCATGAGCTACGACCAGGCGCGGCCGCGGCTGGCGGAGATGGACTGCGATCTGGGAGAGGCGTTCTGGACGGTGGTCCGGGCGAACCTGGACCGGTTCGCCGACGTGGCGACCTGGGCCGCCGTGGTGCGCGGTCCGGTGACCCCGATCATCGAGGACGCCGGCTTCCTGACCCAGGCGGCCGCCCTGCTGCCGCAGGACATCGACGAGACCGCCTGGTCGCGCTGGACCGAGGCGGTGAAGGCGCAGACCGGGGCCAAGGGCAAGGCGCTGTTCAAGCCGCTGCGCGAGGCCATCACCGGCCAGGCGCACGGTCCGGACATGGCCGCGCTGGCGCCGCTGATCGGCCGTGAGCGGATCGAGCGGCGCCTACGCGGCGAAACGGCCTAGGCCGAGGCGTTGCACTGGGCCAGTTCTTCGGCCCCAAGCTCCTGACCGCGCCAGGTGAAGGCGCTGACCGCGCCCAGACGGGCGACGACGCGGCGGCAGGCGCGCAGCGCCGGCTGGTTGGCGCCGCCCGAGGCGACGCACACGCCGCCTTCGCAGCGCCAGGTGGCGCCGTCGATGATCGTGCGGGTCGGGGCCGACTCTCCGTTGACGAGGGTCAGGCTGGTGGCCGGCGCGTCCTGGGCGAGGGCGGGAGAGGCCGTCACGGCCAGAACGGCGGCGAGGAAGAGAGCGCGCATGGAAGTCTCCAGTGGATCCGGCGATCGATCCCAATCGGTCGCCGCCGGGCATAGTGCGTTTTTAAACAGGACTGTCAATGGCCGTTGCTAAAAGCAACGCATAGAGCGCCAGTTATCGACGTTTACTTACCGGCGATAAGTTTGCAATGGCCTCAGGCGGTCAAGATTGCCGCAGGTGAGCCAGAACCCCTTCGACGTCGGGGGCCGACGACCAGGTCTTGAGGAACCAGGGCGGGGTCATGCCTTCGCCGACGCTGTGGCGCATGAGGGCGAAGAACGGCTCCCAGAAGCCGTCGACGTTGAGGAACACGATCGGCTTCGTGTGCAGGTCCAGCCGCCGCCAGGACAGCAGCTCGACGATCTCCTCGAGGGTGCCGACCCCGCCGGGCGCGACCACGAAGGCGTCCGACTGGTCGTACATCAGCTGCTTGCGCTCGTGCATCGAGGTCACGACCACGGTCTCGACCTCGTCGAACAGCCGCTCGCGGTCCTGGAGGAAGGCCGGCATCACGCCCAGCACCGCGCCGCCGGCCGCATGGGCCGCGCGGGCCGCCGCGCCCATCAGCCCGACCCCGCCGCCGCCGTAGACCAGCCGGTAGCCGTCGCGGGCCAGGGCGGTCCCCAGCTCGCGCGCCGCGGCCAGGTAGCGGGGATCGGCGGAATCGGCCGAACCGCAGAACAGGCAGACCGAACCGATGGGGGCGGACGAACCGGGCATGACGGCTCCACTAGGGCGACAGGGACGTCGCCGGCGGCTATCAAGCAGGCCGAACCCATACAGGCGACGGAACCCCGATGAAACGTCTGATCGCGGCCTTGTTTCTCACCTGCGGCGCAATGGCCGGCTGCGGCCCCGAGGAACCGGCCGCGCCGGCCGCCGCCGCCCAGAGCGAATGGTCGGCCCCGCCGGTGATCGATCAGGTCGCCGCCACCGCCGAGGGCGTGCGAATCGCCGGCCAGGCCGCGCCGGGCGCCCGCATCAGCCTGATCGCCCATGAGGGGGCGGCCCACGGGGCCACGGCGGATCCGCAGGGGCGCTTCGAGGTCAACCTGCCGGTGGCGGCCTCGCCGCGCCTGTTCCAGGCGGTGATCGTCCATACCAATGGCGCGACCCCGGCGCCGGGCTGGCTGTTCGTGCCGCCCGGCGGCGCCGCGCCCGCCGCCCTGCTGCGGCCCGGGGCCGGGGCCCTGCCGATCGGGGACAGCGGCCTGATCGCCGCCTTCGACTACGACGGCGGGGCCGCGGTGGCCTCCGGCCGCGCCGCGCCCGGCGTCGAGGTGCGGGTCAGCGTCGACGGCGAGGCCGCCGGCGCCGCCCGGGCGGAGGCCGACGGCCGCTATCGGGTGCAGCTGCCGCCGATCCCGCCCGGCCTGCGGCGGATTCGCGTCGAGGCCGGTCAGGACGAGGCGACCGCGGATCTGCGCCTGATCGCGCCGGGGGAGGCGACCTTCAGCGCCGAGGCCCAGGACCATGGCTGGCGGGTGATCTGGCCGCTGCCCGGCGGCGGCGCCCAGGGCACCTGGCTGATTCTCGATCCGGCGGCCTGACCCGGCCGGGCGCGGAACAGGGCGCGGGATACGGGGGCGGGGCCCCGGCGTTATCCCGCCGGAGGATCAGACATGCCCACGACATGGACGGTGGAGATCAGGCTCGGCGAACGGCCCGAG
This sequence comes from uncultured Brevundimonas sp., assembly GCA_964591465.1. Classification (GTDB taxonomy): domain Bacteria; phylum Pseudomonadota; class Alphaproteobacteria; order Caulobacterales; family Caulobacteraceae; genus Brevundimonas. The sequence continues at coordinate 6,932 of CAZQBJ010000041.1, forward strand.
GCGACCCCGGTGCGGCGCATCACGGTGCGGGCCGACACCGAGCTCGAGGCGCTGCAGGCGGCCGCGCGCCAGATGCAGGACCAGCCCGACGGGGTCGAGATGCTGGTCGACGGCCAGGAAGAGGTGTTCGCCCGGGCCGAGGTGGAGACCGGCGGGCCCGAGCATCAGGCCCACAGCGGCGACCACGGCGCCCCGGACTGAGCTCAGGCGGCCGGCCCGCCGCCCATGCCGAAGGCCATGTAGGCGAAGATGTTCAGGGCGAACACCACGGTGGCCGCCAGGGCCAGGCCGATGACCCCGACCACCACCCAGTGGCCGAGACCGGCCGCGGAACGCGCCGCGCCGTCGGGGGCCAGGGCCGGTTCGGCGGCGTTGGGATGACGCTCGGGCTGGTCCAGCCGGCGCTCCTGTTCGCGCGCCTGGCTGATCTCGGCCGCCGTGGGGCCGGCCCCGCCGGCCTCCTCGTCGACGCCCAGCGGCGCCGCGGCCGGATCGAAGCCGGGCGTCTTGTCGCCGGTGCGGCCCTGATCGATGTCGTCGCGCAGGTGGGTCGAGTTCGGGGGGAGCGGGGCGCGCGCCATGGCGTGATGAACCTCCAGTCAAATGCTGAAGGTCAAACCCCCGGTCGGCGCCGGAGTTCCGCGCGTCCCGCCGGATCGCAGGCGCGCGCACGGCCGGGCGGCCGGCGGAGAATTCTGCGGAAACAAGGGAAGGAGCTGGCTCCGCGGGTAGGATTCGAACCTACGACCAGCCGATTAACAGTCGGCTGCTCTACCACTGAGCTACCGCGGATCAGAGCTCGGGAAGGCGCGCCCTATAGCAGCGCCCGGAGCGGACGTGCAAGGGCGACGAGGCCTTCATGAAAAAAAGCCCGGCGATGAGGCCGGGCTCTGGAAAGTTCGGTGATGGTGGGGTGTCTCCGAGAAGGAAGACAATCCTTCAGTCCGGCTGATTTGGTTAACCGGAGCCTAACGACAGGAGCGCGCGCTTGCCGATCATTCCCATCGACGACCCCGAGGACCCGCGCGCGGCCGACTATCGCGACGTGCGCGAGCGGGATCTGGTCGGGCGGCGCGGGCTGTTCGTGGCCGAGGGGGAGGTGGTGCTGCGGGCCCTGGCCGGCGCCGCCAGCCGGTTCCGGCCGGTCTCGGCGCTGATCGCGGCCGAGCGGGCGGCGCGGCTGGCCCCGCTGCTGGAGTCCTTGCCCGAGGAGACGCCGATCTACGCCGCGGCGCAGCCGGTGATGGACGCGATCGCGGGCTTTCACATTCACCGCGGCGTGCTGGCCCTGGGCGAGCGGGTGGCGCCGCCGTCGGCGGAGGCGCTGCTGGCCGCGGCGCCGGCCGACGCCGTGGTCGCGGTGATGTGCGGCGTCGGCAATCACGACAATGTCGGCGGGGTGTTCCGCAACGCCGCCGCCTTCGGCGCCCATGCGGCGCTGCTGGACGCCCGGTGCTGCGATCCGCTGTACCGCAAGGCGATCCGGGTGTCGGTCGGGGCGGTGCTGCGGACCCCGTTCGCCCGCTTCGGCGCGGCGCCGGACCTGCCGGACCTGCTGGATCGGCACGGCTTCGCCGCCGTGGCCCTGAGCCCGTCGGGGGCGCAGCCGCTGCATCGGTATCGGCCGGCGGGGCGGACCGCCCTGATCCTGGGCTCGGAGGGGCCGGGCCTGCCGCCGGAGGTGCTGGTCCGCTGCGTCACCGTGCGCATCCCGATGGCCGACGGGTTCGATTCGCTGAACGTCGCGGCGACCAGCGCCATAGCGCTGCATCACCTGAGGTTTGCGTCTTGAGGAGACTGGAGGCCTGGGCCGGAATCGAACCGGCGTACACGGATTTGCAGTCCGCTGCGTAACCACTCCGCCACCAGGCCCCTGGTGTCGTCCGGGGCGCGGATCGGGTGCGCCGCCGGACGCGCTTGTCGCGCGAGGCGCCGTCGCTACCAGATCGGCTGACCGGCCGCAACGGCGAGGTCGCCCGAGCTTGCCGCCGCGCCATGGCCGGACCTATAAGCCCCCGAACCTCGCCACGCCCACCGAACCCGATTTTTCAGGACGCACACCCATGGACTTCGTCGCCGCGCGCCAGACCATGGTGGACTCTCAGGTCCGCACCAACGACGTCACCGACCGCGCCCTGCAGGCGGCCCTGCTGGCCACGCCGCGCGAGACCCTGTGTCCGAAGGCCCAGGCCTTCGCCGCCTACGCCGAGATCGAGGTCGAGCTGGGCGCCGGCCGGCGGCTGATGATTCCGCGCGATGTCAGCAAGCTGCTGCAGGCGGTCGAGGCGCGCCCCGGCGAGCGGGCCCTGGCCATCGGCGGGCCGTACGCCGCGGCGGTGCTGGCGGCCATGGGCCTGGAGGTCACGGCGCAGGAGGCCGAGGCGGCGGTGCTGGACAGCCTGAAATCGGGCCTGGACGCCGCCGGCGTCGAGACGGCGGTCGGCCCGTTCGATCAGCCGGCCGGGCGGGACTGGGACGTGATCGTCAGCGAAGGCGCCGTGGCGGAGGTTCCGCAGGCCTGGCTGGACGCCCTGAACGTCGGCGGGCGGCTGGCGGTGGTCGAGCGCGAGGGGCCGACCGGCAAGGCGACGCTGTACGTGCGCACGCCCCAGGGCCTGTCGCGCCGCCGTCTGTTCGACGCCGCGCCGTCGATCCTGCCGGGCATGGAGCGAAAGCCGGCTTTCCAGTTCTAGGCGTCGCGCGCGACGGATTTACGCCATCGTCACGTGAAAAAAGCTTAACTGGTCAAGCCTCGGCGCATCGCGCACACGGCGACTATAGGATGTGTGGCGCGCCGTCGGCCGCGCAATTTGGGGATAGGTCATGTTCAAACGCCGTTTCGCGCTCGGCTCCGCCGCCGTTCTGGCCCTGACGATCGCGATCGGCGCCGGTTCGGCGAGCGCGGAAACGCTGCAGGACGCCATCGCCCTGGCCTACCAGACCAACCCGACCCTGCTGGCCCAGCGGGCCCAGCAACGGGCGCTGGACGAGACCTATGTCCAGGCCCGCGTCGGCCTGCGCCCCAGCCTCGATATCTCGGCCAGCACCAATTACGACCGGGTGTTCGCCGACACCTCGCCGCCGGCCGGCGACTCCAGCTCGGGCAGCGTCGGCATCTCGCTGTCGCAGACGCTGTATTCGGGCGGCCGCATCGCCCACGGCATCAACGCGGCCGAGGCCGGGGTGCTGCAGGGCCGCGAGAACCTGCGCAATGTCGAGCAGCAGGTGCTGGCCAATGTGATCCAGGCCTATGTCGACGTGCAGCGCGACATGGAGATCCTGCGCATCCGGCAGGAGAACCTGCAGGTGCTGCGCCGCCAGCTGGACGAGGCCAGCGCCCGCTTCGAGGTCGGCGAGATCACCCGCACCGACGTCGCCCAGGCCGAGGCCCGTCTGGCCCAGTCGGACGCCGACCTGGCCGCCGCCCAGGCCCAGCTGTCGGTCAGCCGCGCGGCCTACGCCGCGGTGGTCGGCCAGGCGCCGACGGACCTGGCTCCGCCGCCGCCGCTGCCGGGCGTGCCGAACGATTTCGACGCGGCCCTGGACGTCGGCCTGGTGGAAAATCCCGCCCTGCGCGCGGCCGAGTACAGCCTGGTCGCGGCCGAGGCCCGGGTCGCGCGGGCCCGGGCCGAATATCTGCCGACGGCCCGGCTGAGCGCCAGCTATGGGGCGTCGGACGACCTGTCCAATTTCGACCTGACCGACCGGCAGAGCCTGTCGGCCACCGCCAGCATTTCGGTGCCGCTGTTCACCGGCGGCCTGAACCGCTCGCAGGTGGTGCAGGCGCTGGAGGAGGCCAACGCGGCCCAGATCAACGTCGAGGGCGCGCGCCGCGAGGTGCTGCGCGAGGTCTCCCAGGCCTACGCCCAGGTGATCTCGGCCGCCTCGTCCCTGGCCGCCAGCGAGGAACAGGTGCGGGCGGCCCGCATCGCCGCCGAGGGCGTGCGCCAGGAGGCCCAGGTCGGCCTGCGCACCACCCTGGACGTGCTCAACCAGGAACTGGAGCTGCGCAACGCCGAGGTGGCGGCGGTCAGCGCCCGGCGCAATCAGTATGTGGCCCAGGCCCAGCTGCTGGCCGCCATGGGCCGGCTGCAGGGCGAGGACCTGGTGGCCAGCGTCGAGATCTATGACCCGGCCGAAAACTTCAACGCCGTGCGCGGCCGCGGCGCGGTGCCGTGGGAAGGCCTGATCGAGACCATCGATCGCATCGCCGCCCCGCCGATCCAGCCGGCCAACGATCAGGTCGACGCGCCGATCGACCAGCAGCTCAAGTCCGAGATTGTCCGCACCGCGCCGGGCGAGTGATCCTCGGATTCCCCCGGCTGGGGAAAAAGGGCCGTTGATTCCGGCGGTCCATAATGCGACGACAGGTCTGCACGGGGCGATGCGCCCGGCTTTGGGGCCGGCCGTTCCGAGGGCTTGAACTATAGGCGCGCCAAGGGTTTCGTTATGTCCGATCAGACCGCCCAGGAACCCACGATGGAGGAGATCCTCGCCTCCATTCGGCGGATCATCTCCGAGGACGAGGCGCCGGCGGCCGCGGCCGAACCCGCCGCCGCGCCCGAGCCGGTGGTCGAGGATGCCCCGGCCGAAGACGCTTTCCCCGCCCTGCCGGACGAGCCCGAGGCGCCGGCTCCGGTCATGGAAGCGGCCGACGACGACGTGCTGGAGCTGACCGATCCGTACGAGGCGCCGGCCGCGGCCGCGCCGACCGAGTCCATCGGCGATCTGGATGTCACCGAGCGTCCGTTCGACGAGCCCAAGCCCGCCCCTGTTGCAGAGCCGGAGCCCGCCCCCGCCATGCCGACCTCGTACGAGCCCGAATCAGACGACACCCTGGTCAGCGACGTCGCCGCCCAGACCGCCGCCTCGGCCTTCGCCGGCCTGTCGGCCTCGCTGAAGCTGCCCAGCGAGGGCCGCTCGCTGGAGGATCTGGTGCGCGAGATGATGCGGCCGCTGCTGAAGGACTGGCTGGACCAGAACCTGCCGCGCATCGTCGAGGAGCAGGTACGGGCCGAGGTCGAACGCATCGCCCGCCGCGGCGTCCGCTAGCTCGCGCCCCGAATTTTCGAACACCGAGGAGGGCGGCGCTGCTGGCGCCGCCCTCTTTCTTTGGCCAAAAGACCAGAATGCTCGACAAGACCTTCGATCCGAAATCGACCGAACCGCGGCTTTACCAGGCGTGGGAAGACAGCGGCCTGTTCGCGCCCAAGGACGACCCGGCGGCCGAGCCGTACGCGATCGTCATCCCGCCGCCGAACGTCACCGGCTCGCTGCACATCGGCCATGCGCTGAACAACACCCTGCAGGACGTCCTGACGCGGTTTCACCGCATGCGCGGCAAGGCCGTGCTGTGGCTGCCCGGCACGGACCACGCCGGCATCGCCACCCAGATGGTGGTCGAGCGCCAGCTGGCCGCCGAGGGCAATATCAGCCGCCGGGACCTGGGCCGGGAGGCCTTCGTCGAGAAGGTCTGGGCGTGGAAGGCCGAAAGCGGCGGCACGATCATCCGCCAGCTGCGCCGGCTGGGGGCCAGCTGCGACTGGAGCCGCGAGCGCTTCACCCTCGACGAGGGGCTGAACGCCGCCGTGCGCAAGGTCTTCGTCCAGCTGTACAAGCAGGGGCTGATCTATCGCGACAAGCGGCTGGTGAACTGGGACCCGCACTTCCAGACCGCCATCTCGGATCTCGAGGTCGAGCAGCGCGAAGTCGACGGCCATTACTGGCATTTCGCCTACCCGCTGGCCGACGGCGTGACCTACGAGCACCCGGTCGCTTTCGATGAGGACGGCAAGCCGACGGAATGGGAGACCCGCGACTATATCGTCGTCGCCACCACCCGGCCGGAGACCATGCTCGGCGACACCGCCGTGGCCGTGCACCCCGATTACGAGCGCTACGCCGGCCAGGTCGGCAAGGCGATCGACCACCCGATCACCGGCCGCCGCATCCGCATCGTGGCCGACGACTACGCCGATCCGACCAAGGGCTCGGGCGCGGTGAAGATCACCCCGGCGCACGACTTCAACGACTTCGGAGTCGGCAAGCGCGCCGGACTGGCGGCGCTGAACGTGCTGGACGCCTTCGCCCGCATCACCAATGCCGACACCCCCGACGTGCCGGACGACTATGTCGGCATGGACCGCTTCGAGGCGCGCAAGGCCATCGTCGCGCGCGCCGAGGAAGAGGGCTGGCTGAAGGCGGTCGAGAAGACCCGCCACGTCGTGCCGCACGGCGACCGCTCGGGCGTGGTCATCGAGCCGTGGCTGACGGACCAGTGGTACGTCGACGCCCACACCCTGGCCCAGCCGGCGATCAAGGCGGTGGAGCAGGGCGACACGGTCTTCGAACCGAAGAGCTACGAGAAAATCTACTTCGAGTGGCTGCGCAACATCGAGCCGTGGTGCATCTCGCGCCAGCTGTGGTGGGGCCACCGCATCCCGGCCTGGTACGGGCCGGACGGGCACATCTTCGTCGAGGAGTCCGAGGAGGAGGTCCGGGCCGCCGCCCGGCGCCACTACGGGGCCGAGACGTCGCTGAGCCAGGACGAGGACGTGCTGGACACCTGGTTCAGC